>NZ_DATIDY010000236.1:0-3061 GCF_035456085.1 Flavobacterium sp.
ATTGGGTTGGAAGGTAAAATTGAATGATGTCAATTTACAAAATATCGCTTTCCGATTTGATGATATGCAATCTAAACCAATTGCAAAAGGAATTGATTATTACCATTTGGATTTAAATAAATTCAATCTCGAAGCCGAGAAATTATATTATGGAAACGATACGATTTCGGGAAATATAAAATCACTTGTTGTAAATGAAAAAAGCGGATTAGAAATCCAATCTTTAAAAACAGATTTCTTTTATGGCCCGAAAAATGCTTATCTGGATAATTTGTATTTGAGAACGCCGCAAACATTGCTTCAGAATAAAATAAAAGTAAGCTATCCATCGCTTGATGCACTGAAAAAAGATATTGCAAATCTTAGTTTGGATGCGAATTTAAATCAGTCAAAAGTTGGATTCAAAGATGTTTTATTGTTCGTTCCCGATTTGCAAAAAACAAATCCTTTCAAAAGTAACCCAAACGCGATTGTTTATGTAAATACCAGATTAAATGGAAAGATAAAAAATTTAAATATTTCTCTATTTGAAATGAGCGGAATTGGAGCAACCAAAGTCTCATTATCGGGAAAAATCACTGGTTTGCCTGATGCTCAAAAAGCGTTTTATGATTTAGATATCAAAAAATTATCCAGCACTTCTAAAGATGTGTATTCTTTTGTGCCCGAAAAAACAATTCCAAACTCGATTCAATTGCCTTCGCAGTTTGATTTACGAGGAAAATTCAAAGGTTCTGTACAGAATTTCAAAACCAATTTGGCTTTAAACAGCAGTTTTGGAAATGCAAAAGTAGATGCTTTATTTGACCAGCGCATTAAAAAACAAGAACGTTACGATGCAATGGTTTCTTTGGTTGATTTCGATTTGGGTCGATTAATCAAAAAGGATTCTATTGGAAAAATTACGCTAAAAGCAAAAGTAAGAGGCAAAGGCTTGGATCCAAAAACAGCTCAGGCAGAACTGGACGGAATTGTTCAAAAAGCCGTTTATAATCGTTATACGTACAGAGATTTAACGGTAAAAGGAAATATAGCAAACGGATCTTTCGCATTAAAATCAGGAATGAAAGACCCAAATTTAAATTTCAACCTTGCTGCAAGTGGAAATACGCAACAAAAATATCCAGCCATTCAATTAAAATTGAACCTAGATATTGCTGATCTCGAAAAATTGAATCTTCACGCCGGACCGATGAAATTACGCGGAAATGTTGATGCCGATATTGCCAATAGTAATCCGGATTTTCTTAACGGAAAAGTGTTTCTCTCGAACATTCAAATTTTGCAGGAAGCAGAACCAATTGTGTTGGATTCGGTTAAAATTGTAGCTTTTGCGGATAACGAAAAAAACAACATCAAAATTTCTTCTCAATTTCTAAAAGCCGAAATTGACGGTAAATACAAGTTAACCACATTAACAGCAGCATTAAAAAAATCGCTTTCAAAATATATGGATTTAAAAAATCCGAAAGTGAATGGCGAAGCTGACGAACAACGATTGGCCTTTACAATTACGGTTGATAATGATCCGGTGCTTTTTAAAATAATTCCAAAATTAACTGGTTTGGAGCCTATTAAAATTACAGGAAAGTATAATAACGTTGCCGATTCTTTGGAAATAAAAGGCACAATTCCGAGAATTGTTTATGCTAATAATACCATTGCTGACGGAAAAATAAATGTCGAAGCCAAAGAAAATGCTTTGGAATATCAAATTTCGTTCGGAACAATTGAAAGCGGAGAGTTAAAAATTCCGTTCACAAATTTCTCTGGAAAAATTGAAAACAACATATTGAGTTACGCTCTCCAAGTGAGTGATGTGAAAAAGAAACAACAGTATTTTATTGCTGGAGAATTTCTGCGTCAGGATGCTAAAAATATCCTGAAAATTAACTCTGATGACTTCATGCTTAATTATGAAAAATGGAATATCAATCCTGAAAATTCTATTGAATTTGGAGATAAAAGGCTTTATGTCAACAAATTTTTCTTAGATAATGCGGGCAACGAACTAAAAATTCAATCACAGGGTACGCAGGCTAATGCACCAATTCAACTTGATTTTGTTAATTTCAAAATCGAGAGCCTAATGAATGTACTCAAAAAAGACAAACCACTGATGCAAGGTTTGATTAACGGAACAGCGGTTGTACAAAACGTGATGACTTCGCCAATTTTTACTTCGGATATCAAAATAGATAATTTTGCTTTCAAAGCGGAACCAGTCGGAAATATAGAAATAAAAGTGGATAACAAAACGACAAATACGCTTGTTGCAAATGTGGTTTTGACAGGTGAAGGAAACGATTTAAAACTTGATGGCACTTACAAAATCAGTGACAGTAATTTTGATTTTAATGTTGACATTAATAAATTAAATATCAAAAGTATTCAAGGTTTTACGATGGGAAATGTTACCGATGGTTCAGGGTTTTTGTCAGGAAATCTGAAGCTTACCGGAAACACTAAAGCCCCAAATGTGAATGGCGAATTAAATTTTAATGATACTGGTTTCAGAATTACAAAACTCAATTCTTACTTTAAAACTGATGAAAAAGTCACTTTCAATAATGATCTAATTACGTTTGATACGTTTACGCTTTATGATGAAAATAATAATGAACTAGCGATAAACGGAACCATTCAATCTCCTGATTTCAGAAATTATAATTTCAATTTGACAGTTATTGCACATGATTTTAGAGCGATACATTCTAAAGCATCTGATAATGATTTGTTTTACGGAGATTTGTTTTTTGATACCAAACTAAACGTAAAAGGAACGCTTGAAAATCCAATAGTTGGCGGTAATATTAAGATAAATAAAGAAACCAAATTTACAGTTGTTTTACCACAATCAGATCCTTCAATCGCCGATAGAGAAGGAATTGTTGAGTTTGTCGATGAAGATAATCTGTACCTGAAACAAACTAAAGAAATAAAACAAAAACTGAATCAGTCAGATTTGATTGGAATGGATGTCAGCGTGGATATTTCTTTGGTAAAAGAAGCATCATTGACCCTGATAATTGATAAAGGAAATGGAGATTATCTTAATCTA
>NZ_DATIDY010000237.1:0-6982 GCF_035456085.1 Flavobacterium sp.
GAAAGATTCGCAGGTCGTTCAAATGATTCTTTAGATATTGTTAAGCCTTTGTCATCATAACATTTCTTCATGAAATAACCCCAAATTGGCAATGCCATTGCGGCTCCTTGTCCATAAGTAAGACTTTTGAAATGTGCCGAACGATCTTCGCAACCTACCCAAACTCCTGTTACAAGATTTGGAACCATTCCCATAAACCAACCATCGGATTGATTTTGTGAAGTACCCGTTTTTCCTGCAATTGGATTTCTGAACATGTATGGATAACCTGTCCAACGTTTGTCTCCATTTCCTCCACCTTCTGTTCTTAATCTTGCTCCAGAACCGCTTTCGGTTACTCCTTCTAACAATTTAATGATGGCAAATGCAATGTCTTTATTCAAAACATCATGAGACTCTGGAATTGGTTCGTAGATAACTTCGCCACTTTTGTTTTCTATTTTGGTCAAAAATTGTGGTTTGGTATATACTCCTTGATTGGCAAATGTACTGAAAGCCGCTACCATGTCTTCGACAGTAATTTCAACCGCTCCCAATGCAATAGATGGCTGGTTGATAATCTCTGATTTTACTCCGAGCTTATGAGTAAGTTCAATTACTGCCTCGGGACTAACTTTATCAATTAATTTGGCTGAAACAGTGTTTATCGAATATGCCAATGCTTGTTTTAGAGTTACCATTCCGCGATAGTTGTTGTCGGAGTTTCTTGGTTCCCAATCTTCGGTAACGTGGTGACGTCCTTTACGAATCATAAATGGCCCGTCAAGAATTGAATCGCAAGGAGACATATTTAATTGTTCGATAGCTGTTGCATAAACAAACGGTTTGAAAGTAGAACCTACTTGTCTTGCCCCTTGCCCAACGTGGTCGTATTGGAAATATTTGTAATTAATTCCTCCAACCCAAACTTTGATATTACCCGTTTGCGGTTCCATAGACATTACACCAGCTTGCAAAAAGTGTTTGTAATAGCGGATGGAATCTAATGGAGTCATGATGGTATCTCTTTCTCCTTTCCAGGTAAAAACCGTCATTTTGGTTTTTTCACTAAACGATTTGATTATTTCATCGTCACTTTTGTCCTGCTCTTTTAAAACCTCCCATCTATGAGAAGATTTCATCGCCTGATTAATGATGCGCTGGGTTTCTGCCTCAGAAATATTTACAAAAGGAGCATTTTTATTACCTTTTGATTGAATAAAGAATTCTTCTTGCATATTTGCCATATGAGCCGAAACAGCTTCTTCGGCGTAAGCCTGCATTCTGGAATCGATTGTGGTGTAAATCTTTAGACCGTCTTTGTAAATATCGTAGTCTGAACCGTCTGGTTTTTTATTTTCTTCTACCCATTTTTTCATGTATTCACGAAGGTATTCTCTAAAATAGGTTGCAGTACCTTCTCTGTGACTTTCAAGTTTAAAATGTAATGTAATTGGTAAGCTTTGTAAATGGTGTTTTTGTGATTCGGTAATAATACCTGCTTTCTCCATTTGCAAAAGCACTACATTTCTTCTGTTTTTTACACCTACCGGATTTTTTACAGGATTGTATAGTCCGGAGTTTTTGAACATCCCCACTAAAATTGCCGATTCATCTATAGTAAGATCTTTTGGGGCTTTAGAAAAATAAGTTTGCGCGGCAGAACTAACCCCTACAGAATAATTTCCAAAATCATAGACATTACAATACATCGCAATGATTTCGTTTTTGGTATATTGCCTTTCCAAACGAATGGCGATGATCCATTCTTTCATTTTTTGAACAATACGAAATGGCAAAAATTTTGATCCTTCTCCGTGGAATAACTGTTTTGCTAATTGTTGAGTCAAAGTACTGGCACCTCCACTTGTTCCCAAACTGGCGATCGCTCTCAAAGTTCCTCTTCCGTCAATTCCGGAATGTTCGTAAAAACGAGCATCTTCGGTAGCTACGAGTGCATCCACTAAGTTTTTCGGTAAATCTGAATATTTAAGTTGAGAACGATTTTGTTTGAAATATTTACCTAAAATAACTCCGTCTGAAGAAATGATTTCGGTGGCTAGATTAGAATCAGGATTTTCTAAATCTTCAAATGAAGGCATTGATCCAAAGAGACCCCAAGATGCAAACAGAAAAAATAAAGCAATGATTCCAAGTCCCCCGAAATAAATTTTCCAGAATTTTCTGGAATAATATTTCACATCTTTATTGACATTTTTTGTTTGAGTGTTGTTTTTTTTGATAGCCATAATCGTGTTCTATTCTACTATTCTATTCTTTTTTTTCTATTCTAAAACCTACTTCGGTAATTCCGTCCAAAAGAGTAACTCCAGGGACTTTTCCGTTTTCTCTTACCGCTTGTTTAATATGTACTTTGTATTTTCCTCTAAAACGAACATTTTCTTTATAATAGAGCTTGCTTTCTTTGATATCTGTAAAACCATCTCCCAACAAAGTGCCGTCTGGTTCGGCCATTTGGTATTCTAAGGTATCTACTTTGGTATACCCATTTGGACTTTCTAACGAAACAATCAGGAATAAATTGCTGTATTTGTAATTGTTGTTATCTCTCAAATTTACAAATAAATCATATCTTTTTGTTGAGTCCAAAACAGGTAAATCAAACGTAACAATACTATCTTTATTCCAAGCGCTTCCTACAGATTTATATTCGTCAAAAACTCTTTTTTTGTCACACGAAAAAAGGACTACTGCAACCAAAAGCAGCAATAAACTATTCTTTATTCTCATTTTTTTTAATAATTATTGGTTTTCTAGGCTGTTCTGTTTTGTTCTCTGCAGCTGGTGGACGATTGTTGTTGTTCTTTTTACGATTGTTTTTGTTTCGATTTCTATTGCCATTGCTCGGGTTTGGATTTTCTTTAACCGGAACTTCTTTGTTGGCCGTATTTGCGTTTGGTGTATTTGGATTTGTATTTTTTTGGATAGCTGGCTGTTTGTTAGCATTGTTTGGTGCAATAGCTTTTTCTCCAGCTGGTCTTGGTTTTTTGTTTGATTTTTTCTTTCTTTTTGGTTGATCAAAACGTGTTAAGCTTTCTTGTCCCATCGCGTTATTGAAGTTTTGTTCTGGTTCAGCAACCACTTCAATAGCGTAATCTTCTAATGATGACACTTTATTTTTTAGTTTATTCTCAGCAATAATTTCTTTAACCTGATCAATCTTTAAGATATGCCAGTTAGCATAATTCCCAACATAAGCAAACCACATTAATCCTTTGAAAATATCTTGTTTCTGGCAAACAGCATCTCCCTTTTCGGTAACTAATTTAGTTTCAAATTCCGGAAAATCCTTTAGAGCATCCATGTAAGTATCAAGCTCGTAATTCAAGCAGCATTTCAACTTTCCGCATTGTCCAGCCAATTTTTGTGGGTTCAAAGACAGTTGTTGGTAACGTGCTGCTGAGGTATTTACACTTCTAAAATCTGTTAGCCAAGTTGAACAACACAATTCTCTACCGCAAGAACCAATTCCTCCTAAACGAGCCGCTTCCTGACGGAAACCTACTTGTTTCATTTCAACTCTGGTGCTGAATTCTTTAGCAAAATCTTTAATTAAAAGTCTGAAATCGACTCTGTCGTTGGCTGTATAATAAAAAGTAGCTTTTGAGCCATCGCCTTGAAATTCAATATCTGAAATTTTCATTTCCAGTTTTTGAATTATAGCCAATTCGCGAGCGCGAACTTTCATAGGTTCTTCTCTATTTCGGGCTGCCGTCCAAATATCAATGTCTTTTTGAGATGCTTTTCGGTATATCTTGGCTACATCAGGACTAGATGGATTGACTCCTTTTTTCTTCATTTGAATCTTTACCAATTCTCCTGTAAGCGTTACAATTCCGATATCATGACCTGGAGAAGCTACGGTTGCCACTATATCTCCAATACTCAATGTTAAATTTTCGGTATTGCGGTAAAATTCCTTTCTACCGTTTTTAAAACGGACTTCCACACAATCAAATGGAGCTTCTCCGTTAGGTAAACTCATGTTCGAAAGCCAATCAAAAACCGTTAATTTATTGCAGCTATCGGTGCCGCAAGTCCCATTATTTTTACAACCCTTTGGTGCACCACCATCTGAAGTTGAACAACTTGTACATGCCATAATGATATATGTAGTATTGCTATAAAAGCAATTTAAGTTCTTAAAAGATTTAATGGGTAAAGATACTATTTTTTTAGTTTATGCAACAAGGACAAAAAACTCCCTATTTTATAAATTTATGCTAATACCAATTAGTGTTTCCTTAGAAATTTTCGGGTAATATTTGAAGAAATCTTTTTAAAAATTATGGAAAATCGTCATTTCAGTTTTTTTATTTCTTTATCAAAATCAGAAATTATTTTTTGAGTTTTATTGAAAACATCATATGCTTCAATTGCTTTTTTATCCGCTAGTATTTTAGAAACGCTTCCTTTACCGTCCAAGACTTTATAATCGTTAAAGTTTAGAAATTTATTCACACTTTCGGCCAATTGGCTCATTGTAAAAGTATTTTCTCTTTCTATCAATCCTTCGATGTAATCAAAATAACCCGTTACGGTACGCTCCAGTTGTTTAATTTCTTTTTCCTCCAAATAATTTTTAGCAACTACCACATCTGATTTCAAAACTCTTCCGCTCGGACTATTTTTCCAAGTGGTCAATCCCATATTTTCCTTTTTGGCATCGGCAGTTTTAAAGATAATTTCGGCTGCTGTTTTTCCTGTAATGGCAAAATGAAATTTATTTTGAACCATTGCATAGAAATTTTTGGTTATTTCAGCATTTCTGTCATAATCAATACAGCACTCGGCAAAAATATCGGTTACCTGTTGGTAAATTCTCCTTTCACTCGCCCGAATCGAGCGAACCCTTTGCAGTAATTCTTTAAAATAATCTTTGCCAAAAATCGCCTGACCTTGTTTCAAACGGTTGTCATCTAAGACAAATCCTTTTATGATATATTCTTTTAAAGTTTGTGTTGCCCAAATACGAAACTGAGTTGCTTTAGCGGAGTTTACTCTATATCCAACAGAAATTATGGCATCGAGGTTGTAATAATTTGTAATGTAATTTTTATCATCAGATGCAGTTGTTTCCATTTTGGAAACAACTGAAGATTCAATTAATTCTCCCTCTTCAAAAATATTTTTAAAATGCTTGCTTATAGCGGGTACTTGCACTCCAAATAACTCAGCGATTGCTTTTTGGGTTAACCATACCGATTCGTTTTGAAGTAAAACATCGACGCGAATTTCTCCGCTTGGTGCAGTATATAACACGAATTTCTTTAAATCTTCATCCATAACATTAGATAATGTGTTTTAACAAATGTAACTATTGTAGACTAAAAAAACCTATTCCGTTTTAAATGAAATAGGTTTTTTATGAATTCCAAAGAAGTAAATTCTACGTCTCTTTCACCGTAATAATCTTCACCGGACAGGCTTTGGCCGCCAATTCGCAACTTTCGGTTATGCTGTGGTCGGGTGATTTCAAAGTGTAAAAACCTTTTGCATTTACACTTTTAATCAATACCGATTTTCCGTCTTTTTTGGACATTTGAAATTGAACAGGCGCCATTTCCACACAGTAGTTGCACCCAATGCATTTGTCTCTTTGAAGCGTTACAATAACCATTAGGCTTCCACTATTTTATACAATTTGTCCGACATGCGGATTCTGAAAGGCAATTTGAAAGTACAGTCGTCGCCTTTGGTTGCCTTTTCGACTGATTGGTCATTCACGTACATTTCTTCGATAACCATTTCCTGTGCACCGGTACTTGGTCCTGTAACTAATAATTTATCCCCAATTTTGATGTCATAAGCTTCGATTTTGAATTGACCAATTTCGGCTTTTGGGAAAAAATGGGTTCCTTTCCCTACATACACTTTCTTTTGCGTTGCCACCGAACCGGAAACATCGCTCCATTCTCCCAATTCCTGACCTAAGTAATATCCCGCCCAAAAACCGCGATTGTAAACCGTGTTCAGGGCTTCCATCCAAACGGCCACTTTTTCTTTGGAAAAAGTGCCCTCGTAATAACTGTCAATCGCTTCACGGTAGGTTTTGATTACAGTTGCCACATATTCGGGAGCGCGTCCACGGCCTTCAATTTTCAAGACTTGAATACCCGAATCGATTACCTGATCCAAGAAATCCATCGTGCATAAATCTTTTGGGGACATCATGTATTCGTTGTCCAATTCGATTTCGAAACCAGTTTCCTGGTCGATTACGGTGTATTTTTTACGACAATTTTGTTTGCAGGCACCTCGGTTTGCCGATGAATTATGCGAATGCAAACTCAAATAGCATTTACCCGAAACCGCCATGCACAAAGCGCCGTGACCGAAAATTTCGATTTCAACCAAATTGCCGTTTGGTCCTTTGATTTGTTCTTTTTCGATTTGTTCCGTGATTTTTTTCACTTGTCGCAAACTCAACTCACGGCTCAAAACCATAGTATCAGCAAAAAGGCTGTAGAATTTAATGGTTTCGATGTTGGTAACGTTCAATTGGGTCGAAATATGGACTTCCATCCCGATTCCTCTTGCCATGGCAATGACTGCTTGGTCAGAAGCGATTACTGCAGTGATGTTGGCTTCTTTGGCTTTGTTTAATAATGTTTTTACCACCGATAAATCATGGTCGTAAATAATCGTGTTCAAAGTCAAATAACTTCTGACGTTTTTGGCTTCGCAACGACGGGCGATTTCCGGCAAATCATCCATGGTAAAATTGACAGTTGCACGGGCGCGCATGTTCAATTGCTCTACTCCGAAATATACTGAATCGGCTCCGTTATCTAATCCTGCTTGTAATGACTCAAAGTTCCCTGCGGGAGCCATTAATTCTATTTTGTTTGTTGTTGTCATTTTTGATTGTATTGTGTCTCCAACGGTTGAAACCGTTTGTATCTTTTTATATGTGATTGTATAGTCCTAAAAAGTTTACAGTTTTTCTATTTCGCAGAGATTCGCAAAGAAAACACGAAGA
>NZ_DATIDY010000238.1:0-7199 GCF_035456085.1 Flavobacterium sp.
AGCAATTGGCAGAAATTACTGCTGCAGTGAATGAATTGACAGCGAAATTGAGAAAGCTGAAAATTTCAGTTAAATATGATGACAGAACTACTCAAAAACCAGGATTCAAATTTGCTGAATGGGAATTAAAAGGAGTTCCGGTTAGAATTGCTGTGGGGCCAAAAGATTTAGAAAACGGAACTTTTGAGGTGGCAAGACGTGATAATTTGACAAAAGAAGTTGTTGAAGGAGGAAAAATTGTTGAATATATTAATGACTTACTAGAGCGAATTCAGAAGGATTTATTTGACCGCGCATTAAATTATAGAAATACTCATATTACTGAAGTAAATAATTTTGATGAGTTTAAAGCCGTTTTAGATGGTGAAGGAGGCTTTGTTTCAGCACATTGGGATGGAACTGCTGAGACCGAAGAGAAGATCAAAGAATTAACAAAAGCAACAATAAGATGTATTCCTTTGGATAGGGTTGAACAAGCGGGAAGCTGCGTATTTACTGGGAAACCTTCATCTGGAAGAGTGCTTTTTGCTAAGGCATATTAAAAAAATAAAAAAAAATGTGTTTAGCTATTGCGCAAATAGAAAATAGTTGTATTTTTGCATCCGCATTACAGAAGTAGTGCTGTTGCAAAACAACGGTCCGTTCGTCTATCGGTTAGGACGCCAGGTTTTCATCCTGGTAAGGGGGGTTCGATTCCCCCACGGACTACAAGAAATATTTAGATTAAAAAAGTTCTTAGAATAAAAAAATAATGGTCCGTTCGTCTATCGGTTAGGACGCCAGGTTTTCATCCTGGTAAGGGGGGTTCGATTCCCCCACGGACTACAAATTTTTTTTGATTTAAAAGTTCCGAACTTAGAGGGATCATGGTCCGTTCGTCTAGGGGTTAGGACGCCAGAATTTCATTCTGGTAACAGGGGTTCGATTCCCTTACGGACTACAAAAAATGAAATAATTAAGAAAAAAAACTAATACAATGGCAAATCATAAATCAGCTCTAAAAAGAATTAGAAGTAACGAAAAGAGAAGAGTATTAAATAGATACCAACATAAAACTACTCGTAATGCTATTAAAGCATTAAGAATTGCAACTGATAAAGCTGATGCTACTGCTAAATTATCAAATGTAATCTCTATGATTGATAAATTAGCTAAGAAAAACATCATTCATGATAATAAAGCTTCAAACTTGAAGTCTAAGTTAACTAAGCATGTTGCTAAATTGTAAGTAATATAATTTATATTAAAAAGCTCCTTGAAAAAGGAGCTTTTTTTATGCTTAATTTTTTGGATTATGAAAAGAATATTTAATCTTAATTAGATTTTGGAACTTAAATAATGCAGCATTTCAATGGTAATGGGTTTGGATAAAAATTCAATCACATTTGGATAAGATTTTGATTTTTTAATGTCATCAGGATCTATTGTTGAGGTTAAAATGATGATTTTAGTGTCATACAAATTGAAATAATCAGACTCTTGAAATAAATCAAGAAATTCCCAACCATTAATTACAGGCATATTTAGGTCTAAGAAAAGTAATTGAGGTTTTATTTCTTCACTGGGAATGTTGTTGATAAGCATCAAAGCTTCTTCTCCATTGGAAGCATTTATTATTTTTTTTGCAAAAGAAGCTTTTTGTACTACTTTTTTAAATAGCATAGATGTAATTGGGTCATCATCGATGCACATGATTAATTCTAACATTTTAAAGAGTTTTAAAAGTTAATATGAATTCAGTTCCTTCTTCAACTTCGCTTTGAATACTGATTGTTCCGCCCATCGTTTCAATTTGAGATTTGACTAAAAATAAGCCCAGTCCTTTACTGTCTGGATAATTGTGAAATCTTTGATAGAGACCAAATATTTTGTTGTTATGTCTTTCTAAATCAATTCCGACACCATTGTCTTTGAAGTTTATGGTAACTATGTGATTTGTTTTTGAAAGTGTAACATTAATGATCAAATCTCTGTTTTTGGATTTGTATTTAAGAGAATTGGTGAATAAATTGAGTAATATACTTTCCAGATAAATTCTATTGGTTTTTATTTTGGAAACATTCCCATAATTGATTTCTATTTTTGGTTTTAGAACTTCTATGCTTAGTTTTAATTGGTTTAGAATGTTTTTGAAAATATCTTCTATTTGTATTTCTTCATTTTGTGCGGCAGGGCTATCTTTTATAGTGATTGCTTTAGCTAGATCATTGACGGTTTCATTCAGTACTTGTGTTGATATGCTGAAACCATTTAGAATTTCTTTCAAATCTTCATCTTCAATTGTATCAATTTCGATGAGGTGTAATAAGCCTGTCAAATTTGATAATGGAGCTCTTAAATTGTGGGAGGTGATATATGAAAATTGCTTTAAATCTTTATTATTACTGGTCAATTCCTGAATGAGAATTTCTTTTTCTTTTTCTAATTTTTTGTCTTCTGTTATATCTCTTTGTATAGAAATCCAATGCGAAAGATTGTTTTCAATATTATAAACAGGAACAAATGAAAGTCTCACCCAGTATTCTGAATGGTCCTTCTTGTAAAGTATGATTTCTAGTGAACATTCAGTTTTGGTTTTTATTGCTTCTGTTATTTTTTCGATTTCTTGGGTATCTGAATTTTTGCCCATAAAAAAAGAAAGAGACTTTCCTATAATTTCGGAGTGTTCGTAACCAGACATTTTGCTGAAAGCTGGATTTGCAAATACTATTTCTGGAATTTGATGAGTATTAGTAGAGTTAGCTTGTGTGATTATAATTGAATCTCTGGCTTCTGTAAAAACTGTTTCGAGTAATTTTAGCCTGTTTTCTTCTTGTTTTTGTTTTGTAATATCTTGAATAGCTCCAATCATTCGAATAGCTTTTCCGTTTTCATCTTTAAGGATAAAACCTCTATCCAGTACGTATTTATAAGTGTTGTTAGCGCATCTGAATCGGTATTGATCTTGCCATATTTCTGTTTTTTGCTCAACAAAAGAATAAAGTTTAATAGACATTTTTAGGCTGTCTTCCGGATGTATATTGTCGAACCACCATTTTGAATTTGTTCCTACTTGCTCCTGCGTATACCCATAAATTTCTTTGATGCCTTTGTTCCATGTAAAATTGTCTTCAGGAATTTTCCAGTCCCAGATAGTATCACTAGTCGCTTTGGCTACAATGTCATACTTTTCATTGGACTCTTTTAGTTTTTTGTTGGTCTGTTTAAGCTTTTTGTAAGTTTCACTGTTTTTTTTATTGTTTTGGGATAAAATGTATTTAAGAAGAAGCCCTGTAGTTATGATGAAAACAATGTCTTTAATGAAATTATAATTATGAATACTTGATGTGTATGGAAATTGCTTGAGGAATTTAAAACTAATAATAGCAATAAATAATGCTGAGAGGATATATGTTAGTACTATTTTATTGGTTTTATTTTTCATTTAACTAATGTAATTATTTTAATATTAAAAAAAATAAAATTAGCAATTAAAATAATTCTGACAATGTTGATTCTAATGCTGCTATAAGTGTTTCTAAGTAAACAAATTATCAAACTAATGCGTAAAGATTTTTTATATCAAAATAAAGTGTACCTTTGCACCCATTAAAAATCACAGATGGAAGCTATTAGAAACATTGCAATTATTGCCCACGTCGATCACGGTAAAACAACTTTGGTTGATAAAATTATGTATCACTGTCAATTATTTCGTGACAACGAGAATACAGGTGACCTAATCCTTGATAACAACGACCTAGAGCGTGAAAGAGGTATTACTATTACTTCAAAAAATGTTTCTGTTCAATATAAAGGAACGAAAATCAACATTATTGATACTCCTGGTCACGCCGATTTTGGTGGAGAAGTAGAGCGTGTATTGAATATGGCTGATGGTGTTTGTCTTTTGGTAGATGCTTTTGAAGGTCCAATGCCGCAAACTCGTTTTGTATTGCAAAAGGCAATTGATTTAGGATTGAAACCATGTGTTGTAATCAATAAAGTAGATAAAGAAAACTGTACTCCTGAAGAAGTTCATGAAAAAGTTTTCGACTTAATGTTCGAATTAGGAGCTACCGAAGAGCAATTAGATTTTCCAACTGTTTATGGTTCTGCTAAAAACAATTGGATGTCAGATGATTGGAAAAATCAAACAGAAAATATTGAGCCATTATTGGATATGGTTATCAAAAATGTGCCAGCTCCAAAGGTTTCTGAAGGAACTCCACAAATGTTGATTACATCTTTAGATTTCTCTTCATTTACAGGTCGTATTGCGATTGGGCGTCTTGAAAGAGGTGTGTTGAATGAAGGAATGCCAATTTCTTTGGTAAAAAGAGATGGTAAAGTAATAAAATCAAGAATTAAAGAATTACACACTTTTGAAGGCCTTGGCCGTAAAAAAGTAGAGCAAGTTGTTGCTGGTGATATTTGTGCGATTGTAGGAGTTGATGGTTTTGAAATTGGTGATACTATTGCTGATTTTGAAAATCCAGAAGCTTTACAAACTATCGCTATTGATGAGCCAACAATGAGTATGTTGTTTACAATTAACGATTCACCATTCTTCGGTAAAGAAGGTAAATTTGTTACTTCTAGACATATTCGTGAGAGATTGACTAAAGAGCTTGAGAAAAACTTAGCGATGAAAGTTGGTGAGACTGATTCTGCTGATAAATTCATGGTTTTTGGTCGTGGTGTATTGCACTTATCAGTTCTTATCGAAACGATGAGAAGAGAAGGATACGAGTTACAAATTGGTCAGCCACAAGTTATCATCAAAGAAATTGATGGTGTAAAATGTGAGCCAATTGAGGAGTTAACTATCGATTTGCCAGAAAATCTTTCAGGTAGAGCGGTTGAATTCGTTACTATCCGTAAAGGAGAAATGCTTTCTATGGAAGGTAAAGGAGAGCGTATGATTATTAAATTTAATATTCCATCTCGTGGAATTATCGGTTTAAGAAATCAATTGCTTACTGCTACTGCTGGTGAAGCTATTATGGCACACCGTTTCATTGGATACGAACCATACAAAGGAGAAATCCCTGGACGTAACAATGGTTCTTTAATTTCTATGGAGAACGGAAAAGCAATTCCTTATTCTATTGATAAATTACAAGATCGTGGTAAATTCTTTGTTGATCCTAACGAGGATATCTACGAAGGTCAGGTTATTGGAGAAAACACCCGTAGCGATGATATGACTGTTAACGTTACTAAAACGAAAAAACTTTCTAACGTACGTTCTTCTGGTGCTGATGATAAAGCTAGAATTATTCCAGCTATCAAATTCTCTTTAGAAGAAGCTTTAGAATATATTCAAAAAGATGAATACGTTGAAGTTACTCCAAAGTCTCTTCGTTTAAGAAAAATTTATTTGTCAGAAACTGATAGAAAAAGATTCAAGTTCTAATCTATCTTTTTATAAAACACAAAACCCATTCATTGATTTGAATGGGTTTTGTGTTTTAATGAGCATCACTCATTTTGATATTAATTTTAGAATCAGAATTGACGATGAATTTTGCTTCTTCATATTTAGGAGGTCCCAAAAAGCCCTTGGCATTATTGGAAACGGCAACTGATTCTTTAGGCATTCCAATTAAATATTTATCAAGTTTACCATTATTATTGGCATCATGATATACAAGAACTGTATATTCTCCTTTTGGAATTTCAGTAAAAGTAACTAAAGCGGCATTTGCTTTTATATCTGATGAACTTATTTTATAAGCAGTTTTAAGATATTTGCTTTCAGAGTTATACAATTCTGCAATTAGTTTGCCTGTATTATTTTTTAAACTTGTAACATTGACAGTCAAATTTGAATTTTGAGCAAATCCCAAACTACCCATAAATAGTAGGATTCCTGCGAAATATTTTATCATAATTATTGATTTTGTGCATTTAAAATGAAGTGGTTAAAAGTACAAAATAATAAAATTGATGAAAGTTATCTATTCTATAAAAGCGTGTTAATTATAGGCTAACTTTAAAACAGATATTATATCTTAAATGATTAATTTTTATCTTTTAATAAAAATTCCAGAGGAATATTTAATCTTTTACTCCATGAGTTTTCCGAATGATCGTCCCCAGGAAAAAATTTAGTCATCCAGTTATTTTCATTATACCCTTTTGACCTCATTATAATGTCAATTTTTTGCTGTAGGGGCGGATATAAGGAATCTAAAGTTTGATCACCATAATCAAAATATATTTTATGGTTTTTTGGATTTGGTAAATTTCGTTTCAGGTAATTAGCAAAAGCTTCTGGAATTGGATTGTTTTCTAAGCTAAAAGTGCCTGGCCAATGGGTAGACAAGCAAGCAGCTCCTCCAAAAACCTTTGGATATTCACAAATGGCATAGATAGAAATCAAGCCTCCCATACTGCTTCCGGCAATAAATGTGTTTTGTTGGTCTTTTTTAGTTGAAAAGGTTTTGTCTATAAAAGGTTTTAATTCGGTCACTAAAAATTTTAAGTAATTATCAGATATTGGTTTAAATGCTTCGCTTGACTTTAAATCAATTGTTATTTTATCTTTTTGATTTTGACTTAAACTTTCATAAGGTTTTTGAGGAAAATATTCTGGATGGCGTTTTACGTTATTATTCCAAATACCTACCACTATAAACTTACGAGTCTTATTTTCAGCCATTAATTTACTGGCAACTTCATCAACTTCCCAAGCAGTTTTGTTCCAACTAGCTTCTGCATCATATAACATTTGACCGTCGTGCATATACAAAACTGCATATTTTTCTTTCGAAGAATAATCATCAGGAAGCCATACATCAATATTTCGTGCATCGACAAAAGTGGATTTGAAATTTTTAATTCTTTGTAATGTACCAGAAGTAACTTTTATTTCCTGTGCATTAATAATAGAATTTAGTATTAATGCTAAAGCTAATAGAATGATTTTATTCATGGCTTTAATTTAGTATTGTTATCTGAATGATATTTTTAAAATAGTTTAAAATGAATACTAATTTAATGTATTAACCTTATCTTTTTAAACTAAAATGTCCCTTCGCTTCGCGTCCATCTTCTAGTTTTACAGTATACCAATAATCATCAGCCGGCATTTGATGTCCAATATATGTTCCGTCCCAACCATTACTGGTTGCGAGAACTTGTTTAATCAATTTACCATATCGGTCATAAATGAAAATTTTTGCTGCAGAATTAAATGTTTCATCGATTCCTTT
>NZ_DATIDY010000239.1:0-9641 GCF_035456085.1 Flavobacterium sp.
CAGGAAATGCAGAACAGCTTTACAAAGATGCAATCACCGCTTCGTTCAACCAATTTGGCATCACCAATTCAACTATAATTACCAATTATCTTAATCAGCCAACGGTGAAGTACGATGCAACAAATTTTGCTCAATCGATTGGTACACAAAAATGGATTGCATTCTACGGACAAGGTCTTGATGCTTTCGTTGAATGGAGAAGACTTGATTATCCAGTGCTAAAAGCTGGTCCGGCAACCGTTTTGGATGGTCAGATTCCTCAGCGCTTTTTCTATCCAGGTACAGAACAGTCACTAAACGGAAACAGTTATCAGGCTGCAATTGCTGCGCAAGGTAAAGACTTGCTCACTACAAAATTATGGTTTGATATAAAATAACTAATTCAATATTTTACTCCTTTTACTTTTTATTTTTTTTTTTTTTTTTGAAAAAGCTCAATTCGAAAGGATTGGGTTTTTTTTTTGTGATATTTTTCAATGTTTTTCACTTTCACCATCTAATCATTTAGTATAATTTTACACAAATATTATAGAATTACCACGTTCGTTTATATTTTATAATTATAAAATAGTATATTTGTAAACTAAAATTTAATTATGAATTACACTTTATTAAAAGATGTTTTGGATTTGGTTAAGGAATTTGAATTGAATAATGAATCTTATTCGGATGATATTGAGGGTTTTAAAAAATGGATAATAAAAGACGAGGAAGAGATTGAGTTAAATTGGGAAGGCAAACAAAATGGTAGAAGTCCCGAAAGTGTCATTAACACATTGATCGTCCACATGAATCGTTATGCTAAATCCTATTCCAAATCGGCAATTTATGGTTCTGATTTTTCGACTCAGGAGGATTTTATTTACCTGATTAATCTCAAAGCTTTTGGTTCGATGTCCAAAATGGAATTAATCAAAAAGAATATTCAGGATAAGCCTTCGGGAATGAAAATTATTGACAGATTGATTCAGAATAAATGGGTAGAACAAAAAGATTCTACAATAGACAAAAGAAGCAAGGTCATTACAATTACTCAAAACGGATTGCAAATTTTAGAACAACAAATGGATAAAATAAGGCAGGCGACCAAAATTGTTACGGCAGATTTAAACGAAAAGGAGAAAATACAATTGATTGGTCTCCTTCAAAAATTAGATAATTTTCATAAACCATTGTACGATAAAAATGCTGATCCTTCTAAGTTTTTAAATATTGCGTATTCCACTTATTTAGAAGCTACCGAAGCATAATATAAAATTTAATTGAACTAATGCAAGATATAAAAAAGAAAAAAATAGCAGTAATTGGAGCAGGAATTTCCGGGCTTTCAGCATCAGCATATCTTGCCAAAGCAGGTAATGAGGTACATGTTTTTGAGAAACATAACCAACCAGGCGGTAGAGCGAGACAATTTACAACTGGAGAAGGTTTTGTATTTGATATGGGACCAAGCTGGTATTGGATGCCAGACATTATAGAACGTTTTTTTAATGATTTTAACTGTAAAACTTCTGATTTTTTTGAATTGGTTTCACTGAATCCGCAATTTGAAATGATTTTTTCAGATTCAAAAATGGATGTACCGGAATCGTTTGAAGAAATGAAATTGCTATTTGAAAGTATTGAAAAAGGAGCGGGAGAGCAATTAGAAAAATTCATGAATTCCGCTCAATATAAGTATGAGGTGGGAATGAATGATTTTGTTCAAAAACCTTGTCACAATTGGTTGGAATTTATTTCGCCTAAAATTGCATCGAGTGCTTTAAAATTAGATTTATTGACCAATTTCAGATCATATGTTGCTAAATATTTTTCGAATCCCAAATTGCAAACGCTAATGGAATTTCCGGTTATTTTTTTGGGTGCATCTCCAAAGAATATTCCGGCTTTGTATAGTTTGATGAATTATGGAGGTTACAAATTAGGGACTTGGTATCCGATGGGAGGTTTTTACCAATTGGTTTTGGCGATGCAAAAAGTTGCAGAATCCCAGGGAGTTGTTTTTCATTTTAACCAATCGGTAGAAAAAATAAATGCTGAAAACGGAAAAATAAGTTCACTACTCATTAACGGAATAAGACATGAGTTTGATGCTGTGGTTGCTTCATCAGACTATCATCATAGCGAGTCATTGCTGGAAAGTTCGCAAAGAAATTATACTGATGAATATTGGGAGAGTAAAACTTTTGCACCATCGTGTCTGATTTTTTACTTGGGTTTCAAAGAGAAAATTCCAAATATCAAACATCATACTTTGTTTTTTGAAAATGATTTAGATGCACACATTGATGCAATTTACGGAGAGAAAAAGTGGCCAGAAAATCCTTTGTTTTATGCCTGTTGTCCATCAAAAACAGATAATGGAGTTGCTCCGCCAGATGGTGAAAATCTCTTTTTATTAATGCCTTTGGCAATTGGAATTGATGATGACGAAAAAATACGGGAAAAATATCTTAAAAAAATGCTCAAAAGGGTTGAAAAGCATACAGGTTTTAAAGACTTGAAATCTAGTATTATCTATCAAAAAAGCTACTGCGTTTCAAATTTTATTAAGGATTACAATGCTTACGGAGGCAATGCATACGGACTCGCCAATACACTCTCCCAAACAGCGGTTTTAAAGCCGAAAATAAAGAACAAACAGATTAAGAATCTCTATTATACAGGACAGTTAACGGTGCCGGGTCCCGGAGTACCACCATCGATTATATCAGGAAAAATTGTTGCATTAGAAGTCAATCAACTAAAAAAAATTAAAAATGAAAAAATTATTTGATGAATTGTCTTATGAGGTAAGTAAGAAGACTACAAAAAAATATAGTACCAGTTTTTCCTTGGGGATTTTGGCATTAAAACCGTCTATCCGTTCAGCAATTTATGCGATATATGGATATGTACGACTGGCAGATGAAATCGTTGACAGTTTTCATGGCTACGACAAGAAAACCTTGTTGCAAAGATTTAAAAATGAAACTGATTTGGCTTTGAAAGAAGAAATATCGCTAAATCCTATTTTGCAGTCTTTTCAGGATACTGTTGGCAAATATAAAATTGATAGAAGTTTAATCGACCAATTTTTGCACAGTATGGAAATGGATTTAGAAAAAGTAGATTACAATTCGGATTTGTACAAAGAATATATTTACGGTTCTGCAGAGGTAGTAGGGTTGATGTGTCTTCAGGTTTTTACCAATGGAGACAAGGAAAAATATCAGGAATTAAAACCTTATGCTATGAGCTTGGGTTCGGCTTTTCAAAAGGTAAATTTTCTTCGTGATTTGAATGAAGATTTTCAGATTTTGGGGCGCACTTATTTCCCAAATATTGACATGAATGTTTTTGATAATCGCGTGAAAAAAGAAATTGAAAAAGAAATCGAACATGAATTCAGGGAGGCTTTAGTTGGAATTAGACTTTTGCCTTCTTCCTCTAAATTTGGTGTTTATCTGGCGTATCGTTATTATTTATCTTTGTTCAACAAAATTAGACACACGCAGGCCGAAAACATTCTAAAAGAACGTGTTCGTATCGCTAATGTTCAAAAAATGAATGTAATGATGCGAAGTTATGTGCGTTATAAAATAGCAATGATCGGATGAAAATAGTATTGATTTACAGCGCTTTTTTTTTATTTTCAGCAATAAGCTACGGAATGGATTTGGAGTATATCAGAAATCATTACCAGCAAGCAGTTTCGAATAAAAAAATGTGCGAAGCTATGATAAAAGAATTAGAAAAAGCTCCAAAAAACAGTGTTCATCTTGCTTATTTGGGTGGATTGCAGAGTATTTGGGCTAATCATGTTGGTAATCCTTTTTCAAAATTAAGTACTTTCAAAAAAGGGAAAACGAATATCGAAAAGGCCGTAAATAATGAGAATGATAATGTCGAAATTAGATTGATCCGTTTATCGGTTCAAAAGAATTGCCCGGCTTTTTTAGGTTATTCCCGAAACATTAAAGAGGACGAGCAATTTATTATAAAACATAAAGAACAAATTAATTCATCGAGTCTGATACAATTGTATGATTCTGTTTTAAAAAAATAAAATGAAATACCAATTATATAGAGAGCATCAGATTAATTGTGATATAGCAACGGTTTGGGGATTTTTTTCCAATCCTGAAAATCTTTCTAAAATTACACCAAAAGATATGGGATTTACTGTGCTGTCAAAGAATCTCGATTTGGCTATTTATGAAGGAATGGAAATAGATTATACAGTTTCACCAATTTTAGGAATTCCAATGCAATGGAAAACCCGAATTAT
Source organism: Flavobacterium sp. (assembly GCF_035456085.1). Classification (GTDB taxonomy): domain Bacteria; phylum Bacteroidota; class Bacteroidia; order Flavobacteriales; family Flavobacteriaceae; genus Flavobacterium. The sequence goes on from NZ_DATIDY010000239.1 coordinate 4,271, forward strand.
GCAAGTTGATAATCAAAAGAGCTTCACCGATTTTCAGGCTATTGGACCTTATAAACTTTGGAATCATTTTCATGAGTTTATTCCAAATAAAGATGGCGTTTTGATGAAAGATTTGGTTGATTATGAATTGCCTATGGGTGTTTTTGGCACATTTGCTCATTCTTTATTCATTAAAAAAAAGCTCGAAAATATTTTTGATTACCGTTATCAAGTAATTGAAAAAATGTTTAATCAATGTTAGAAAAATGATGTATTTTTTAATTGTACTAGCAGTATTTATTAGCATGGAAGGTGCTACCTGGTTTATTCATAAATATGTTATGCATGGCTTTTTATGGATATTGCACAGAGATCATCACGATCATAGTACAGACGGACCGTTGGAAAAGAACGATTATTTTTTTGTGATTTTTGCTTTGCCAGCAATCGCATTAATGTATTTTGGTTCTGTTAATGGTTGGAATTATTTGTTTTATATTGGTTTAGGAATCACACTTTATGGAATGGCTTACTTCTTTGTGCATGACATTTTTATACATCAAAGAATAAAATTTTTCCGCAATAGTAATAACACCTATTTTTTGGCGCTTCGCAGAGCGCACAAACAGCATCATAAACATTTGGACAAGGATTTTGGAGAATGTTTTGGCTTTTTATATGTTCCGAAGAAATATTTTAAAACGAATAAATAATGAAGCAGTACACGTATTTATTAATTCTTATTTTTTCAGTCATTGTTTGTTTCATCGCCTCATTTGATAAAAGAATCGAGTTTTACAAACATTTTGGTGCCTTTCTAAAATCGGCGCTTATAGTTGCTATTCCCTTTATTTTATGGGATATTTGGTTTACCGAAAATGGTGTTTGGTGGTTTAATTATGAGTATACTTTGGGAATCAATATTGCAGGTTTACCTATCGAGGAATGGCTTTTTTTTATTTGCATCCCGTTTTCCTGTATGTTTACTTATTTCTGTTTTGATACTTTTTTTAAACTCAAATGGATTTCTGGATTTAATAACATAATTGTATTTGTAAGCATAATTGTTTGCAGTCTTGTCGCTTTATTAAACACAGACAAGGACTATACATTTGTCACAGCTTGTACAACTATTGCTATTTTAATTTGCCTTCATTTTATTGTTCATGCTCCTTGGATTAGTCAGGCATCCTTTGTTTTCTTTGTACTCATGTTGGGTTTTTTTCCAGTAAATGGAATATTGACAGGTACAGGATTAGATTCTCCAATCGTTAATTACAATCCAGATAAATTTTTAGGGATTCGTATGTTGACCATTCCCATTGAAGACGCTGTTTATGGCTATAGTCAATTTTTGTTGGTGATTTATTTTTTTAAAATGTTTCAAAAATCAGAAAGAAACTCTGTAAATGAACAAGCATTTTTAACAGATTTTTGATTTCTCGAGAAAACGATAGAAAAATTTAAAATGTTTTATTCAGAGAGAAACTTTAGATTTTTGTCTAATGAAATGAACTTCACTTATATCAATTAAAAGATTTCCTAAATTCCAGCGGTGACAGGTTTGTTTTAGTTTTAAAAAATTGGCTAAATGACTGCGAATGTTCAAAGCCCAAAGCATAAGCAACTTCACCAACAGAGAGAGTAGTGGTCGAAAGTATTTCTTTTGCCTTAAGAATTAGATGATCATGGATATGCTGTTGTGTACTCTGACCGGTTATTGTACGCAACATATCACTTAGATAGCTTGATGAAAGATTGAGTTTTTCAGCAAAATAACTAACCGTTGGTAATCCTCTATTTAACGCAGTTTCATCCTCAAAAAACTCGTCCAGAATCGCTTCAAATTTTTGCAGAAGATCGTTGTTGATGGCTTTCCGGGTTATGAACTGACGCTTATAAAAACGGTTGGCATAACTTAGCAATAATTCGATTTGTGAAATCATCACATCTTGACTTAAATCATCTATTCTGCTGTCCAATTCAGACTGTATAAAACTAAAAATGGAATAAATAGTATTTTTTTCTTCTTCAGACAAATGCAACGTTTCCTTAACCGAATAAGAAAAGAAGCCGTATTGTTTTATTTTTTTAGCCAGGGGATATCCCAATAAAAAATCAGGATGTATGAGCAACGTATATTCCGAACATGGTGTAACATCGGGTTCTTTTGTGCCGACAATCTGGCCTGGAGCTGCAAACAGCAAACCACCTTGATCAAAATCATAATAGCCTTGTCCGTACTCCACCCTGCCATGTAATTTAGGCTTATATGATATTTTGTAAAAACCCAAGATGTGGCGATGATGTTTATTTGATTCGGGCACTGTAGGTATTTCTTTCACCAAACTTATTAGAGGATGTTTAGGATCTTCGATACCAAAATAACGATGTGCATCAGAAAGTGAGTTGAACTTGATGAGTGTATTATCTTCCTTTTTCATAGTTTGCAATCATTTGAGTCACGCCGTTTATAATTATTATCAAATATAAGAAAACCGATTATATGTTAATAATCGGTTTCAGTCCAAATTTATTTAGGTTCACCCTGTGCAGAACTCGAAATAGCATCCCATTCTTCCCAAACTGCAAGCCTTTCTTCATATGTTTTTTTTGTCAACGAAAGATTATGGCTTCCCATGTTAAAACGCAATGGTGGATTTTCTGAATCGACTACCTTAAAAAGTGCCTTTGTAGTAGCATTAGGATCACCTCTTTCTAAGGATTGCAGTCCTTTGATAAAATTTTCTTTGAAATCATGGTAAGCATCAATTTCTTTGGCAAATTTAAGCGACTCAAGGCTTCCAAATTCGGTTGCGTAGGCTCCTGGCTCAATGATAGTCACCTTGATTCCAAATTGTTCTACCTCTATTGCAAGGCTTTCGTAGATTGCTTCAAATGCCCATTTAGTAGAACTGTAATATCCGATTACTGGCATCGTGATATGTCCCAAATTACTTGAAGTTCCCAAAATATGTCCATAGCCCTGCTCACGAAGTATCGGCAATACGGCTTGAATAACATTGACAGGCCCAAGGATATTAGTTTCATACAAAGCACGAATCTCATCGGGACTTCCTTCTTCTATCGTTCCGACCAAAGAATAACCGGCATTATTCAGTACAATATCTAATTTGCCAAAATGCTCGTGCGCTTTTTGTACGGCTTCTTTTATCTGTTCAAGGTTAGTAACATCAAGTTGTAATGGTAATACATTATCCCCGAACTTTTCACTTAGCGCAGAAATACTTTCAAGTTTTCTAGCTGTTGCAACCACTTTGTCACCGCGCTCTAATGCGGCTTCGGTCCAAATACGCCCAAAACCTCTGGAGGCTCCGGTAATAAACCAAACTCTATTTTGCTGTCTCATAATTATTAAATGTTTTATTTACTATGCAAATTTAGAGCGCTTTAAAAGTTGATTTGTAGCCTAATAACGGACAGTTGTAGGCTAATTGCATAATTTTATATGAGATTGAATAATTGAATTACAAATCCTTATTAGTAAACCGCATTTAATTGCATATTAAAAGTACTTCCTAATCCCAATTCACTTTTAAGAACCAATAATCCCTGTTCTGATTCAATAAAATTCTTTTACTAATAACCTAATTTATTGCAACTATGTCACTTTATGATAAGTTTAGCATATCTAATCGGATTTTGATGGAATAAAACACCAATAAAAACGTTTTTATCTAAACAAAACTATATTATGGGTGCATTTAACTTTATGACAGCGGATATAGCTATAGATTTAGGGACAGCAAATACATTAATATTTCATAATGGGAAAGTAGTAGTTGATAGTCCTTCAATTGTAGCTAGAGACATTAGAAATGGGAAAATAATCGCTGTTGGGCACGAGGCTAATTTGATGCAGGGTAAGACACATGAAAATATTAAAACAATCAGACCTCTTAAAGATGGGGTGATTGCAGATTTTGATGCATCAGAAAAAATGATCAGTTGGTTTATAAAAAACATACCTGAATTAAAGAAAAGTTTTTTTACTCCCGCGCTTCGAATGGTGGTGTGCATTCCCAGTGGAATTACCGAGGTAGAAATGAGAGCTGTAAAAGAGTCGTGTGAACGTGTAAACGGTAAAGAAATTTTTTTAATTCATGAACCAATGGCTGCTGCTATTGGAATCGGTATAGATGTTATGTTGCCAAAAGGTCATCTTATTGTTGATATTGGAGGAGGAACTACTGAAATTGCGGTGATTGCGCTCGGAGGAATAAATTGTGATAAGTCTATAAAGATTGCGGGCGATGTTTTTACCAATGACATATTGTATTATATGAGGACACATCATAATTTGTATGTTGGAGAAGCTTCTGCAGAGACAATAAAAATTGACGTTGGTGCAGCAATGGAAAATCTTGATGACGCTCCAGATGACATTACTGTTCGCGGAAGAGATTTACTTACAGGCAAACCTAAAGAAGTCATGGTTAGCTACAGAGAAATTGCAAAAGCGTTGGATAAATCAATACAGAGAATCGAAGATGCTATTATGGTTACCCTTTCATTGACACCGCCAGAGCTGGCTGCCGATATTTATAATACGGGATTGTATCTGGCAGGAGGAGGAGCAATGCTTCGGGGTCTGGATAAAAGAATATCGCTGAAAACGGATTTACCTGTCTATATTGCAGAAGATCCTTTAAGGGCTGTTGTAATAGGTACCGGTATTGTCTTAAAAGATATAGACAAATATAAACGTCTGTTGATGAAATAAGTTTGTCATCATTGGACTTATCTACTGGAACTTCAAAGACACAATACATAAATCGTACAAATTTCAAATAAAAAAAACCTTAAACTCCTGATTATCAGTGTGTTTAAGGATTTTTTTGTGACCTCGACTGTATTTAATTATTTCTGTAATGCCTTGTAAATCAACGATCATAGTTATGTATTGGGAAGTTTGTGGGAAGTTTTCTAAATTATCTCATTTAATAATGTTGTATAGTGATTATTATATATTATCACGCCTGTTTATTCCATTTAATTTTGATTGTGGTAATGATCCATATATTTCATCTATCTCTTTTGGTTCAGATATTAATTTAGTTGCGATGAAATTAACAAGTTTAAAAAGTTTATTAGCTATTTCACGATTATCGTTCAAATTTAATTCACCTGGATGTACAGATTCATTTCCAATAACCCTTACACTATCCAAAGCTTCCTGAACTTTCGGAGGTAACCCTTTTAATACCAAATTTTTTATGTCTGTATTTATATCTTTACCCGGTTCACCCATATAAATACAAATTTTTTGAATAGCTAATCTTAAAAGGGCAGCAGAACTACGTGGAGATGAATTTAAGACTTCTGCAGCTTCATCATAATCGGCAATTATATCAGAGGGTAAATCTAAATT
>NZ_DATIDY010000240.1:0-17565 GCF_035456085.1 Flavobacterium sp.
CAGCTGTCCCAACGGGCATAAAAATTGGTGTTTCAATAACACCGTGATCAGTAGTAATACTTCCCGCACGAGCTTTTGATTGCGGATCCTTCTTTAGTAAGTCAAACTTCATCTGTTTCTTTTTTCAGTCGGCAAAGATAGGGTAATTCAACAATTCGGCAATTAGTTAAGTTGGATTATTAGTTAGTTCGATTATAGATTATTTGACAATTGTATTGATAGATGACTTTGTAATGATTAAAAGTGATTTTTCGTCCGAATAACAATATAAAACATGATATAAATCATTTATTATTTCATTGATAATTAACAAATTAGCCCCGAAACTCATAATCTAAAAGCTCATGTTAAAAAGATCCATTTTAATAGAAAATAAAAGTTCTCTTACTACCAAAAATTCACAGTTAGTCATACAATCTGAAATTAGACAAAGTAGCATTCCTATCGAAGATATTGGCTTTTTGGTTTTAGATCATCAAGAAATTTATATGAGTTTGCCCGCTATGAATCTTTTGATTGAAAACAATACAGCTGTAATTATTTGCTCCAAAAGTCATTTCCCCAACGGAATGTTCCTGAATCTCAACAGTCATCACATTCAGCAAGAGATTTTTAAAAATCAAATTGATGCTTCAATACCACTTAAAAAACAATTATGGCAACAAACAGTTATCGAAAAAATAACTAATCAAGGTCTTTTGCTGGAAAATATTACTGGAAATAAAAATTCGTTTGAATTCCTTGCCAGTAAAGTTTTAAGCGGAGATACCACCAATATGGAAGGAGTTGCTGCAAGTCAATATTGGAAGACTTTTTTTGACACTTACGACATCAATTTCAAACGAGAACGATTTGGTGATTATCCCAACAATTTTCTGAATTATGGTTATGCTATTTTAAGAGCAGCCACTGCAAGAGCTCTTTCAGGAAGCGGATTATTAAACACCCTTGGCATTCATCATAAGAGTAAATACAATGCTTTTGCTCTAGCAGATGATATTATGGAACCATTTAGACCACTGATTGATGAAAAGGTTTTTGAAATTATGCAAACCTATAATGAACAGGAATTAAACACTAAAATCAAAGCTGAGCTTTTACAAATCCTTACTCAAACCGTTTATTTCAAAGATGAGAGAAGTCCGTTGATGGTGGCTTTGCAAAAAACAGCCAGTTCTTTACAACAATGTTATACTGGTGACAGAAAAAAAATTAAATATCCCAAATTATGGACTTAAACGCTTACCGAATTATGTGGTTATTTGTATTTTTTGACTTACCAACTGAAACTAAAAAGGATAGAAAAAATGCTTCTGGTTTTAGGAATAACTTGATCAAAGACGGATTTTCGATGATGCAATATTCAGTTTATGTGCGTCATTGTGCCAGTGGTGAAAGTGCCGATGTCCATGAAAAACGCATTCATAAGCTTTTGCCTCCCTTAGGAAAAGTGAGCGTTTTACGAATCACTGACAAACAATTCGGGAATATCCAGAACTTTTGGGGCAAATCCGAAATACCCAAAGAACCACAGCCTACCCAATTGGAATTGTTTTAAGCTTCTCAAAAAAAGTATCAGCCAACCATTTCTAAGGATTGGAATCTATATAATTGTTAATATTTAGATAGGATTTCTCATTTCGGATAATATGATCATGAAAGGATCGCTGCCAGGCAAAATCTAGAAATCCAGATTTATGAATTATTTTGGAAGATGTTGTTTTAAACGCACCTATTAAACTCGATAATGACTTAATTTTCTGTACGGACAGGTCGCGACCTGTCCCTGCCGCATCAATTTCAATAATGATATGCACATGATTGGGCATTACCACATAATTATGAATAACAACATATTGATATTGCTCTTCTAACCAAACTATTTGTTCTGCCACAATTTTCCCATATTCATTTAAATTCATTTTTGCACCTGACAAATGATTTTCATTGGAATGATGTGCGGACAGGTCGCGACCTGTCCCTACGTATCCAAAACAACATTCCCGATTTTGAACACATATCGTGACAAAATAAATATTATCGCTCGAATAATCGAATCCTTGCATTCGATTCCTTTTTCAATTTTTCATCTTTTATATTTAATGAATTATTTTTTACGCGATTCCAGTACTGACAGGACGCGACCTGTCCCTTCTACAAAATCCAATTCTAATCTCTAAAAAAATATTGAAATACAAATCATTACAAATAAAAAAATGCTTCAATCCAGCCTATCATGTACTGTAAAGAAGCATTTTTTAAAACGATATTTCTATTTAATCCTATGATAATCAGAAGGCAACAAGTCAACTAATATCGTGTCTTCTAATCTTTAATCAAACCACAACACTTTTTTCTTTGATGTGTCTGCGTTTATGAATATCGTGTCTTCTAATCTTTAATCAAACCACAACTATACACTTAGATAGTTTGTGTTTTTACATAATATCGTGTCTTCTAATCTTTAATCAAACCACAACTCTTCGCCATCCAACGATTCACAATATAAAAATATCGTGTCTTCTAATCTTTAATCAAACCACAACTGTTTGGGCGTATGCCTTTTGCATAAATGGAATATCGTGTCTTCTAATCTTTAATCAAACCACAACGTTGACAATGAAGAAGAAACTGCATTGGCCAATATCGTGTCTTCTAATCTTTAATCAAACCACAACTAAATCTTTGTGTTTCTGTATTATCTGACAAATATCGTGTCTTCTAATCTTTAATCAAACCACAACCTACAATACCAACTAGAAGGACAAAAAATAAATATCGTGTCTTCTAATCTTTAATCAAACCACAACTTTACATTTCTTATCCGCAGAATCGATCTTAATATCGTGTCTTCTAATCTTTAATCAAACCACAACATAGAAGCCTATGAGATAAAAACAGGAGCTAATATCGTGTCTTCTAATCTTTAATCAAACCACAACTCTTGGCGTTTGATTGCTTCTACTAATTTTAATATCGTGTCTTCTAATCTTTAATCAAACCACAACTTTTTCCAACGCCACCTTTTTGAGTGCCAAAATATCGTGTCTTCTAATCTTTAATCAAACCACAACCTGCTTGTTTAACTTGTTTTAATAACGAAAAATATCGTGTCTTCTAATCTTTAATCAAACCACAACTTACTTTGTGGTTTATATCTGAAAATATCCAATATCGTGTCTTCTAATCTTTAATCAAACCACAACTGAGAACTCGATAAGTATTAACTGTGGGTAAATATCGTGTCTTCTAATCTTTAATCAAACCACAACTCACCATCTGTTAATCTATTAACTCTTTGAATATCGTGTCTTCTAATCTTTAATCAAACCACAACGTTATTACTATACCTCCTTGAGTTGGAGCAATATCGTGTCTTCTAATCTTTAATCAAACCACAACTGCAATTCGCCTGTAACGATCAGGATTGATAATATCGTGTCTTCTAATCTTTAATCAAACCACAACGTGGCTGCTGAAACAGAAGCTAGAAAAAAAAATATCGTGTCTTCTAATCTTTAATCAAACCACAACCTGCCTAGGCGGTCGCCTCCTAAGTTTACTAATATCGTGTCTTCTAATCTTTAATCAAACCACAACATGTCAGTATATGTCAGTATATATGTCAGTAATATCGTGTCTTCTAATCTTTAATCAAACCACAACGCAATAGATTGTGATATTGCAGACGCCAACAATATCGTGTCTTCTAATCTTTAATCAAACCACAACATGGACGAAATAGAGTTTTCAGAACTTTATAATATCGTGTCTTCTAATCTTTAATCAAACCACAACTTATTATAAAGATAAAATTTGGTTGCCTGGAATATCGTGTCTTCTAATCTTTAATCAAACCACAACTAGTCGTAAGTTCTAAACTGAACTACTCTAAATATCGTGTCTTCTAATCTTTAATCAAACCACAACTTAGGTGTTGTGCTTGTCGACAAGTTACCTAATATCGTGTCTTCTAATCTTTAATCAAACCACAACTTGCAAGTGATGGTGTTTCACAAATTTATGAATATCGTGTCTTCTAATCTTTAATCAAACCACAACTTACAGGCTGTAGCTTATGATACTGACGGAATATCGTGTCTTCTAATCTTTAATCAAACCACAACTCTGATTTCGTGCCATTCGATTGAATGTTAATATCGTGTCTTCTAATCTTTAATCAAACCACAACGTTAATTTTCTCTACAATTTTAAGGGCAAAAATATCGTGTCTTCTAATCTTTAATCAAACCACAACAAAAACGATTATATTTATCCATTAAATACCAATATCGTGTCTTCTAATCTTTAATCAAACCACAACCTATAACGGCGGATGCTACACGATGGCTGGAATATCGTGTCTTCTAATCTTTAATCAAACCACAACCGTATGGCTCGGAACAGTTCAATGAATTAAAATATCGTGTCTTCTAATCTTTAATCAAACCACAACCAAATTCCTGTACCAATGTTCCCTCCATTAAATATCGTGTCTTCTAATCTTTAATCAAACCACAACTTGTTCGCGTGGAGCAAACATACTAGTAAAAATATCGTGTCTTCTAATCTTTAATCAAACCACAACGTTTACTGACAAAGGCTTAATATCTATTTAATATCGTGTCTTCTAATCTTTAATCAAACCACACCTGAAATCGTTGTAACAAAAATTGTAGGTCTATTTCAGTTGTGGTTTGGATGCTTAAGATTGTCTCTTTATGTCAAAGAACTTTTTTAAACCTACAAAAACTTAATTTTCCCCGATGGAGCTATTTTAAATTCATAACCCTCTACAATCATATCAAGTTTACTTACTTGAAGTCTAATTTGTTCAAATGGTTTTTCAAAATCAACATTATAAATTTCTTTCAATTCACTTGCTTGCCTCGCTTCAAAATGAGTTCTAAATGTCAATCTTCCTTGCGCATCAAATTTCGACAATTTATAAAGCCTATTATTTAAGTCCCCAAAATCCAGCTCTAAAAGTTCAGAGGCTTCCTCCTTATAAAACAACACCATCATTCCTTTTTTAAGTATATATTTTAATGGTAAATTCGTTTTATCATGTGGATTTGTCACAATATCATAGCTTTTTGCAAATTCTTTATTACTCAACCTATAATATTGTCCAGCGTCCTTATTGTTAATTGACTCAAATCCTCTTTTAATATTTCCTTTTTTGTCCAAACCTTCATAAATTGCTAATGCATAATTCTCATCATTCTGCCCATAAACCTTTTGTTTATGCTCATGGCGAGATTTTGACAATACACTATGTTCCTTAATTTCTAAAGGATTTTTAACCGAATTGGCATAAATTCTAACTTTATTAATTGGAACTTGTTTTTCTTTGTTCATCCAAACCTTTCCATCTAACTTGTTTTTTTGTTGAGCATTTGAAGAAAGCAATAAAATCTTATTTTCAATAGCTTCTTTTATTTTCTCTTTTACTACCTCATCAACAATATTTTCAACATCATTCGCTTTCAAACTTTCTAAATCTTTACGAATAACATAACGAATTTCATCAGTATTCAATGGATTTTTAATTGCCCCATAAATACTATCTTGGTGTAGTGAACCTCTAATTGTATCTCCCTGATGCAATCTTGGGATTTTTTCTCCTTTACCATTTAACTTATAAATGATTTTCCCATTAGCATCTTTTTTTGGAATCGCTTTTCCTTTTGCATCGCGTTCTATTTCCGCAACATACTGTTTTTTACCACGAACTCTAACAATCTTTTTGGATTGTTTTTTTACATTATCAGGTGTGTAATGAGAAACTAAAATTTCTTCTTCAATTTTTAGTAAATCTTCTTTGAACGTTTTCCAAGGTTTGGCTTGTTCTATGATTTTTTTGGCTTCTGTCTTATTTTGTTCGTCTTCCAACTTCCACGCATGTGCCAAAACATCGTATTTATCTTTGGTCATGCACGCAATAGTAATGGCATCAACCGTGTGATGGGTATGCTTGCTACGGTCTTTCTCTTTATATTGTTTATTGCCGTTTTCGTCTATGTACGATTCTTGGATTCCCCATTGTTTTCTGAATTCGGCAACCATTCCGCCTTTTACACTTTCTACTCTTTTGAAATAGGATTTCAAATACGCTTGTGCATATTTGGTTATAATTCCTGTATCTGGAATTTGACTGTTTTTGAATCCCACTTTTGGTTCTTCCCAAACGAATCTGTCGTATTTTCCTTGAAGATAGTCCCGTTTTAAAGTCAAATAATGTCTTCTTCGTATTTTTTTATCTTTTACTTCTTTGGTCGCCGCCGCTTTAATAGAACGACTTATTATTTCAATTTCTCTCGATAAATTATTGGCTTCTTCTTTCCAATGTGCAATTCTTGGCAAAATTTCCAAATGATTATTTAATTCAATTGGCATTTTTTGTTTTTTCACCTCTCTGTTAAATCGCTGACTGCACAGCGTTTTATTCATTTGCGAATTATCTTGTGAAATGCTTCTTGGAATAGTATGTTCGATATCATAAGCTGGATTACTGCCTATTATATCACAAATTCTAATATTTTTTCCTGTTTCATATATTTCGCATTTATCTTGCTCAATCCAAAGCTGATACCGCAAAATATCGTCTTCCGTTGGCTCTACTTCCTTGTTGCATTCCTCCAAATAGAGTTTCTTGATTTCTTTTATGGCATTGTCTCTAAAATCTTTATTCTCCTTTTGATAATCCTGAATTCCTTTTCTCCTATTGGCATCATTCAATTCACGAGCCATCTCAATATGAATCCTTGTATTTTCATCAACTTCTCCTTCAAAAATAAGCGTGTTCAAAACTTTACGCAATTGATGTAAAGCTCGCATAGCCATCGGGTTTTTTATTGAAGAAGTTAATGGACTACCTAAAACTATTTTTTCATTTCCAAATTCGTCTTTAATGATTTTCTTTTTGAAGACTTCAATGTCTGATGGATGATATAGTTTTTTTAACCTATTGTTTATTTTCTTTTCCTTCTCTTTGTCTGTTCCTCTTTCTTCACTACAAAAGACTTCTCCTGTTTCATTTTCTCCTTTCAAAAATCCTGAAACTTTTTCATCTAATCGTTCTATTTTGATGTACTCATACTTCTTTAATTGTTCAAATAAAATCGGCAATAAATCATTGAAAATACTCTCTTGTTCACTTTCATCTTCGATTTTATTTGATTTATAAAACCCAACTAACTTTTTCTTTAAATCTATACCAAATTCTGTTTCTGCTTCTTTTGAATAATATACCTTTTTACCATCTTCATTTTCAGTTTTATATTCTTTCATCAAACCATTTACTACCTCTAATAAACTCTTTTCAAAAGTGTAATTTTCAATGATTTCCGCTACTTTAGATTGGATGTAGTTTCTTTGACCAACATCTTTCCAAATTTCTTCATCGACAATATTTTCAACATTTGCCATAAATACCGCGTGAGAATACAAAAGTCCTTCTTTTACGTAAGGCAAGATTTTAGTGATTGCAGATAAACTCAAACTGGCGAAATCTTTTTTCAATTTTATTTTACTAAAAGCTTTTGCATTCTTATCATCCAATCCCAATTTCTCTTTGGCATATTCATACAAATAAATATCAGAAGTCGCAACGGAAAGTAAATGCCACAAATCTTTATAATCAACCTTTTTGGTTACCTCTTCTTTTTTGGCATTTAATGTCTGATACGTGTATGTTTTTGTTTTCCACTCTTCCCCTAAAATATTTTTCAACGATGCCGAAACCTGGCAAGCCGAAACTGTATCAGTTGGTTTGTAGTTGAACCAATAAAAGCAATCATTCTTTTTTGAGGATTTATAAAAGCCAAAACTTGCTCCTTTTTCAACAAGTTCTTTAGCTAAAATTTCGAAATTAAAATCATTTTTTCTGTAGAATTTTGGAACCAATTTCAATTTCTCATCTTGCGTCAGGAAACGTAAGTTTTTCTCACTTTGATTTCCGATTTTTATGGTGTTTAAATAAGTCCACATTCTGTATTCTTCAAAATCCGGATGGGAAATGGCACAACGTGATTTACTTTTTTCGAAAGAACATTTTCCAATCAATCCTTTCTGCGATTTTAATGGACGCTGAAAGAAAATAGCTTTATATAACTCTTTGGCTAAACCTATAAATTTCTTTTCAGGCAATTTTTCATTATCGTCAATTCCTTGGATTCCCTGAACTTTACAAATTGTGATAAACTCTTCAAGATAATGTTCTTCTCTTGATGTATATTGATTTCTTATTTTTTCTTTGCTATAAAGACTGAAAAAATATTGTCCCAATGTTTTAAAGTTTCCATCAAGCATTGCTTGCGAAATATCTTTAATTTTCCCTTTTACTTTTCCTAAAACATCTTTCTTGTTCAACCTCTCGATGATCTCTGTTTTGCATTTTTCAAAATCAACGTTATTCTTTTTTACAATAGCTTGAAGTGATTTATATAATGAAACTAATTTTTTATCACCTTCATCCAAATCTTTTACAAAACCACTTTTTTCATTACCATCGAGAATTCCTGTTTCAAAAAAATATTCTCTTAAATTTTCCAGAACCTCATGATTAGAATTTAAATCTTCTACTACGGACTGAATTTTTGGACAATGCTCCTCTAAAATCCCCTCTGCAGATTGATCAAGTCTGTTACTCAAAAAACCTCTTCTTTGAGCAATATGATAGAAGGCGCGCCCCAATTCAAACAAAGCTGCTTTTTGCTTACTGGATTTATCTCTAAAATAATATGGATTTAAATTTTCATCGTCACTAGTTCGTAACCATTTCAAAAATTCCGGATTCAAAGGATAATCTTTAAAACCTGATTTTTTCCAATCTTCAACTTCTTCAATTGAAAGTGGACACATCCCATTTAAGGAAAGAACTTTTAAGGTTTCGTATTTTCTTAATTTTCTTCGGTATTTAATTTTTCTTGCACTTCTGTATCCTGTGCGTTCCGCGGCACGAGAACTTTCAATTCCTTTTTCTGATTTTACGCCTTCAGAAAATATCCTAACTCCTTTATCTACCAATGAAAAATCATTTCCATCATTCTCTACAATCGCCCACCCAATCGAGTTCGTTCCTAAATCTAATCCTAATATCTTTGCCATACCTTTCATTTTTTAATACGAATTTTAAAACTATGAAAAAATAATTAACTGCTTTATGACTTTCGTCATTAAAACCTATTTATTATTTTATCTATATTTGTAACAGATAATTTTATTCTAATCTTTAATCTTATCACAATAAGGCTATATGCCGTAGATGTAAATCTTAAGTCCTGCTTCGGTGGGACTTTTTTTATTATGGGATTTTCGGGCTTCAGATTAATCTCGACCGGAATTACATTAATACAGAAACAAATGCAGCAAATATCCAATCAATAAAGAGCAAGGCTAGATACAAAGAATGTATTTATATATAAAATACAACAATTGCTCAAAATGGTTACAATTCCCCAACGCACATTCAATTCGTTAACTATCAGTAAATTAAATTAAATTTTGTAAATTCAATGTCTTAAAATGATGAATTATGAAAGTCTATTTCTATTTACTTTGTTCTCTTTTAATTTGTTTTTCATGCAAAAAAAACAAAACAGAAATTACCAATTCAGCGATCAGCAATTACAGTTGCAGCACGCCCGAAGTAACGGACAAAAACTGGTATTCTTCAGACAAAAAAGCACCATTATTTAAAGGGCTTGAAGGGCTTCATCTTCCTATTTTAACAAAAAAACCAATACTGCAAAAATATTTTGATCAAGGACTAATGCTTTCCTTTGGTTTCAATCATGCTGAAGCAGCCCGCTCCTTTTTTGAGATCACCCGTCAAGAGCCAACTTCTGCTATGGGTTGGTGGGGTTTTGCATACGTTCTTGGCCCAAATTATAATGCCGGCATGGAAAAGGATAATTTTCTGCGGGCTTTCGACGCTGTCCAAAAAGCAAAATCAAATTCAGCTTCCTCTACACAAAAAGAAAAAGATTTGATAAATGCCTTGACTTATCGCTATTCCAACGACACCACCATGGCTCGCTCGGTACTCGATTCTACTTATGCTGCTGCTATGCGTAAAGTCTATAAAAAATATCGAAAAGACGCAACTATAGGCGTACTCTTTGCAGAATCATTAATGGATATGCATCCTTGGAATTTATGGAACAAAGACGGAACAGCTCAACCTTGGACGCCTGAAATCCTAGCAGTGCTCAAAAAATGCCTTCAATTGGAACCAAAAAATGCCGCCGCACACCATCTTTATATACATGCCGAGGAAATGTCACAACAGCCTGAAAATGCAGATGCAAGCGCTGACTTACTTCGTGATTTGGTTCCGGGTTCCGGACATTTAGTACACATGCCATCACATATCTACATAAGAACCGGGCGCTATCATGATGGCGTCATAACCAATCTGAAAGCAGTTGAAATTGACAGTTCCTATGTTGATGCATGCCATGCACAAGGAGCATATCCGCTCGCCTATTACCCCCACAATTATCACTTTATTGCAGCTTGTGCCACACTTAGTGGAGAAAGCAAAGCAGCCTTGAAAGGTGCGTTTGCAACGGCAGACCATGCGCACAAAAAATTACTACTCGATCCGGCTTGGTCAACTTTACAACATTATTATTCAATTCCTTGGTATGTAGAAATCAAACTCGGTTTGTGGAAAAACATCTAAATGCTTCCGAACCAAAAAAAGAATTGAAATATCCACTGGTAGTTTGGCATTATGCCCGAGGAATGGCAATGCTTTCGAAGAACCTACCAGCGGAAGCAAAAAAACATCTTGTTTCTATGAAAAAAACTATGATAGATCCCAAACTAAAAGACTTGACAATTTGGAACATTAACAATATATCGGACTTGTGCGAAATAGCCTCGATAACTTTGGAAGGAGAAATTAATGCCAAAGAAAAAAACTATGATAAAGCAATTTCACTTTTAAAACAAGCCGTTGCAAAAGAAGATAAACTAAATTATAATGAACCTCCCGATTGGTTTTTCTCAGTTCGTCATCATTTAGGTGTTGTATTGATAGATGCTGGAAAATACAATGATGCCATAAAAATATACGAAGAAGATTTAAAAACATTTCCTAATAACGGCTGGGCTTTGAAAGGATTAATGAATGCTCATGAAAAACTCAATGATCAAAAAAGATATGAAGAAGTAAAAACTCGCTTTAACGAAGCTTGGAAATATGCTGATATTGAAATTACTTCTTCAAGGATATTATAAAAACTAAATTTGGTAACCACTGCCAACTGCTATAAAGAATTTTAGTAATTAGCTAAATGGAAAATTAGTTTTGTTTTTGGTGTGATTTGGCAAATCCAAAAATAGCACTTAAATTAATCAAATATTTGTATTTCATAATATTGACAACAAGAACACCACTATTATCACCAATCAAAACACATAAATTAAATTTCATAAAACAATGAAAATTCAAAATACCCAAAAGGACAACTTGCATATAGAAAATATCAATAATGTAAAAGTAGCACAAACAGAAATGAGAAATAATCATATGAATGGCACTACTGGCATTATAGTTTCCGGACTTATATGGTTAACGTCTGGTTTTGTTGCTTCAAGTTATTCATCAAAACAAGCTGTTTGGACACTTCTTGTTGGTGGGGCTCTCATCTATCCCATAAGCATCATTTTTAATAAAATAATTGGAGTTAGCGGAACTCAAAGTAAAAATAATCCATTAACAAATCTTGCTATGGAAGGAACATTCTATATGCTTATGTGCATTCCTCTTGCGTATGGACTTTCGGTTCAAAGAATAGAATGGTTTTTTCCAGCAATGCTATTGATAATTGGAGGCAGATATTTAACTTTTAACACAATATATGGAAATCGGTTATTTTGGGTCTTAGGCGGAATTTTGGGCATTGCAGCTTATATATTATTTTCATTAAATGCAAAGTGCCACATATCAGCTTTGACCGGTGGAGGAATTGAAATCGTTTTCGGGTTTTTTATGTATTTCAATGCCAGACGAATAATGCCAAAGAAGTAAAATTAGGAATGACTTCAAAGAAATTTTATAATAAAAATCGAGCCAATAATTAATCGTTAAAAACATTTCACATTCAAATATTTTTGTATTTTAAATTTTCCTTGATTTTTTTAGTTTGTTGTTGAAATTACCATTCCTATTGAAATTGCCTTGAAAATCATTTGTCGTACCACAAAAAAAATCTACTTTTGCAGCAGTTTAACTTTTACAAAAAAAATGAAGCCTAACACACAACAATTAAGCGATTTAACTATCCAAGTCAGAAGAGACATTCTTCGTATGGTTCATGCAGTCAACTCAGGTCACCCAGGTGGTTCTCTAGGTTGTACAGAATTTTTGGTGACTTTATACCAAAATATAATGGACCGCAAAGAAGGATTTGACATGAACGGAATAGGAGAAGATTTATTTTTCCTTTCAAACGGTCACATTTCTCCAGTATTTTATAGCGTTTTAGCAAGAAGTGGTTATTTTCCAATTCCAGAATTAGCTACTTTCAGACTTTTAAATTCTCGTTTACAAGGACATCCAACTACTCACGAAGGTTTACCTGGCGTACGTATTGCTTCTGGTTCATTAGGACAAGGGTTATCTGTTGCTATTGGAGCTGCTCAGGCTAAAAAATTAAATGGTGACAATCACTTAGTTTATACTTTACATGGTGATGGTGAATTACAAGAAGGTCAAAACTGGGAAGCTATCATGTATGCTTCTGCAAAAAATGTGGACAATCTTATCGCTACTGTTGACCTTAACGGAAAACAAATCGATGGTACTACTGACGAAGTTTTATGCATGGGAAGTATCCGCGCTAAATTTGAAGCTTTTGACTGGGAAGTTGTAGATATAACTGAAGGAAATAATATCGAAGCTATTATTGGAGGCATGGCCGAAGCAAAAGCTAGAACTGGAAAAGGAAAACCAGTTTGTGTATTATTGCATACTGAAATGGGTAATGGTGTTGATTATATGATGTACAGTCATGCATGGCATGGTAAAGCACCAAATGATGCTCAACTTGAAAATGCCTTAGGACAAAACTACAACACTGGAGGCAATTCAGATTATTAATCAGTATTCAGATTTCGGTATTCAGAAATGAATGCATTCACCTTTTTAAATTAAAAAATGAAAAAATATATAAATACAGGAAGTAAAGATACCCGTTCAGGTTTTGGAGTGGGAATGACTGAATTAGGTCAAAAAAACGAAAACGTAGTGGCACTTTGTGCGGATTTAATTGGTTCATTAAAATTTGATGATTTCAAAAAAAATCACCCTGAGCGTTTTTTCCAAATCGGAATTGCGGAAGCTAATATGATTGGAATTGCTGCCGGTTTAACTATTGGTGGAAAAATTCCTTTTACAGGAACTTTTGCCAACTTTTCAACTGGTCGTGTTTATGATCAAATTCGTCAATCGGTTGCTTATTCTGATAAAAATGTTAAAATTTGTGCTTCTCACGCAGGATTAACTCTTGGAGAAGACGGAGCAACTCACCAAATCTTAGAAGATATTGGATTGATGAAAATGCTACCTGGAATGACAGTAATCAACACTTGTGATCACAATCAAACCAAAGCTGCAACAATTGCATTAGCAGATCATCATGGTCCAGCCTATTTACGTTTTGGGCGTCCAGTTGTACCAAACTTTACCCCAGCTGATGAACCTTTCGTAATCGGAAAAGCTATTATGCTTAACGAAGGAACTGATGTAACAATTATTGCTACAGGACATTTAGTTTGGGAAGCTTTAGTTGCCGCAGAAGCTTTAGAAGCAAAAGGAATCTCTGCCGAGGTAATCAACATCCACACGATTAAACCATTGGACGAAGAAGCTATTTTGAAATCTTTGGCCAAAACCAAATGTGTGGTTACTGCTGAAGAACACAACATTCTTGGTGGTCTTGGGGAAAGCGTTTCTAGAGTATTAGCATTAAATACTCCAGCTCCACAAGAATTTGTTGCTGTTAAAGATAGTTTTGGTGAATCAGGAACTCCTGAGCAATTAATGGAAAAATACAAACTTAACAATCAAGCGATTGTTGAAGCTGTAGAAAAAGTTATCAAAAGAAAGTAATCTTTCGAATTCTATACATAAAAAAACCATTTCGTTTCTGAAATGGTTTTTTTTTAGCTACATATACAAGCGGATAAAGCCCTACCTTTTTAATAATAAACTAGACTTGAAAAAGTTTTAAAAGCTTAGAACCTTTCAAAAAAAAGCAAAGTCATAAAAAAACCATTCCGTTTTATCGAAATGGTTTTCATTATTATTGACTCATTTTAGTACAATTTTTATCCAGATGCCTTTTCAATCGATTAGGGTCTGTTTGATTTCCTGAACAATCTGGAATTAAATCATAAGGATAAACTTTCCCATTAGCATCTTTAACTTCCCCTCTTGTTGCATATCCATCGCCATCATCATCAGAATCATAGTAATCAGGAATTCCGTCTCCGTCCGTATCATCAGGATTAGGAATTCCGCTTGCATATGTATAAATATATCTATCGCCGTTCAAATCTTCCTGAAAAGAAGGAACACCATCTGGATCCGAATACTTTACATTATTTATAATATTAAACTCGTGATCATATCTTTTCAAAGCATATAACTTTATTCCATATACCAAAGGAGAATAAGCAGGTATGCCACTCTGAGCGTTATTATAATACGCTAATCCTGAAGGAATAAACAATACACCAGCGCCAAAATCATAATTCCTTATCGTACCATCAGCAGCAGAAGAAACCCAGCCTGTTTTAAATTGCGGAAAACCCTCTGGCCATCCTCTTACGACAACCGCTCCTCCTCCATCATGATCTTGACCATCCAAATTAAACAATATTTGCGAATTATTAGAAGTCTGCACCATCGTCCCGTCTAATAAAGATAATTGATACCCTGCAAAAACACCATCCACATTACAAGGATACTCACCTCCATGGGGACTAGTTCCTCCTTTTACACCTTCTCTGATTACTAAATAATACAGCTTATAAGTAATATCATGAGCACTTACATTTCTGACAGATAATCGTGGCAGAGTAGGACTATCTAAATATGACCACAAAGAGGGCTGAGTATTAGCATCAGTAATTTTCTTAATTGTTATATCCTGATCATCTGGAAAACCAGGATGACTCACTATTTCGCTTATGTAATTTGTTTTTAAATAATCTTCAATAGCAGCTATATCTTTCGGATATTGGTCAGCATAAGGTATTGGCGGTGTTACCTCAACTTCATCATCATCTTTATGACAAGAAATTATTGCAAAAATTGCGATTAATCCAATAAAATAAAACTTAATTTTGCTCATTATTTGGTGTAGTTTAAGTCGCAAATATACATTAATGATTTACTTTTGTAAAGTATTTAACTCCGATTTTAGAAAAAATTAATGAGAATAGACAAATATTTATGGTGCGTTCGGTATTACAAAACCCGAAATATGGTAACCGAAGCTTGCAAAAAAAATCACATTACGGTAAATGGTATTATTGCCAAACCCTCAAAAGAAGTTTTTCCCACAGACAGGATTACTTTTAGAAAGGATCAAATTACTCAAATCATTACCGTATTAGACATCCCCGAAAGCCGAGTGGGTGCGAAACTCGTTGATATTTATAGAAAAAATGAAACTCCGGCCGAAGCTTATGCTCACTTAGAATTATTAAAACTATCAAAAGAACATTATCGAAAAACCGGAACTGGAAGACCAACCAAAAAAGATCGCAGAGACATTGACGAATTTGGTAATGATATTAATGAAGATGATATTGAAGAATAGAATGCAGGACGCAATATGTAGTTTTTTGTATTCATTTTAAGGAAAGACTTGCATCTACTACCGACATGAAGTTTGCAGAGCTAGGGTTAACATTTCAATTAAAAAACTCCAAATTCATCTAACTTTTTTATCTTTGAAAAAATAAATAATTATCCGCCATGAGCAAAAATATAATTCTAACCAATCAGCAAATTGAACACACCACTAAAAGAATAGCTTATCAAATCTATGAAACTTTTGTGGAGGATGAAGAAATCGTGATTGCCGGAATTAAAGAAAACGGTTTTATTTTTGCTGAAAGAATTGCCAAAGAATTAAGAGCTATTTCTTCCATTAAAGTTTCGCTTTGCGAAGTTCATACCAATAAACAAAGTCCAGAGCAGCCAATAACCACTTCTTTAACAAAAGAAGAATACAGCAATAGAGGTCTAGTACTTGTGGACGATGTATTGAGTTCGGGAGCTACATTAATATATGCAGTGAAACATTTTTTGGATGTTCCTTTAAAAAAGTTCAAAACCGTTGTACTTGTTGACAGAAATCACAAAAAATTTCCGATTAAGGCCGATTTTAAAGGAATATCACTTTCTACATCATTGTTAGAACACGTAAACGTCGTTTTTGATAATAACGGCAATAGTTACGCTAGTTTAAGCTAATAGGTTTAAAATATCATTTACCGTTTCTTCAACAGACTTTCCATCAACATTTACTTTATGTTGGGCATGGTTGTAATAATAGCTTCTATCAAAAAGATGTTTAGCAATAAACTCCTTCATCTCTTCATCATTTTTATCAGCTATAAGAGGTCTTTTACTCTTATTAGCAACCAATCTATTAAATAAGGTATCAATTGATGCTTTTAAATAAATAGATACCACGTCATCCCTAGTTAGTAATTCATGGTTATTCGCATAACATGGCGTTCCTCCACCTAAACCAATAATGATTTCGCCTGGAGAATTTAATAATTCAATAAAATACAAGCGTTCTAATTTCCGAAAATGGATCTCTCCTTGGCTCTCAAAAATCTCTTTTATTGACATTTTTGTGTTTTTTTCGATATAATCGTCCAAATCTATATAGGACGTTTTTAGAATTTCGGAAAGTTTTTGGGCGATTGTTGACTTACCGCACCCCATGTAACCTAATAATACAATTTTTTTCATCTGAATAAGACCCTACATACTAAGGCGTTAAGAATTTAAATTAAAAAAACACAAATTTATAATAAAATAGCTTGGAAACTTCGAAAAAAAGTCCTTATATTTGCACCCGCATTCAAGAAACGAATATGACTCGATAGCTCAGTCGGTAGAGCACATCACTTTTAATGATGGGGTCCTGGGTTCGAGCCCCAGTCGGGTCACAATCGTAGAGACGTTGCTTGCAACGTCTCTATCTGTTTTGGGCCATGTGGAGAAACGGTAGACTCGCCATCTTGAGGGGGTGGTGCTCGCAAGGGCGTGAGGGTTCAAATCCCTCCATGGTCACTATGAAAAAAAAATGGATCAATACGAAAACCTGTGGAGTAGCAAAAAATTAGGCATAAATATTAGTTAGCCTAAAAAGAAAATATTCAACATTTCGTACGCCTCTGAACTTTGATCTAAATGCTTTTATTTTTGCATTGAAAGATTCCGCAGAAGCATTAGTACTTCTGTTATCAAAGTAGTTCAAGATGGTTTGATAATGGTTTATAATAGTTCTAGAGATTGTATTG
>NZ_DATIDY010000241.1:0-7500 GCF_035456085.1 Flavobacterium sp.
GAGCAATAAAAATAACAACTTTTTGTAAATTGTTTTCATACTTTTCGTTTAAATTAATTGTTTTTTGGTTAAGTTTTGTTTAGTTTTTTTCTACTTCGAATTTCAAAATTATGAATTATTTAACACGCCTCGACATGATGAAAACGATACAGTGCTACGAAAACGTGATAGTGTTGAAAACTTTGTTTTTTATTGCCTTTTTTGTCCTAAAAACTACCATAAATAAAAAAAATCCCTATCTTTATTAAGAAATAAATAGCATCACAGTAATAACCCTTTATTTTAGCATGAAGAAAAAAATAACCTTAAAGCAAATCGCTAAAGAGCTAGATGTCTCAATATCAACTGTTTCTAAATCTCTAAGGAATAGCCACGAAATTGGTGAAGAAACAAGATTGAAAGTCCAAGCATTTGCCAAATTTTATCACTATACACCCAATAATATTGCGCTTAGCCTCAAGAATAGAAAGACAAAAACCATAGGAATTATTATTCCCGAAATTGTACATCATTTTTTCTCCACTGTCATTAACGGTGTAGAACAAGTTGCTAATGAAAAAGGTTACAGTGTCGTAATTTGTTTGTCTGATGACTCGTTTGATAAAGAAGTACTCAATATGGAACTTTTGGCTAATGGTAGCATCGATGGATTCATTATGTCATTGTCAAAAGAAACTCAGTTCAAAGGCGATTTTCATCATATTACTGAGGTAATCAATCAGGGAATGCCAGTAGTTATGTTTGACCGCGTAACCAATGAAGTGTTTTGCGATAAAGTAATTATTGATGACAAACAAGCTGCTTACGAGGCAGTTCAAAGTCTTATTGATAAAGGGCGAAAAAAAATTGCACTGGTTACAACTGTCGATTATGTAAGTGTAGGGAAATTAAGAACCGATGGTTATGTAAAAGCTTTGCTTGATAATAAATTGGTTTTTGATGAAAAACTGATTATAAAAATCGAAGACATTGACACTTGCGAAATAATTATTGAGAAATTATTACAAGAAGAAGCCATTGATGCAGTTTTGGCGGTAAACGAAATTTTTGCGGTTACTTGCATCAAAACAGCAAATAAAATTGGATTAAATGTTCCCAAAGATCTTGCAGTAATTGCTTTTACAGACGGAATGATTTCTAAATATTCTACTCCCACAATTACAACTGTAAGTCAAAGCGGAGTGAAAATGGGTAATCGCGCAGCGAAGATAATTATCGATCGCTTAGAATCTGAAGATGATTCTGAAGAAGAAAATTACATCACCGAAGTAATTGAAACCTATTTGGTAGAAAGAGAGTCTACCAATTAAATTTTAACCCGTTGGGTGAAACTGTTGCTCGGGTCAAGTTTGAACAAAAAACAAACCACATAAATGCATAGATTTAATAGTAAATCATAAAGAAAGACTAGAAATAGGCCTATTTTTTACATAGATAGACTATGTGATAAGTGAGACGACTATCAAATCCTTTTCGAGCATTATAAATTCTATGTTTCTATGTGGTTAAAAATAATTTCACCTAATGGGTAAATTTTACAAAAAATATATATCCGCAGATTCTTAGATTATTTTAAAATTAAAATCTGAGAATTTGCGGTTAAAAAACTTTCACAGTCAATCATTTTACATGTTATCTGATTGTTAATTATAAATTAATTTGCAAAGAAAATAGGTAATTTACTAATTACTACAACCTTGTAGTAGAAAAAAATGATTTTTTTAAGATTTTATTGAAAATAATACAAAAAGAATTTTATACATTTACTCCTCGTTTATAGCTTTTCTTTTACTTCGAAAATAAGATAAGTTTTTTATAACAGTAATTTTTCGTGTTATAATTTTTTTAAATGCGATATAATTTTTTGAAATAGATTCATAAAAATATATCATGATTTAATGAATTTTTACAAGCGTATAGTTATTGATTTTTAAGAGTTTCCTCGTTTGAGGATCATCTTTAGCTATTCCATAATTGCTACCATAAATATTTTTTTAATAGTAAACGAAGTTTTTGAAACGAACTATTTTTTAGTCAATTTCAAAACTAGTAAAGTTTGTTGTTTTTGAAAAATGGCATGTGATTTGTATGCTTATAAAAATCTTTTTTCAGAAATATTTAAGGCTGTTTCATTTTGTATTATTCGTGCTTTTTAAATATTAAATGATAAAAATTAGTGATAAATAATTTATCAAATAAATATGTAAATTTTTTAAAATGGAAAAACCGAAACTAAGTTTTTGGCAAATTTGGAATTTAAGTTTTGGGTTCTTAGGAGTCCAAATCGGATATTCTTTGCAAAATGGAAATACCAGCAGAATATTAGAAGCGCTCGGGGCAGATGTTCACAGCATTGGTTATTTTTGGCTGGCTGCACCTTTGGCTGGACTAATTGTTCAGCCTATTATTGGTCTTTCGAGCGATAAAACCTGGACCAAATTAGGAAGACGAATTCCTTTTATCTTTTTTGGTGCTATCGTATCAGCATTGGCGATGTTCTTTATGCCAAATGCAGAGTATTTTACTTACTTATTACCACCGCTAATCTTTGGCGCAGTAATGCTGTTGTTTATGGATACATCATTCAATGTAACAATGCAGCCTTTCAGAGCGTTAGTCGGAGATATGGTTAATGATGAACAACGAAATTTGGGTTATTCAGTTCAAAGTGCTTTAATCAATTTTGGAGCTGTTTTCGGATCATTATTACCTTGGATTTTAGTAAAGATTGGTTTGTCAAATGTTCCAGCTGCTGGCGAAAAAGTGGCCGAATCAGTGATTTGGTCTTTTTATATCGGTGGGGCAATATTATTAGGAACTGTACTTTGGACCGTTTTTACAACCAAAGAATATTCGCCAAAAGAACATGCTTTATACAATAAAATTGATCTAAATGCTAACGAAAATAAGTCAAAAGAGAGTGTCTTTAAATTGATTGCAAACGCCCCAAAAATCTTTTGGCAATTGGGAATCGTTCAGTTTTTCTCATGGTTTGCTTTGTTTTTGATGTGGGTTTACACCACAAGAGCTATTGCAAATCAAGTTTGGGGACCAACAGCTTTAGACGCTAAATCAGTTGGGTTTAATGAAGCTGGAGACTGGACAGGAGTGATGTTTGCTTTTTATAGCGGGATTGCAGCTTTATATTCTTTACTAATTCCTTCGATAGCAAAATCCATCGGAAGAAAGAAAACCTACAGTTTCTCATTGATTTTAGGAGGATTGGGATTAATCTCGATGTTTGTTGTCGAAGATAAAAACATGTTATTGCTTTCTATTTCAGGAGTTGGCTTGGCTTGGGCAGCTATCTTGGCAATGCCTTATGCGATGCTTTCAGGGTCGTTACCAGCAGAAAAAATGGGAGTTTATATGGGACTGTTTAATGCAACTATAACCGTACCACAAATAACAGCGGGTGTGTTAGGAAGTACTATAATCATGCTTTTCGGAGGAAATCCAATGGCAATAATCGTAATTGCCGGTATATCGATGTTGATTGCTGGTTCAGCTGTGTTTTTTGTGAAAGAAAAAGCACAACAATAAAATAAAAACAAAGAAAAATTATAATGAAAACGGAAAAGAGAAAAGGATTTATTTTTGATTTAGACGGTGTAATTGTTGACACTGCTAAATATCATTTTTTAGCATGGAAAAAAATCGCCAATGAGTTAGGAATTGATTTTACATTAGAACACAATGAATTATTAAAAGGAGTGAGTCGCGTTCGTTCTTTAGATATCATTTTAGAATTAGGTAAAATTGAAGCTTCTCAGGAAGATAAAGACAGATGGTTAATTCAAAAAAATGAAGATTATCTTTCTTATTTGGTCGATATGAATGAGACTGAAATCCTGCCTGGAGTGATGAAAGTTCTAAAGTTTTTAAAAGAAAACAATCAATTAATTGCTTTGGGATCAGCCAGTAAAAATGCTAGACCGATTCTTGAAAAAACTGGAGTTTTATCTTTTTTTGACGCTGTTGTCGATGGAAATGATGTTGTAAATGCCAAACCAGATCCTGAAGTTTTTGTTCATGCAGCCCGCTTGTTGAATGTTACCAACGAAGATTCAATTGTTTTTGAAGATTCGGTTGCGGGTGTTCAAGCTGCAAATATTGCAAAAATGTTAAGCATCGGAATTGGAGAAGAAACAACGTTGCATGAAGCGGAATACATTTTCAAGGATTTCACTGAAATAAATTCCACTTTCTTAGAACTGTTAATCAATAAATAATTAGGAAATAAGTCAATTAGAAAATTAGATAATTCACAAAGAATTTAATTTTCAAATCATCTAATTTTCACAGTAACACATTAAAAAATGAATCAAGATTATATAAAACCAGATAATTGGTCTATCATCGAAGAAGGATTTGACAAGGAACGCGTAAAATCATCCGAAAGTTTATTTAGTATCGGAAACGGTGCTATGGGACAAAGAGCCAATTTCGAAGAAAATTATACAGGCGAAACGTTTCAAGGAAGTTATATAGCAGGAATCTATTATCCAGACAAAACAAAAGTGGGTTGGTGGAAAAACGGTTATCCAAAATATTTTGCCAAAGTATTAAATGCTCCAAATTGGATTGGAATTGATATTGAAATCAACGGGGAGAATTTTGATCTAAATACTTGTACCGAAGTCAAAAACTACCGCCGCGAATTGAATATGAAAGAAGGTTGGTATCAACGTTCTTTTGAGGCAACTCTAAAAAATGGTACTGAAATTGCTGTTGATGTTCGTCGTTTTCTATCATTAGATTTAGACGAAGTTGGGGTAATTAATTATGAAATTACACCTTTAAACAAAGATGCTAAAATCATTTACAAACCATATATCGATGCTGGTGTAACGAATGAAGACGCAAACTGGGAAGAGAAATTCTGGGAACCTTTGGATGTAAAAAAATCTGGAAATGAAGCTTTTGTTACAGCGCAAACTTTCAAAACGCATTTTAAAGTAACAACCTTTATGCAAAACACAATTTTGTCAAGAGGTGAAAAGCAAAATCTTTCTCCAATTTCTGTTGATACAAAATCGGATAAAATTTTATTTCATTACGATGTAATTGTTGCCAAAGGAGAAAAATCTGGAATCCAAAAAATTGGTGGTTATACCGTTTCTTTAAACCATGAAGATACCATTTTGGCTGCCGAAAATGTGATTAAAGCTGCTTTAGCAAAAGGTTATGACCAATTATTGCAAGATCAAATTAATGCTTGGGCAAAGATTTGGGAAATGTCAGACATCACAATTGATGGCGACGTAAAAGCACAACAAGGAATCCGTTTCAATATTTTCCAATTGAATCAAACCTATTTAGGTAAAGATTCTCGTTTGAATATCGGTCCAAAAGGATTCACCGGAGAAAAATACGGAGGATCAACTTATTGGGACACTGAGGCGTATTGTATTCCATTTTACATGGCGACCAAAGACCAACAAGTGGCTCGTAACTTATTGACTTATCGTTACAACCAATTGGACAAAGCAATCGAAAATGCAAAAGATAATTTAGGTTTTACAAACGGAGCGGCTTTGTACCCAATGGTTACCATGAATGGTGAAGAATGCCATAACGAATGGGAAATCACTCACGAGGAAATTCATAGAAACGGAGCTATTGCTTTTGCAATTTACAATTACCACCGTTTTACAGGAGACTACTCTTATATTCCGGAAAAAGGATTGGAAGTTTTAATTGGTATTGCTCGTTTTTGGCACCAAAGAGCTTCTTTCTCCAAAAACAAAAATCAATACATGATTTTGGGAGTGACTGGTCCAAATGAATACGAGAATAACATCAACAATAATTTCTATACCAATTATATCGCTAAATGGTGTATCGATTATGCAACTGAACAAATCAAAAAAGTTTCATTAGAATACCCAGCTGATCACAAGCGTATTATTGAAAAAGTAAAACTTTCGGAAGCAGAATTGCAAGAATGGAATAAAGTTTCAAGCAATATGTATTTTCCAAGATCAGAAGAAATGGGAATTTATCTGCAACAAGACGGTTTCTTGGACAAAGATTTAGTTCGCGTAAAAGATTTAGATCGTTCTCAAAGACCAATCAATCAAAAATGGTCTTGGGACAGAGTTTTGCGTTCGCCTTATATCAAACAAGCTGACGTATTGCAGTGTTTCTACTTTTTCGAAGATCATTTCTCTAAAGATGAATTGGAGCGCAATTTTGATTTCTACGAATCATTTACAGTGCACGAAAGTTCACTTTCGCCTTGCGTACACTCGATTCAGGCTGCTTTGTTGGATAAAATGGATATGGCCTATGCTTTCTACTTAAGAACTTCTCGTTTGGATCTTGATGATTACAACAAAGAGGTTGAAGAAGGTTGTCATATTACATCTATGGCTGGAACTTGGATGAGTATCGTTGAAGGTTTTGGTGGAATGCGAGTGAAAAATGATGCACTTCATTTCTCGCCAAAAATCCCAAAAGAATGGGGAGGCTATTCATTCAAAATCAATTTCAGAAATCAAATTTTAAAAGTTGATGTGAATCATCAAGAAACCAAATTTACTTTGGAAGGAACACATGAACTGACTGTTTATGTAAATGGTTCACCAGTTTTGGTTCAGCCAAATAAGTAATAAAAACAAACCCTTTCAGAGTTCAAAATTCTGAAAGGGTTTTAAATTTTAACCACATAGAAACATAGATATGTAGAAAATATTAAAAGGCAGAATAGAAAAACCTGTTTTTACTCATAGTCTATATAATCTATCTGAAACGAAGTGTCTTTTTAAGTCTAAAAAATCTATGTCTCTATGTGTTTAAAAAAATAAGAATACCGATTTATGCCTAAAAAAGGTGTTACATAGAAATTTTAAACTATAAATCTAAATAGTATAATATGAAAAAAGCAATTATTCTTATGTGTCTTATATCAACATCAGTTTTTGCTCAAATTGATAGAGTTGAGCCTCCATTTTGGTATGCAGGAATGCACAATCCCGAACTTCAGATTATGTTTTATGGTAAAAATATCGCTGAAAATGAAGTGTCTGTTACAAATAATATTGTAATCAAAGACGTAAAAAAAACCGAAAATCTAAATTATCTTTTTGTTACCATCGATACCAAAAATGTACAGGCTCAAGATTTTGTGTTTTCATTTTCAAAAAATAAAAAAATCACTTTCACCAAAAAATATAGTTTAAAACAAAGAAGAGAAAACTCAGCTTCCAGAAAAAGTTTTGATGCTTCGGATTTGATTTATTTAGTAATGTCCGATCGTTTTGCCAGCGGAAATGCTAAAAATGACAGCGATAAATCAGTTACTGAAAAAGTGAATCGAGCACTTCCAGGCGGAAGACACGGTGGAGACATTGCCGGTATGATTCAGCATTTGGATTACATCAAAGAATTAGGTGCGACAGCGCTTTGGCCAACACCACTTTGCGAAGACAATGACAAAGCGTATTCGTATCACACTTATGGACAATCCGATGTTTACAAAATTGACCCACGCTTTGG
>NZ_DATIDY010000242.1:0-12888 GCF_035456085.1 Flavobacterium sp.
TGCTGTGAACGTTCCTGTAACTGTTTTCCATGTTTCGGGCGAATATGCAATGATTAAAGCTGCAGCCGAAAGAGGTTGGTTGGATAATGACAAAATTATGATGGAGCAATTGATGTGTATTAAGAGAGCAGGAGCGAGTCTTATCTCGACTTATTTTGCTAAGGAAGCAGCTATACTTTTAAATAAGTAAAAGATTACGGTAAAAATTGTATTTTTGAAGACATTAATTTTAAAAACAATAAATAATGAAAAAAATATTACTGGGTCTTATAGTGTGTATTTATGTAAATGCAATTGGACAAGAAATTAAAATCAAGAAAGATAAAATAATAATAGACGGAACTGAAGTTGCGATTTTAGACAAAGAAAAACTAGTTTATAAAATTTTATCGCTTGATAATCGACCAATTTTTTCCATTGAAAGAAAAAATACATTATTACTAGATGGATCCTCAGTTTATTGGTCTCTTCTTACTGATTTAAGTAATAATAAAACAAATGAACTAATCGATTATGGAAATGATCAAGGGTTGAGTTTTCAAAGAGCTATTCTAGCTAGTGTTTGTAATGAAAAATATAAATTTCTATCTGCAAATGGTTTAGATGAAAAAGGAGTTTTAGAGTATATTAATGGCACACCAACCGATATAGAAAAAGTATTTGCAGATGCAAACCTAAAGACAAAAAATCAACTAAAAGCTGACAATGATTTTATGGTACAAGCAAAAGTATCAGTTAAAAATAGTGATATCTTTCAAATGCAAGATGTCGATGGTAAGCAAACTAATGTCATCATTGGGTCAGTAAATAAAAATAACGTGGTTTTTATTGCTGGTTTTCCGCCAAGTCTAGTATATGAGGTGACGTCGTTATACAGCGAATTAGATAACAACAGTCGAAAACAAAATAGATCAAGAGTAATAGGAAGCTGGTATGCCACCAAAACAGGGTATACGAATTCAAATACGGGCAAAAATATCAAAAACGAAATCATTACTTCGGATAATAAATATTTTACTCTAAGAGGTTCTATCTCAGGTTTAGAGACGGTAAGTTCAGCCGGTTTGGAAAATGGAGATCTTGAAACATATGGAGGCGAAAGTACACTTTCTAGTAGAATTGTAGCTAAATTACTTGCTAACGGCTACAAATTTGAAGCTATGAAGTAATTGCGATTCGAATTTAGTATCTATGTTGAATAAATATTTGAAGTAGCTCAAAATCATAACAGAACGCTTTTCTAATAAAGGATGGCCTTCTGTTTTTTTAAAGCCTATGTTAGGTTGCTTTTTTCTTGTCTGACCACTTGAAAATATGTTAGAATAAAAACAAAGCTATGATCTAATTTGATAAAGACTTTAAGGGAATTAGATTTAAGTACCAAATATTTTAAACTATGAAAAAATTATATTTAATTGGATTTGCCGTTTTGACTATTCTGTCTTGCAAAAAAGAAAGTCAAGAACCGTTTGGAAAACCTACTGAAACAACAAGTACAGAAACTAAAACTCCTGAAGTTTTAGGAAAGGAAATTTTTGAAGGAAAAGGAAATTGTGTTGCTTGCCATCAAGTGGATCAAAAAGTAGTTGGGCCAAGCATTCAGGAAATGGCTAAAATTTATAAAGAGAAAAACGGAAATATTGTTAGTTTCCTCAAAGGCGACAGCGATGCCATTGTTGATCCAGCTCAATTTCCGGTGATGCAAGCCAATTTAGAAATTACCAAAACCTTTACAGACGAAGAATTAAAAGCGGTAGAAGCTTATATTAATTCTCATTTAAAATAATTTTTTTTGGGTTATCACTGTAAGGAACATTCCATAAAATTAGCTTAGAGATCTTAATAAAAAATCCTCAAAAAAGTAATAATGTCTTTTTGGGGATTTTTTTTGCTTTAAAATGTGTTAAATTTTATTTAGAATAGATAAAAATAAAATACATTTGCACTGGTTTTAAATTCTTTAGACCAAAATAGACCATTATTTCATAATCATAATACCAGTTACTTTGAGCAAGAAAGAAAAGGAGAAGAAGGACAAGAAAAAAAAGAAGGACAAAAAAGAAATTCTTAAAAAATTAAAAGCTGGTGATAACTGCAAATCCACTTGTTGCGAGAAATATATGAAAAGCGAAAAGAAACGTTGTTCTCGTTGTCCAATGTTTGATTTGATTAAAAAAGCTTCTTAAATAAAAGAAAAATGCCCTTTAGATTTATAAAGGGCATTTTTTTTTAATAATATCGGTTATTTCATAGTCTACAGGGCATTTAAAACAGAAATGATTTCATCCCCGTAATTGAATGTTTTATTTTCTCCGAAACCTTTTATCATTTTAAAATCTTTAAGTGTTTGCGGCTTTTTGAGAGCAATGGAAATCAATTCTGAATTATGACAAATAATATACGGAGGCAGCATTAATTGTTGTGCTTTTTCACTTCTCCATAATTTTAAAGTCGAATAAATTTTCTTTTCTTCAACCGTTAATTCACTTTCATCAGCAGCGGTTTTACTATCTTTTTTGAGTTCATAAAAAACTACTGCTGACCAATAATTGCCAGTTTCATTAGTGACAAAATTAGCTGAACTAAGTTTTACTTCTACAGAATTTAAAAACTCGTTTATTATATTTTGATCGCTCAGACAATACTCATTATCAAGGCGGATATTAAAAATTTTAATATTCATAAGTTTCAATTTTATGGGTTAATCTATTTCCCCAACAACATAATTTCGCTCGCAACCACTTCTGTAATATATCGTTTATCACCGTTTTTATCATCATAACTCCTGTGAGTCAGTTTACCATCAATAGCAATTTGTTTGCCTTTGGTTACAAACTTTTCGATAATTTCGGCAACTTTTCCCCAAGCGACAACCGTGTGCCATTCGGTTTGGTCTACTCGTTCTCCTTTGTCGTTTTTGTAACTATCGCTGGTAGCGATATTCAAACTTACTTTTTTGCTTCCTCCGTCAAAAGTTTTGATTTCTGGATCATTTCCTACGTTACCTATTAATTGTACTCTGTTTTTCATTGCATTCATGGCGTGTAAAAATTTAAATGTTAGTGTATATATGATATCTTTATAATAATACTACAATTCGTATGTTTATTAAAGACAGGGCAAAGATGTAAACGTTTCCAAAAAGTATTCGGTTGCTAACTGTTTACTTTCGGTTGTAACTATTTGTAACCGTTTGTAAATGGAAAATTATTATTAAATTTGTTGTAAATCAGAAAGTTATGCAGACCAAAATCAAAAAAGTTGAATTGCGAAATCTAAAGATTGAGGATTATAAAGAATTAAAAAAATCAATGATTCAAGCCTATCCCGAAATGGGAAATGCTTATTGGAAAGAATCCGATATTTTGAATTTACTTGAACGATTTACCGAAGGTCAACTGGTAATTCTAGCCGATGGAAAAGTGGTAGGCGCAGCTTTATCGTTAATTGTAAATGAAATTTTAGTAGATAAAAATCCAAATTATGCCAAAATAACGGGTAATTATACTTTTTCGACACACAATCCAGATGGCGAAATTTTATACGGAATAGATGTCTTTATCAATCCTGATTACAGAGGTCTGCGATTAGGAAGACGATTGTATGACGCCCGAAAAGAATTATGTGAAAAACTAAATCTAAAAGCGATCGTTTTTGCAGGAAGAATTCCAAATTATAACCAACATGCTGACAAACTTTCTCCAAAAAAATATATTGATAAAGTAAAAAGAAAAGAATTACACGATCCTGTTTTGTCTTTTCAGTTGAGTAATGATTTTCACGTGATCAGAATTATGAAAAACTATTTGGAAGGAGATGTTGATTCCAAAGAATTTGCCGTTTTGCTGGAATGGAATAATATTTATTTTGATGAAAGTCCTAAATTAATAAACACCACCAAAAGCATTATCCGTCTTGGTTTAATTCAATGGCAAATGCGTCCGTTGGCTAATTTGGCTGCTTTGTTTGAACAAGCTGAATTTTTTATTGATGCAGTATCGGGTTACAAAAGTGATTTTGCACTATTTCCGGAGTTGTTCATTGCGCCGCTTATGGCTGATTATAACCATTTGTCAGAGCCCGAAGCTATCAGGGAATTGGCAAAATACGCAGAACCGATTCGCAAGAAATTTCAAGAATTTGCGATTTCATATAACATCAATATTATTTCTGGTAGCATGCCTTATTTAGAAAATGGCATTTTGCATAATGTTGGTTTTTTGTGTAAAAGGGATGGAAGCTCCGAGATGTATTATAAAATTCACATCACTCCGAATGAAGTTTTGCATTGGGGAATGAAAGGTGGATCCCAGTTTAAAACATATGATACTGATTGCGGGAAAATAGGAATCATGATTTGTTATGATGTCGAATTCCCTGAACTTTCAAGACTTTTGGCCGATGAGGAAATGAATATTTTGTTTGTACCTTTTTTAACCGATACACAAAGTGGTTACACTCGAGTAAAACAATGTTCACAAGCCCGCGCCATCGAAAACGAATGTTATGTTGCCATTGCCGGATGCGTTGGGAACCTTCCAAAGGTCAATAATATGGATATCCAATATGCGCAAGCGGCTGTGTTTACGCCTTCGGATTTTGCTTTTCCTAGTACTGGAATTAAAGCCGAAGCTACTCCAAATACCGAAATGACTTTGATCGTTGATGTAGATTTGGATTTATTAAAAGAATTACACGAACACGGAAGTGCCCGAATTCTAAAAGACCGCAGAACCGATTTGTATGAAATTAATAGGCTTGGAAAAACATAAATAAACCAAAACCATTAAATATATGACATCACTACCCAAAAATCGAATTGAATCCATCGACCTTTTGAAAGGGTTAGTGATGGTAATCATGGCTCTTGACCATGTTAGAGATTATTTTCATTATGCGTCTAACTTTTTTGATCCAGCCGATCCAACGAAAACTTCGCTAGCCATATTTTTTACCAGATGGATTACTCATTTTTGTGCACCTACTTTTTGTTTTCTTGCTGGGATTTCGGCTTTCCTAATTGGGAAAAGAAAAACGCTTACACAATTGTCAAGTTTTTTAATTAAGCGTGGACTATGGTTAGTGTTTATTGAGCTAACAGTTATGACATTTGGATTATTCTTTGATGTTCAATTTAGGACTTTTGGTTTACTCGTTATTTGGTCTTTGGGAATAAGCATGATCATTTTGGCTGGATTAATACATCTGCCAAGGAAAACATTATTGCTATTTTGCATTCTCTTTATATTTGGACATAATCTTTTGGACGGTGTGAGTTTTGGCAATAATTTACTTTGGAATATATTGCATCAGCCAACTTTAGTGAAGATTTCAGCAGATACACAATTGCTAGTTAGTTATCCAATTATTCCGTGGTTTGCAGTGATGGGACTTGGGTATTATTTTGGTTCGTTTTATGATCAATCGTATGATAGTGTCAAAAGAAAAAAATTGTTCAATACGATTGGATTTGCATCTATAATTCTGTTTATAATTTTAAGAGTAATAAATCTATATGGAGATCCTAGACCTTGGCAACATTATGACACTTTTTCAAAAGAACTTATTTCGTTTTTGAATCCTGTAAAATATCCGCCTTCATTATTATTTCTATTAATGACATTGGGAGGAACGTTCTTATTCCTTGCCAACTCCGAAAAACTTAGAGGAAAAGCAGTAGCTTTTTTTAGCACATTTGGACGAGTCCCGTTCTTTTATTTCGTTTTGCACATTTATCTGATTCATATTACTGCGATGATTTTTGCAGAACTTTCCGGATTTGGTTGGAAACTTTTTATTCTACCTTCTTTTACAGGCCTAGTTCCAGAGTTAAGAGGTTATGGATTTAATCTCATTACCGTTTATTTAATTTGGATTGGTATTGTCATTGTACTTTATCCTATTTGCAAAAAGTTTGATGTTTATAAACAAAATCATAAAGAAAAGTGGTGGTTGAGTTATTTGTAAAATAATTACCAAATGATTACTTCATAAAGCATCTATTTTGTAAGCGTTTGTAAACGGATTTTTAATATCTTTGAGTGTAATACGGAAGTTGGCAGATATTTTGAAAAAAAACGAAACTAAATGAAAAACAGAGTTTTAGCTATTATATTTTGTACAATTTCAACTTTGACATTTGCTCAAAAACCAAAATTTGAGATAAAATATTCGGAACAATTGGCAGTTTTTGTTTTCATTCAAAACTTATCTGAAAACTATCCTGAAAATGTTTTCAAAACTGAATTTATTAAATCAAAATATAATACTGAAAAGTTTAAAAACTTAATTTCAAAATTTGATAAACTATCAATCAATTATAGTTATGAATTTGAAGAGTTTCCATATGGCTCAAAAATTCCTATGCAAACTAGAGATATTTTGAAAAAAAACTTAATCGAAACAGATAACCTAAAAGATTTTAAACTTCGTTCAATTGGAATCGTTACAAACAAAACTTTGAATGAACTAACAGAAATAATTACAGAATTCATTCCAATATATAACGAACTAATTTATAACCCAAATAAAGAAAAGTTTGAACAACAAATTTTCGAAATCACAAAATATTCAACCGAAAATAAAATAGAAAATTATTTTGAAACTGGTTTGATTTTTTATAATTCGAGTTGGGATAATTCAATTCCATTTGTAGTTGCATTTTATCCATTGCCTAATTCTAAAGTATATACTGGTCAAGCGTTTTACAACAATTTTATATGTGCAATTCAAACAAACTTAAAAGATTATAAAGATTTATTTAGTGTTATGCTACACGAAATTTTTCACATAATTTATAACGAGCAATCTCTTGAAGTAAAAACTGAAATTGATGAAAATTTCAAAAAAAACAAATCAAAATCAAGTAATTATGCTTACCAACTTTTGAATGAAGTTTTAGCAACTTCATTAGGAAATGGATATGTATTTGAAAAACTTGATGGGAAAATTGATACTGGAGAATGGTATAATCAAAAATATATTAATTTAATGGCAAAACAAATTTATCCATTAGTAAATGAATATATTTCTCAAAGAAAAGCAGTTGACAAAAATTTCATTGATAATTATATCAAACAATATGAAGAAAATTTTCCGAATTGGATAAATGAACTTGATAACATAATGACATATAGATATGTAATTTCTGAAAACAAAAATGACTTTGAAGTAATTGACCAAAAGTATCCTTATCGTTCAAGTACAGATTTCGAAACTGAAATTACTAAAAATGAAATTGACAAAATGAAAAAAACATCACTTACAAAAGTGATTATAGTTTCAAAAAATAACAAAGAAAAATTGAACCTAATAACAAAAGAATTTAAAGAACTTAAAAATTGGAAATTCAATTCAGAAAAGGAATTTAATTATAAAATCCTTTTAGAAGACAAAAGTCAATTAATTATTATAAACCAAAAGAAATCAACAACGGAAATGTTAATTAAAAAACTGGAATCAATATAGAAAATACATCGCACAACAGCGGTTTTAAGAAATTGGGGTTTTAATAACAAACATCAACTCTTTAATTCAAAAATTTGTGTGATATAAAACTTTTAATTTCTAATAATCCCCCTCAACAACCCCTAAAATAACTAATTATGAAAACCTGCCTTGAATGTGGTGAAAAAATTATAGGTCGCGAAGACAAGAAATTTTGTAGTGACGGCTGTCGAAATGCGTACAATAATAAAATAAATAAAGATAGCACGAATTATATGCGCAATATCAATAACAAATTGCGTAAAAATTACCGAATTTTGTCAGAGCTAAATGTTGACGGAAAATCAAAAACAACACGGGCAAAACTAATAAGCAAAGGTTTTGATTTTGATTATTTCACCAATATTTTGAATACCAAAACTGGAAATACCTACTATTTTCTGTATGATCAAGGCTATATGGTTTTGGACAATGATTATTATATGCTTGTTAAAAAAGATATTTAATACCCCAATATAATGAAAAAAAATTATTCCTCTCTTGTAATTGTTGCCCTCGTCATAGGGATTTTGGCTTTTTTGTTTGGTTTCTTGACGCCATCTTGGTCCCCAAATGAGGAAAAAAAAGTTACAGAGTTTTCGACCGATAGAGCCTTGGAACATATTACGGCGATGACCAAACAACCGCACTATGTGGGAACCAAAAACCACGAAGTCGTTGCCAATTATATCATCAAAGAGCTACAAAAACTAGGATTGGAAACTACTGTTCAGGAAGGTTTTACATTAACAGATTGGGGGAATTTGGTTAAATCCAAAAACATCATGTGCCGTATTGAAGGTTCTAAAAAAGGAAAAGCTTTACTGCTCCTTTCTCATTATGACAGCGCACCACATTCGTTTTCGCATGGTGCGAGTGATGACGCTTCGGGCGTGGCAACGATTCTAGAAGGTGTTCGTGCCTTTTTGAATGCCAAAACCCACCATCAAAACGATATTATCATTCTATTTACAGATGCTGAGGAATTGGGTTTAAACGGTGCTGCACTTTTTGTTACTCAGCATCAATGGGCAAAAGAGGTTGGGTTGGCCATCAATTTTGAAGCTCGCGGTTCTGGTGGGCCAAGCTATATGCTGATGGAAACCAACAAAGGAAATGCTGGTCTGGTAAATGAATTTTCTAAAGCTGGTGCGACTTATCCTGTATCAAATTCTTTGATGTACAGCATTTACAAAATGTTACCAAATGATACTGACTTAACTGTTTTTAGAGAACAAGGCAATATTCAAGGCTTTAATTTTGCTTTTATAGATGGGCATTATAACTATCATACACAGCAAGATGATGTTGAGCATTTAGACAGAAACTCTTTGAAACATCAAGGTTCGTATTTAATGCCGTTGCTGAATCATTTTTCGAATGCCAATTTAGATAGTACCGTTAGTGAGAAAGACTTCGTTTATTTTACAATTCCGTTTACTTTTATCAGTTATCCTTTTGAATGGGTGATACCAATGACATTTATCGCTGTCGGATTGCTTATCATACTTGTATTTATTGGCAAAGTAAAACGCATACTGAAGATGAAAGATATCATGAAAGGTTTCTTTCCATTTTTGGGTGCTTTAATTGTGGTTGGATTGGTTACTTATTATGGTTGGAAAGGATTGCTCTTGATCAATCCCCAATATAATGATTTGCTTAATGGATTTACGTATAATGGACACGATTATATTGCGGCTTTCATATTGCTTAGTGTTTCAATTTGTTTCTTCTTTTATAAAATAGCCTCGCAACGAAAAATAACAATGAATCATTATGTTATTCCACTCCTATTTTGGATTGTGATTAATGGGTTTATTGCTAATAGTTTGCCAGGAGCAGGATTTTTGATTATTCCTGTGTTTTTTGGTCTGCTTGCTTTTGCTATTTTTATTTTTAGCCAAAGGTCAAATTGGATTGTCAATCTTATTTGTGGTATTCCCGCTTTATTGATTATTGCTCCATTTATCGAAATGTTTCCTATTGGTTTGGGATTGAAAGTGTTGTTTGGGAGTGCTATTTTAACTGTTTTGACATTTGCGTTATTACTACCTCTTTTTGGTGATTTCCATAAAAAGGGAATCTGGTCATTATTCTTTTTCTTGGGAGCGGTTTTATTTTTTGCAAAAGCACAATATCAATCTGGTTATGAATCAGGAAAAGCAAAATCGAATAGTTTGGTATATCTCTACAATGTTGATCTAAACAGATCGTATTGGACAACCTATGACACTAATCTAGATTCCTGGACAAAAACCTATTTGACTGAAACTCCAAAAAATGCTAAACCACTAAATAATTTGAAGCTATTCAGCAAATACAATTCGGAGTTTACTTATGCGATCGAGGCAGAAAACAAAGAAATTGCCAAACCAAACATTACTTTTTTACAAGATAGTGTCGTAGGCTACAAAAGGTTTTTGAAAATACAAATCACTCCAAATAGAAAAGTAAATCGCTATGATATTTTTGCTAATGAAATTATGCGTTTCTTTAATTTCAAAGCCAATGGTGTGACGGCTTTGGGCCAAGAAGGAAACGAACTGGAGAGAAATGGCAGAAAACTTTTGAGTTATTATGTTGTCGATAATGAACCTTTGGTTTTACAATTCACAATCAACCGAGCAACTGTTTTAGACATGGATGTCGTGGAAAGCTCTTTTGATTTGATGACCAATCCATTGTTTGAGATGACTCCAAGACAAGACTGGATGATGCCAACTCCTTTTGTATTGAATGATGCGGTGGTGATTACTCAAAAAATAAAAAGAGCACAAAAAATTGCAGCTCCTGTTGTTAATCCTGCTTTAATAAAACCTGAAATGGTTGATAGCTTAAAAGTTGTAAAAGATACTTTAAGAGTTAGGTAGACCCTATTTCGCAAAGCTTCTCAAAGTAAACACAGAGATACACGAAGTTTTATAAATGACTTTTGTGTGTCTCTGTTTTTTTTCTTTGTGTGTCTCTGCGAAACAATTCTTCTTCTAACAAGCACATTCAATTTTTAATCCTGTGTTGTTTCCTTTGGTACCTTCGGTGGCGTAACCATCGAATTTCCACCATTCGATTCCACCGATTAATTCTTTTACTTTGAATCCGAGTTTGGTCATATTCAAAGCTCCTTTAGTAGAAGCATTACAACCAATTCCGTCACAATAGGTCACGTACAAAATATCTTTGTCTAAATGACTGGTAGTTTCCGGATTCATTTCACGATGAGGTATGTTGATAGCATTCGGAATATGTTCTGCTTCAAATCCAAAAGCTTTTCGTGCATCGAGAGCGATTACTTTTTCGCCATTATTCAATGCGTCAAATAAGTCAGAAGGATCCATTTCGTAAGACAATTTGTTTTCGTAATATTTTATTTGATCTTCCATATTTTAATTTTAAGATTGTTTACTGATTCAAAAATAAGTTAACTATCGATCTAATAAAAACGAAAAGAATTCATGTATTTGATGAATTATTTTCATACAAATCCAAGTATAAATTTTGTTCCTTTGTGTAAAATAATATTCAGAGAATGGAAATCAGACACCTAAAATTGATTAAAGCAATTGTTGAAGAAGGAAGCATTACAAAGGCGATTGACAAACTGCATTTGACACAATCGGCGCTGAGCCATCAACTCAAAGAAGCCGAATATCAATTGGGTACCAAAATATTTCTAAGGGCGAATAAAAAATTGACTTTGACCAAAGCCGGTGAAAAATTATATCAAATTGCCAATGAAATTCTGGACAAACTTTCGGAAGCAGAACTCCAAATCAAGCAAATGGTTTTTGGTGAATTTGGCGAAATCAGAATCAGTACCGAATGCTTTTCGAGTTACCATTGGTTGCCATCAGTGATTAAGCAATTTCATGATTTGTATCCAAATATTGAACTGAAAATCGTCACCGAAGCCACTCATTATCCTTTGCAAAAACTTTTGGATAATGTAATCGATATTGGAATTGTTAGTGACCAAATCAAAGATGATAAAATAAAATACCTGGAACTTTTTCAAGATGAGGTTGTGATGGCGGTTTCAGAAAATCATCCTTGGGTTAACAAAAAATATGTGGTCGCCGAAGATTTTGCCAATGAGCATTTAATCATTCATTCGTTGCCGATGGAAACCGTTACAATTCATCAAATGATTTTGGAACCGGCTCAAGTCACACCAAAAAAAATCACTCCGCTACCACTTACCGAAGCTTCCATCGAAATGGTTAAAGCCGATATGGGCGTTATGTCTATGGCAAAATGGGCATTGCAGCCATATTTAAAAAATAGTTCGTTAAAAGCCGTAAAAATTGGCAAGAACGGATTAAAAAGAAAACATTTCATAGCCATTAGAAACGAAAAAGAATATCCCGATTATTTCAATCATTTTATAGGCTTTTTACAAACCGAAATTAATCTTCAATGAAATCGCTATAACAACATTGTTGGCAACACCAATAAAGATATAGCGATACCATATCCTTTAAAAAGCAAATATTATCTAAATATGAAATACTTAATCCGTGAATGCCAGCCTGCTGATTTAAACAAAGTGATTCAATTGTGTATAAAACATGCCGAATACGAAAAAGCTTCTTATAATCCGGAAGGGAAAGAAGAAAAACTCAAAGAAGAGCTATTTAGCATGCATCCGCGTTTATTTTGTTTAGTCGTAGAAGTCAATGGAACAGTAGTTGGTTATACATCCTATACTATTGATTTTTCTACCTGGAATGCAGGTACTTTTCTCTATATGGATTGTTTATTTCTCGCGGAGGAAATTCGTGGTTTTGGAATTGGCGAAGCCATAATCAAAAAATTAAGACAGATTGCTACAGCTAAAAACTGTGTCAATATGCAATGGCACACACCACAATTCAATGAAAGAGCAATTAATTTTTACCGTCGCTTTGGTGGTACTGTGAAAGACAAAGTGCGCTTTTATTTAGACATATAATTATAAGAGATGAATCAAATAAGCATATTAGGTTGCGGCTGGTTGGGTTTGCCTTTGGCGAAAGCCTTATTAAAGGAAAATTATATCGTAAAAGGGTCAACAACTTCAGAAGAAAAGATCTCTCAGTTAGAAATATTGGGAATTGATTCTTTTTTGGTTGCGCTTGACAGCAAAAGTATAACAGGCAATATTGATAATTTTCTTTTGAAAAGTGACACTCTAATAATCGATATTCCCCCACAATTGAGAAGAAAAAAAGATGATCTACAGACTGTAAACGAAAAGGAATTTGTCGAAAAGATAAAAAACCTAATTCCGTATATTGAAAAATCAACTGTTCAAAATGTACTTTTTGTAAGTTCAACTTCCGTTTATGGTGAAATCGATGCAACTATCACTGAAGAAACAATTCCACAACCCGATACCGAAAGTGGCAAACAATTACTGGAAGC
>NZ_DATIDY010000243.1:0-4751 GCF_035456085.1 Flavobacterium sp.
TTTACTTTTTAAAGCACCATAAATAATCGTTCCAATCAAAGCTCCAATAAGCACAATGATTACGGGCAAAAATCCAGCTCCGATTAATATAAAAATAGGTCCAGGACAAGACCCAACCAATGCCCAACCCAATCCAAAGGAGATTCCACCTATCCAATATCTAGCATTGCCTTTTGGTTTATCCTCAATTTGAATTGGCAAACCATCAATGTCTTTAATATTTTTTCTTTTGATAATCTGAATCCCTAAAATTCCTGTCGCAACGGCAACACCAATAATTCCGTACATATGAAAAGATTGAAATTGAAACATTTCATAAATACGATACCAGGAAACCGCTTCGGATTTGGTTAGCACTATTCCGAAAATGAAACCTACGAGGAAAAATTTCAATACTTTCATGATTTAAAAATTAAGGGTAATAAAAAATGTGCCATAATCAAGCCACCGATAAAGAATCCAATCACAGCTTTTAAAGACGGTAGTTGTAAATTACTCAATCCTGAAATCGCATGGCCCGAAGTACAACCGCCTGCATAACGAGTTCCGAAACCAATTAAAATTCCGCCGCCAAGCAGTATCAAAATACTTTTTGGAGATTGCCAAATTTGTTCGCCAAATAAAGCCTTAGGCATTAATTTACCATTAGGCGCATCAATTCCCATTTGAGAAAGTTGTGCAATTGTTTTAGGATTTATATCCACATTAGAAGGATCGCTCATAAAATGTACCGCTACAAAACCACCAACCATAGCACCGATTACAACCACAAAATTCCAACGATTTGCTTTCCAATC
Source organism: Flavobacterium sp. (assembly GCF_035456085.1). Taxonomy (GTDB): domain Bacteria; phylum Bacteroidota; class Bacteroidia; order Flavobacteriales; family Flavobacteriaceae; genus Flavobacterium. The sequence continues at coordinate 798 of NZ_DATIDY010000243.1, forward strand.
AAAATCAAAATAAGAGATATGTTTTCCCAGTCCAGTCATTGAACACAAAGACTGAAGATTGGTCGACATACCAAAATTTTTCCCGAAATAGATTAGCGTAAGCATCACTATTCCTATTAAAAAGCCTGAAACATACCAGGGCCAAGTTTGAAAAATTACATCCATAGTTTATTCATTTTAATACAAATATAAAGGGATTTGGACAAATCTATGCACCGATTTATTCTTTGAATGGATTTTAAGCAGATAACGAGTAAAGTTCTTTTTATATTTGTGGTAAGAATTACATCACGTTAAAATTTTAAATCCTCAAAATGAAAAAAATAGCTTTATTCGTTACTTTGGTCCTACTCATAACTTCATGCGGAAATATCAAATCTTCTTTGAAAAACGTTGATAATAACGCTCCAGTTCCAGTTGTGAAAAACAATGCTTTTGTCATCACAGCTTATAGCAAAGACAAAAAATATGGTTATAATAAAGATTACCCAATCAACATATTTTATAAAGGAACCAGTAATGACACGATTAACCAACGATATTTCCTGAATGCCTTGGCGGGTCCGAAAGGTGAAAAAATAACGTATAAAAAATTAGAAAACTGTTGTCCTTTTCCAACCAAAACAAGTGATATGGGCGCTGGATTTCTTGATGTATATGAATTAACATGGCAGGGATTAAAAAATCCTATTATTTTATATTTGAACATTTACGAGAGAGGTCAGTTAATGGTTCCGGTCGGACTTAGTTTGAAGAAATAAAATAATTTAGTAAACTAAGCGACTTTCGATTAGTTAAGAACCTGAAAACCAACACATTTAAGAGTTCAAGTTTTTATTTTAAATTTTTCCTTTTTATTTATTGGCTAATACTATTATCAATAACTAATCCCTATTATCGTATAAAAAATAAATACAAAATCTACTTCGGAAATCGCAAAATCAACCTAACTTTGCACATTCAAAAAAATAAACTATGAACATACAAAATATACCTCAAATCAAACACACCGATAGTGGTAATTTTTACTTACTTGCTGGCCCATGTGCTATTGAAGGAGAAGAAATGGCAATGCGAATCGCCGAAAGATTAGTTGAAATCACCAATAAATTACAAATTCCTTACGTTTTTAAAGGATCTTTCAAGAAAGCAAACCGTTCAAGAATTGACAGTTTCTCTGGAATTGGAGACGAGAAAGCACTTAAAATATTAGAAAAAGTATCTAAAACTTTTGGTGTTCCAACTGTAACTGATATCCATACTAACGAAGATGCTGCTATGGCAGCTGAATATGTAGATGTTTTACAAATTCCTGCTTTCTTGGTTCGTCAAACTGATTTAGTTGTGGCTGCTGCTGTAACTGGAAAAGTAGTTAACTTGAAAAAAGGGCAATTCATGAGTCCTGAAAGCATGAAACATGCAGTACAAAAAGTTTTGGATTGCAACAATGAAAACGTAATGGTAACAGATCGTGGGACTATGTTTGGTTATCAGGATATGATTGTAGATTATCGTGGTATCCCAACAATGCAACAATATGCAACTACAGTTTTGGATGTAACACACTCATTACAACAGCCAAATCAAACTGCGGGAGTTACCGGAGGAAGACCTGATATGATTGAAACCGTTGCCAAAGCAGGAATCGCTGTTGGTGTTGATGGTATTTTTATAGAAACTCATTTTGATCCAGCAAATGCTAAAAGCGATGGTGCTAATATGCTACACTTAGATTACTTTGAACCCTTGATGAATAAATTGGTTGCTATTAGAAGAACAATAAATCAATTCTAAAATTTTAAGAACTACACATTGAAAACCAAATTATTCTATTCGGCTTTTTTAGCTGTTTTTTTTACTTATAATCATGCATTTGCTCAAGACAATATACCTACTACAGAAAAGTATACTGCACATAATAAAGGTAAATTCTTCATCTCATGGGGTGGTAACAGAGAAAGTTATAGTGAATCTGATGTAAACTTTAGAGGAAAAGATTACAACTTTACAGTTGATAATATGGATGCTCACGACAAACCAAAAGGTTGGCATATTGATTATATAAATCCTGCTAACATGACAATTCCGCAAACTAACTTTAGAATGGGATATTTCTTTAGTGACCATTATAGTGTTGCTATTGGCTGGGATCATATGAAATATGTAATGACCCAAACTCAAACAGCTAATGTTACTGGTTATATTAATTTACCTGCTGATCAAGCTGGATCTATTTATAACGGAACTTACAACAATACACCTGTAGACATGTCTCAAGGTAATGCTCAGGAAGGCGGTTACGAGAAAGGTGTTCCCCAACCAAACGGTACAGCTTTTTTAATGTACGAACATACAGATGGTTTAAACTATGTTAATACTGAAGTTTCGAGACATGATGATATTTCGAAATTGTTTAAATTACCAAATACTGATAAAGTTCAGATTAACTTAACAGAAGGTATTGGAGCAGGAGTTTTGTATCCTAAAACAAATGCTACTGTGCTTGGTATGCCTCGTCATGATGATTTCCATATCTCAGGTTTTGGATTATCTGCGAAAGCGGGAATTAACTTTACGTTTTTCAAATATTTCTATCTTCAAGGAGAGCTAAAAACAGGTTACATTAACATGCAGGATATTAGAACTACCAAAAGTAGCGATGATAAAGCTTCTCAGGATTTCTTCTTTTTCCAACGTATTATTGCTTTCGGAGGTATTTTTAGATTATAAAATACGGTCACATAAAATTAAAATCTCCTTTGGGAGATTTTTAGTATAAGATAGATTTTAGTCGCTTTAATAAAAAATTACAAATCAAATTTAAATACATTGAAAATAAAAATTTTACATATTACTTTTTTAGCTCTTTTTATTACTGCTACAGCTTTTGCTCAAGACAACTCTTCTAGTTCTGAACTTTACACAGCACATAACAAAGGTAAATTCTTTGGTCACATGGGAGGAAATAGAGCATATTTCACCACTTCAGATTTGCATTTTGAAGGAGCTGGATACAATTTTACAGTAGAAAATGCACAATCACACGATTTGCCAAAAGGCTGGAATATCGATTATGTTACACCTGGAAAATTAACAACGTCGCAGACAAACTGGAAAGCCGGGTATTTTTTTCACGATAAATTCAATGTTTCTATTGGAATTGATCACATGAAATATGTGATGACTCAAAATCAAACAGCCATGATTAATGGTACCATTAATTTACCATCAACAGAACCAGGTTCTGAATTTAACGGAACCTATCACAATCAACCGATTGACTTGAGAGATGGCAAATTTTTAAAATTCGAACATACGAATGGATTAAACTACGTTTATACTGAATCAGCCTATTACACCGATATTTCTTCAATTTTTGGTATTAGAAATACTGATATTTTTCAATTGAATTTCACGCAAGGAGTTGGTATGGGATTATTGGTTCCAAGAACAGATGCTACTGTTTTGCAACAAGAAAGGCATGATGAATTTCATATTTCTGGATACGGTTTCTCTGCAGATGCAGGTTTGAATTTCACTTTCTTTAAGCATTTTTATGCGCAAACTGAGATAAAAGGTGGCTATATCAACATGACTGATGTAAGAACAACATATACTGGAGATCATGCTCAACACCATTTTTGGTACGGGGAAACAATCATCTCGTTTGGAGGTATTTTTAGGATATAATTCTCATATTACGATACAATTAAATCTCCTTCGGGGGATTTTTTTTATGTATATAATGTTTTGGCTTCCTTTATTACCGCTATCAAAACAGCATTATCAATTTTTTCCAAATCATAATATCTAAGCGACTTAACAGTGTTTCTTTTTTCATCAACTAAAAATTCCTGATTTCTTTTTAATTGAAAACCTCTGGCAAAACCAGCATCAACAAAACCTTTTTTAGAATTGCAAATCAGGTAGCAAAACATTCTTTTTTTATAATAT
>NZ_DATIDY010000244.1:0-10978 GCF_035456085.1 Flavobacterium sp.
ATAAAATTTAGCATTTCGGATTGATAAATCTAAAATCTGTTTTTTATCTCCCAATTGCGGTACGGTCACTTTTATTTTTTCGCCCAAATCCAAATCAAAAGGAACTATTACTTCTTTTGACATTAACTGAAAGCGCTCACGCAATTCTATTATTGCTAATTCTAGTAATTCTTCATCGGATTCTTCCAGTTTCTTCTTGATTTCCATTGTGTGCGAACGAATGATCGAACCATGAGAAATTTGCAGAAAGTTCACAAAAGCAGCACTTTCGTCAGAAACAATCGAAAACACATCAATATTGGTAATCTTCGGATTGACAACAGTGGAGCGTGATTGATAATTCTCTAAAATTTCAATTTTTTCTTTTATTTTTTGTGCTTCTTCAAATTTCATTTCCTGCGCATAAGTAGTCATCAAACGCTTGAAATCTTTCATACTCTCTTTGAAATTCCCTTTCAGAATTTCGCGAATAGCATCAACTTGTTTCTGATAATTTTCTAAAATTTCATAACCTTCACAAGGCCCTTTGCAATTCCCAATATGGAATTCCAAACACACTTTGAACTTCCCGCTCTCAATATTGTTTTTATTCAAATCATAATTACAAGTTCGCAGTGGATAAAGTTCTTTTATTAGGTCCAAAATAGTATGAACTGTTTTGAAATTAGTATAAGGCCCAAAATATTCCGAACCATCCTTGACCATTCGTCTGGTAGGAAATATTCGGGAAAATGGTTCTTTTTTAATACAAATCCATGGGTAACTTTTATCATCCTTCAACAAAACATTGTATCGTGGCATCAATGTTTTTATCAGATTATTTTCTAACAAAAGCGCGTCAGTTTCTGTAGGAACTACAATATGCTTGATCGACACAATTTTCTTTACCAACACATTGGTCTTGGCAGTATCGTGAATTTTATTAAAATACGATGAAACTCTTTTTTTGAGATTTTTGGCTTTGCCTACGTATAAAATCTTTCCTTCCTTGTCGTAATATTGGTATACGCCGGGACCATCAGGAAGGGTAAGTATTTGTAGAGCTAAATCAGGTTTGGTCATTGTTGTAAAAGGTTCTCAGAATTAAATAATTGCAGAAAAAAATCCTAATTCTTGATTTTTTCAAATTTACGAATAACATTAACGCAAACCAATACGAAAGATTTAATACCAAATAAATAATTTCTATATTTAGCTTTTTATTTTATAACATGAAAGACTCAAAACCATTAGTGATTTTTGGCGAAAGCGTTCTGCCTGGAGAAAGTAAAACTATTCAATTAGAAATTGCCCGACTACATACTACTACTAAACTTACCATTCCGATAATTATAAAACGCTCCAAAGTTGAAGGCCCGGTTGTTCTTTTTTCCGGAGGAATTCATGGTGACGAATTTAATGGTGTGGAAATTGTGCGGCAACTTATTACCAAAAAAATAAATAAACCCAAAAAAGGCACCATTATTTGTATTCCGATTATTAATATTTATGGTTTTATCAATCGTTCCAGAGATTTTCCCGATGGAAGAGATTTGAATCGCGTTTTCCCCGGAAGTAGAAAAGGCTCTTTGGCAAGTAGATTTGCTTATCATATTATAACCGATATTATGCCTCTTGTTGATTACGCTGTCGATTTTCACGCAGGCGGCGCCGGCAGATTCAATGCTCCCCAAATTAGACTTACACCAAATAATCCTGATACGAAGATACTGGCAGATGCTTTCAATGCCCCATTTACGGTTTTTTCTAAAAATATTCCAGGCTCTTTTAGAAGTGCCAGCGAAAAAATAAAAGTAAAAATGCTCCTTTTTGAAGGCGGCAAATCATTAGATGTAAATCATCACGTTGCAAAAGAAGGAGTCGATGGTGTCAAACGTTTTTTGAAACATTTGGATATGCTGGATTCAAAACAATTTGCTCCTCCACGAAGAAAACCAACCATTTATATTGAAAAATCAGGTTGGTTGAGAGCTAAATGTTCTGGTTTATTAATTGATAACAATCTCGTTGGTCAATTTGTAAAAAAAGGAACGATACTCGGTATGATAACCGATCCTTTCGGAAAATTTGAACGAAAAATCAAAGCTCCCAATGATGGGCATGTTCTAAACGCTAACCATTCGCCTATTGTTTATCAAGGCGATGCTATTTATCATCTTTCTAATACTGTAGAAGATGAACAAGAAGAAGAATAAAACCCAACAATTATCATATTTTTAATCATTAGATACTCATAATTTTGAATAAAATCTATGAGAATATGTTGTATTGGAAAAAATTATCACAAAAAGAAAGACAAGCCCGTATTGAAAAGGCGTTACAGGAAAATGTAAATTTCACGCTGGATACTTCTTTGGGTTATCCTGCTTCAAAACTGGACAGTAAAGTGTATAATGAGGAAGCTACTTTTCTGGCAAATGCTCCTACATTACAGGCGTATGTTGCCAATCCAAACCATATTGGATGTCACACTTTGGGCGTTTCAGAAAAAGCTTTTAAAGGAACACAGGAAATGGAACGCGAAGTTTTAGATGTTTTGGCTGTAGATCTTTTTAAAGCGCACCCCAATTCTTATGATGGCTATATTGCTCCCGGTGGAACAGAAGCCAATATTCAGGCCATTTGGATGTATCGCAATTACTTTAGTTATAAATTAGGTGCCAACCCTTACGAAATCGCAATTTTAGCTTCCGAAGACACTCATTATTCTGTCCCAAAAGCCGCCAACTTATTGATGTTGGACTTGTTAAAAGTGCCTGTTGATTTTAGAAGCAGAGAAATCGACACTTTTCAACTGGAAAATATTATTATTAAAGCTAAAGAAAAAGGCAAAAAATATTTTATTGTTGTTTCCAATATGGGGACTACAATGTTTGGGGCAATCGACAATCCGAATGATTATATTCATCTTTTAGAAAAACATCAACTAGTTTATAGAATACATATTGATGCGGCATATGGCGGTTTTATTTATCCTTTTAGCAACGCTGAATCTGAACTTAATTTTGAAAATGCCAAAATAAGTTCTATTACTATCGATGCTCACAAAATGCTGCAAGCCCCTTATGGAACTGGAATTTTTCTTTGCCGAAAAGGATTAATAGAAAACGTTTTGACTAAAGAAGCAGAATATGTGGAAGGCATGGATCTCACGCTTTGTGGCAGTAGATCTGGTTCTAATGCTGTTGCTGTCTGGATGATTTTATTTACGTATGGTCCATTTGGCTGGTGCGAAAAAATTAATATTCTTCAAATGAGAGCGCAATGGTTATGCCAACAATTGGATGAATTAAAAGTTCCTTATTTTAGAGAATCTTTTATGAATATTGTTACTATTCCATCTGAATTTATTGCAGATTCGTTAGTCAAAAAATTTGATTTGGTTCCGCAAAAACACAGTGATGATAATTCATGGTATAAAATTGTAATTATGGATCATGTAGAAATTGATCATTTGAGTACTTTTATAGCGGATTTAAAAGAATCACTCTATGCTGAAGAAGGAATTACGAACGAAATATAAAGCCTTGCGAAAAGAACTTACCGAGAGTGAAATAGAACAAAAAAGTCTGGCTATTGCAAATGCGCTTTTGCCACTGCCAATTTGGGACAAAACATATTTTCATCTGTTTCTGTCTATAAATGAGCAAAAAGAAATTGATACCGAATTCATTCTGCACTTATTATCTGGAAAGGATAAAGAAATTATCATTTCTAAAAGTGATTTTGAAAGCCGAAAGATGACTCATTTTCTTTTAACAGATAATACCAAAATCAAAAAAAATCAGCACAACATTCCCGAACCTGTTGACGGTATTGAAGTCCCTGCTAATAAAATTGATGTAGTCTTTGTTCCGCTTTTAGCTTTTGATAAAAAAGGAAATAGGGTAGGCTATGGCAAAGGTTTTTATGATAAATTCCTATCAGAATGCAAACCAGGAGTCATTAAAATCGGTCTATCTTTCTTTGAAGCTGAAGAATTAATTTCGGATATTTTTGAAGGAGATGTTTTGCTGGATTATTGTGTTTGTCCAAATGGAGTTTATAAATTTTAGTCATTCGTTATTCTTTAAACCCAGATTCCGCATTAAGATTATTTTTTACGCAGATTGCGCAGATTCGCGCAGGTTTTTAAATTGCTAAAAGAAAAAAAATCCGTGTTTATCAGTTTAATCCGTGTCATCCGTGGTCTATTGCGTAATCTGGGTTAAAATAGAAAGATTAAAATCTGTCCGCTGTAACATAATAAATGTAAAACCATTTACAAGTTTGGAGCAGGATTTTATTCCAACTTGCGTCTGGTCATGAAGTAATCTCTGTATGCTTTTTTTGATGTGATTGAAAAAAGTCATTTTAATTCATTGTATTTGGTTTCTTCGTAAAATCTATTTCGATTCGATTCAATTGAGTTTCCAAAGTTGTCTTTGAAGCTTGATTTTAAATTATACGAACCATAACCTTCTTGATGGCTTACTTTTATTCCCAAAATCAGAGAATCATTGATTACTTTTACATTATAGATTTCCTCTGCTGAACCATCATCGTGTACAAGATTTGCAAACTTTGTGGTTGAATTATTTTCCTGATTTTTAGGTGCCGTTATCGTAGAATATTTTTCATTCTTTTTGTCTAATAGGATTAAATAGCTAAAATCATCACAACCAGTTGAGCCATTATCATCGGACGCTCCCATTTCAAAATTGGTAATTGGAAAAATTGAAAACGCTTCTTTTTTCTCATTTTGGAAATCTAGGTTTTCGGTTTTATTTATTTCGTACACTTCTCGGCCAAAAACTAAATACTTTTTTCCCTTGTAACCAATCTTTATGAAATTAGCTTTCAAACAATAATCTTTACTGTTTTCGATATTAAAAAACGTACTGCTTTTTTCTAAAATTTGAACTTTTGAAATTTCGTTAATTTTAAGTTCTCCGATTTCTTTAAAATTTTCATCAAAAAGTTTTATGCTTCCAATCAATAAAATCCCCTCTTTAGAGTATTTTTCAAAATTAGTTTTAGGCTCTTCTTTTTCTTTTTCGAGATTGTTTGATTTACCCGTTTTGATTTCAGAAATTTTATCTGAATTTGATTCTGTTTTACTTCCGCAACTCAAGATAAATATGGCGGGCAAAAGAAGTAATGCTTTTTTCATTTTATTAATTTAGTTTTTGTAGTTACACAAATATAAATGTAGGAACTTGTCATCGCCTACCTGATCTGGAACCCTTGTGCAGAAAGTTTTTATTGAACATATATTCCCGAAAATAACTTTTCTTCGTCAAAATACAATGTTACTTTGTATGGTGTATTTTTGATTTCAATATAATTTGAAATTTTCAGATCAGCATAATTTAGTATGTCATTTTTATCGAATAATTTTATTACATCTTCATATTTCATACCTGCCTTTAGACCATTTTCAAAAGAAATTTCAACTTTTTTAAAATTTTGAAAAGAATAACTTTTCAAAATATTATCTCTTTGATTTTCTGCATTTTTACCCTTACTTGCAAAATTGAAATAAAGATCATGATACTCGTCTCTATATATTACTTCTAGCAAATTCAAATCTGAATCTTCAGCCAGCATTTTCTCGAATTTTGTATTTATTTTAGATTTTACAAAATCGAATTCATTTGTTTTACCAAGAATTAATCCATTTATATTCCAGTTTTTGTCTATTATTAGAATGGGTTTATTTTTGACATCTTCAGGCTTTGTTGAGTTTTTAACTAACTCTTGAGTGTATTTTTCATTGTTGCAACCACCAAAATCTATCAGCCCGTTAAATGTATCCCAATAACAAGTTTTGGATAAATTTATATTATTGAGAATGATAAGTCTTTCGTAATCCGGCGCATAAAAAATAAATTTATGTTCTTTTTTTATAGACCAATACAATCCATTATCTGTGTTCGGATTTTTTACCCCTTTTCCATATTTTGCTTCCAGTTTTTTCAAAATTTCCGTTTTCAAACTTTGGGTTTTCATCTCAATTCTTACTCCATAAATTTTGTTTTCGGCATCTTGTTTTTTCAAAGTCTCGTTTAATTCTTTTACGTTTTTTAAAGGTTGTAAATCAACATGACCGCCACCAAATCTTGTAATACTATCAGTTTTTAACTTTTCAGAACTAATTTGAAAGATTACGTTCTGCCCTTCTAGATTAATCCCATCAAAATTGTATTTTCCAGAATTTTCAATTTCCAATAATAAACAAAAAGGATACTCAACGGTTTCAATTCCAATTAATACTTCATCATTAAAATCAATTACATTTTCAATTAATTCATTCAATTTTAATTTAGATAAATCTGTTTTATCTTGTCCTTTACAAGATATTATTAATGCCGGAATAAATAGTAATAAGGGATTTTTCATTCGTGTATTTTTAAGTTAATTCATTAAAATAGATTGTCTTTGATTTTTTGTTTTTGGCTTATTTGATTCTTCTTTGCAGTAAAGCATAAAAAATGAAATTAGTATGACATCTTATTGTTATTTATTTTATTTCTTCTAAATCTGCGGGAAGGATTCCATCAATTCCAAATGGTTCTTCATTATTTATTTTTAAGTTTTTAGTTTTTTATATAGAGATACATTTATGCTAAGTATTGCTTGTTAATCCTTTCCTCTGGTTTTTCACAAAACAGGTATAAACAAATTAGGAATATCCATTCTAAAGGTTTCATCAGAATATATGTCAAATTAGACATTTGTTCGGTGTTGATTTTCTTCGATAAATTATATCCATATTTATCATAATTATGACGTATTACACGATGCAGTCTAGGAGAAAGGTTTTCTACCATTTCCTCAAATGCGTTTGCAATAAGCAATTGGCGGTTAACGATTATTGTTTTTCCGTGTCTTTTTCCTAATCGTAGCGGCTTAACAATTTTTGGATTTCCAGATACTGCAACGGTACATAGATAATGCCCTTTATGGTCTAAAAAAGGAGGATGTATGTGTTGGGAAAATCTCCAGGTTGCTGTATCTGTGAATACTTTTATCAGAGAATTTGAATCTTGGCCAAATAAAATAAGTATTATTGTTATGACCAGCAATAAAGGAATAAGTAGAATAATACTCCATAATGGCAAATTGTTTTTTTGAGCTAAAAACAGATTTATTTTATGAAGAAACGTATTTGAATATGTCTTATCATTTGCTGTCATCATTTTGTCTTTAACAATATAAGCAGTAAGAAATATCGAAATTAATATACCCATAATTGGTGCAGGCAGGAAAAAAAATAAAGCACCTGATTCATTATGAGTGCCAAAACCATTTAAATCCTCTATATTATGTTTTGATAGCTGCAGTAAAACAAAAAAATTGACGACTATACCAATAATAAAAAAGCAGAGCGATAATACTTTTGCTAATGGTGGTAATTTATGACCTCTTAACCAAATCAATAGAATAGAAACATTAAAAGCTATATAATAAAAAATTAAAGTAATAATATGTTTCCCCCCAAAAGGAACATAACATTCCATATCAATGGGGTCAATTGCGGTGTAGTATTCGTTATCATGAACTTGCAATCCGCAGAGTATTAATATTTGTGAGAATACGTAAATGATTCCTGTAATAAGTTCTGAAATCGAAATGCTTTTTTTAATTTTTTTTAGAATGAAAACCGTAAGGATAGTTATTCCTAAAAAGCCAAGTAAAATATAAGTCATTAAGAGAGAGTTTGTGTTTTATTTCTATTTAATACAAGTTGCTTGACACGCAGACAGTGAGGTAATTTAGCTAACACCCAACGCTTGTGAACATTCCAATAGGTTTAATTATTTTTCCATTTTCGCATGGCTTAGATAAATATAGCGTTGGTCGAGAGACGTTGTAATGATTTGAAGTGTCAATAATTAGGTCGATTTTGTTATCTCCGTCTATATCTCCTGCAAAAATTATTTGAATCATTGAATCGTCAAAGCTCGGCTGGGCAACAATAAGTTCTATTTGTTTCTTTCCATTTATGTTTGCTGTTAAATAAAGTTTGTAATTGTATACTAAATATGAAGTTAAATTTTCACCATCCTTTTTTTTCTCTCCTGTCGCAAACAGAGTATAGTTAATACCTGAAAAAGAAAAATTAAACTTTTCATCCACAGCAATGGTTTCAGGAATTTTAATGACTGTTATTTTTCTTTCCGTTAAGTATGGAAGTTTATCGATTAAAATTATGCAAGTATCATTGATTGTTGTGTTCACTTCCCAGCCTGTTTGATCACTTTCGTTTTCATCAAGTATTGGGTCATTTACTCGTTTTGTTATTATTTTGGTTTCAGAAAGTCTGTACCCTTCTGAGGTTTTAAAAAGACCAAACCAATTTTTTTTATCTGCGTTTTGACTTACTTCATCTTCATGAAAATTTCCAGTTAAAAGAATTTCAACTTTTAGAATAGTGTCAACGGGAAATGAATAATTATCAGTCAGTTCAGTTCTGTCATTTACGGTTGCAATTTTAGATTGCGCAATGATTTTCTTTGCCTGTTTTTTTTCGACAATTTTTTCTTCATTCGATTTATTACAACTCAATAGTTGAAAAATCAGAACTAAAAAAAGTAATTTTTTAGATGTTATTTTCATGTTGTTAATAATAGGTTAAAAACAGAATGTCGTTTTTGGGTTTTAAATGAATATCTAAGTTTAAAATGAGTTATTGCTGAATTTTGTCAAGCTCCTCCCGAAGCAAAACCATTGTTAATGGAATTTTATTTATTCACGTTCCTGTTTTCTTCCATTTCAAAAGACATAATTTAAGGATTTGTGCAGAACAATAGGCCTAATTTAATATTGCAGAGACGCACTTAGCAGTCAAATTGAATACTAATTTCAGATACTTTTTGTAGCAATTTATTTTCCTTGGCTTCAGAAGATAAAAACAAAATTACTCTTCGTTCTTCATAGTCTCTGTTCGCTTCAAAAATAAAATCAAGTTTTTCATCTTTGTCCAGATCTCCAATGAAGATAACTTTCACAAATGTATCGTGAAAGGATTCTTGAAAAAGTAATAATTCTTCTTTTGAGGTTTCTGTTTTTATAAATAATTTATAATCTTCAACATCATGCCACACCTCATTTTCTCCTGTTTCATTGGTTCTGTCCTCGCTGCTTTTTATTTTTCCTTCGGCTCGCAGATAATATTTTTGATTATTGAAAACCAATTCTGATTCTTCATCCGGCCAAATGAATTGTTTGAGAATATTCAAATGCTCCACCTTTCCGACAGCTAACTTTTTATACTCTAAAAGTAAAAGTGTTTTTCTGTCTGTGTCAATCGATTTTGTTTCAGTTCCAGCACAGTCATCATATCCTTTCGAAATAGTATATTTTGCTTTTTTAATAAAGTAATCTCCATCTTCTTCACATAATTCAAACCAATCAGAATTTAATTGTTTTGTTAAATCATCTTTTTCCCATATGCGATAGGTAGTTGGTAATAAAATGTGAAACAAATCAGTTTCAGTCTCAGGAGTCTCTTCTTTAAAAATAGCTATGGAATCTGTTTTGGTTTTTACTGTTTCTTGATGAGAATTTGTTTTAATCATTTCCTTTTTTGATTCTTTACAGGAAAAAATCAGAATACAGAACAATAGTATTGAATAGCTTTTATTAATTTTCCAAAATAATTTCATATTTATATTTTTGTTTTATTAGTTAACTTTTTGATTTCCTTCAAAAGTTTTAGGCTTAAATTATCAATTCCATAACATACAAGAGCGAAAAGATGAATTGATAAGATTAGGAACAGCATTAACATAGATTTTTCATGAATTGGAGAAAAATAATTATTATAATTGTTGTAGGAATCAGAATTGTTGTCAGCAGTTTTATCCACAATTTTTGGCTTGACATGAGAACTAAAGCAATTCCAATTAATGTAATAAGGAAAATTAGAGTATCCAAAATGATTCCACCTAAACATCCGGAAATGATTAGTAAAAATCCAAAAGCGTAAAAATGCTTTTTCATTTTAAAAATAGTTTTATATGACTTTTCATAAAGCTTACTCTGATGTTTTAGGACGAGATAAAAAAATATTATTGGGATTACAGAACATTTGTCAAAAAATAAAAAATAATTATATGTAAAAAACACATTGTCAAACCTATACTGTTTATCAGACCAATTCTTTTATTCAAAATTTTACGGGAATAAACGATTGAAAAAACATTGTAAATAATATAAAATGGAGAAGTCAACAACGTGAATAAGCCAAATCCAAGACCGCTATCACCATGATGTAGACTTGGATTTTTTGGAATTAAAATCATTATCCATAAGAAGCAATAAAACAAATATATTACCAGATTGACTACCAAATGAAAAATCCATTGCTTCCCGAATTTTTCCATGCTCTAAAAACCATTTTTAACAAGAATTACAGGCTTATTGCAAAACACAATAGCAGCTTTTTGACTTTTGACAAATTTAATTGCCTTCCCTTCTAACAATTAATTCTATTACTAGTCTGTATAATTATGATTACAATATTACACAAAAAAACTCACAAAATAAAATACTAAAATTCCTTAAAAATGTCATACTTCATCTGCAAGTACTGATGATGTTTCTAATTATATTGAAAAAGTTTTAACAAAAACTAGTGATTTCATTTTAGATGGGATTTTTTTTGAGTTCGTATGAGTAATTGAAATCTTTCCTTGTCGGTTTGCAAAATAAATTAAGGGAACATTTACTTCCTTTAAATCTAAGTTTGATTTTTTAGTTTTTGACGCAGAATGATCAGCTTTTTCTATTATTGTTTTTTGTATCGATAAAGTTTATGCGCTCTAATTTATAAGTGGTACTTTTGCGTTATAAACCTACTAAACTTATGAGAAAATTTAAAACTTCGAGCTTTTTAAAGCAGATTATGATTATGCTGTTTGCTTTTACATTATCAAACTGCAGTGTTGGAATAGGAACAAGCCATAGCGCTCCTAAAACAAAGAAAGTTCCT
>NZ_DATIDY010000245.1:0-14086 GCF_035456085.1 Flavobacterium sp.
TCCGGTTCTTTATCGACATGATCTGAAGAAGCGGCACCATGCGTTTTACCAAAAGTATGTCCACCAGCAATTAATGCTACGGTTTCTTCATCATTCATTGCCATACGGCCAAAAGTATCTCTTATATCTTTGGCAGCAGCAATAGGATCTGGATTTCCATCAGGTCCTTCTGGGTTTACATATATAAGTCCCATTTGTACAGCCGCAAGCGGTTTTTCCAGATTTCTGGAGTGAATATGACCATCTGCATCATCATCTGAAACTAATACTCCATGTTCTTTTGGCACACCCTCTGATCCATCTTTATAGCGCTCATCTCCACCAAGCCATGTAGTTTCAGAACCCCAATACACTGATTCATCTGGTTCCCATACATCTGCGCGTCCTCCGGCAAAACCAAAAGTTTTAAAACCCATTGACTCCAAAGCTACATTTCCGGTTAATATCATCAAATCTGCCCAGGAGATTTTCTTACCATATTTTTGTTTGATTGGCCACAAAAGTCTTCTGGCTTTATCAAGACTTACATTATCTGGCCAACTGTTAAGCGGAGCAAAACGTTGCTGACCAGCACCAGCTCCTCCTCTACCATCATGTACACGGTAAGTTCCTGCACTATGCCAAGCCATTCTAATGAATAAACCTCCGTAATGACCAAAGTCTGCAGGCCACCAATCTTGAGAATCAGTCATCAATGCATGAAGATCATTCTTAACAGCATTTAAATCTAAACTTTTGAAAGCCTCAGCGTAATTAAAATCTTCTTCCATCGGATTAGATAAAGAAGAATTTTGTCTAAGGATTTTTACTTGTAATTGTTTTGGCCACCAATCCGTATTTTTTGTTCCTGGTCCAGCATGTTGTTTTGAAACATTTCCTGAAAATGGACATTTGCCGTCTCCATTAGCATTAGGGTTTGAGTTATTTTCCATAGATTAATTATTTAAAATTTACCTACGAATTTAACATATAAATATTTATTTAAATATTATTTTCAATAGATAAAACTTATAGCATTAGTCCGGAATTTTTCATTCAAACTCTTTTTTTAACATATAAATGTAGTTACAAAAATTTTAAACCACCTATAAAAAAACAGATATAACTATCATTCAATCAGTAAAATAAAAGACTCTTTTATATTTTTAGTATAACAAAAATTTATTGAACCGAGAATAATTTTAAAAACAATAAAATTTAATGCAAGCAATTACAGACCAAAATTTTATAACTAGCGAAGAAATATATATAACATCAAAGTCTATTAATTACTTAAATTTGAAGTTACCCGCCTAATAATCAACCTTATGGAACCTAATATCATTGGAATATTGGCTGCTATATTTACTACTGTTGCAAATATTCCTCAGACCTATACAATTATCCGAGAAAAGTCTACAGAACATATTTCAGTTACAACGTATTTTATATTACTTACTGGTACGCTTTTATGGACAACTTATGGAATTCTAAAAAATGACTGGCCACTAATTCTAACAAACGGATTTACAAGTATGACGAGCCTAATCATTATCATTCTCAATTTTTCTTCCAAAAAAACTATTTCAAAAATACACCAAGCTGTATTACCTGATAAAATTATAAAAGAAGCCGAAACAGAAGAAAAGAATGTCAAAAATAAAGAGATATGAAACCATATAAAAAAACAGGAATTATTATCCTTAGCATAATAGCATTATTGGTAATTATCAATTTTGCACTAGAGCCAGTAGCATTACATTATGTCAATAAAGCACTGGCAGATTTAAAAGGCTACAAAGGTAGTGTTAAAAATATTGAAATTCATTTATATCGCGGTGCTTACCGAATCGATACACTTGTTATTGAGAAAATAGAAAAAGGAAAATCACTACCTTTTTTCAGTGCTCCGGGAACAGATATTTCTATAGAATGGAAATCATTATTTAAGGGAGCAATTGTAGCTGAATTATCAGTAGAAAAACCAGTCCTTAACTTTATTAAAAAAGGAAGCAAAGTAGAAGCTGGAGGAAACAATGACTTTATAGAAACAGTAAAAAAATTATCACCTGTAAATATCAATTATGTCGAAATATTGGATGGCGAAGTACATTATATTGACCTTAGCTCAAAACCAAAAATTGATGTGGCCGCAAAACAAGTATATGCTACAGCCAAAAACCTTAGAAATGTTGAAGATCACAATAATAAACTTCCTTCGACAATACAGTTAACAGCTCATACTAGTGGAAATGGAAAAATCAAAAGCAATGCTAAATTGAATGCTCTTAAAGAAACTCCCGATTTTGATTTCAATCTGGAACTCGAGCGAATGGATCTCACTTACTTAAAAGATTTTACTGATGCCTATGCTAATTTCACTTTTAAGCGAGGACAGTTATACTTATCCACAGAATTGGCTATGGATGATGGAAAATATAATGGTTATCTCAAACCCGTTTTGGAAAATATTAAAATCATCGATTTGACACCTGATACTGAAAAAGAAAAAAAACGTCCTTTCTTTAAAAGAATATGGGAACTTATTGTTGGAACTGGCGTTAGTGTAATAAAAAATCATCCTAAAGATCGTTTGGCTACTAAAATACCATTGAAAGGAACTGTAAACGGCGGCGAAAAATTTACATGGACTGCCATTATTAATGTACTAAGAAATGGATTTGTAAAAGCTTTTGATAAGAATGTTGAAGGTTCTATAAACTTTGAAGATGCAAAATCAGAGAGGATTGAAAAAAAATAACATATGTTTAATTCTAAAAAAAAAGCTAATTGTACACCAATAATAAATTAAAAATAACATGGAAAATAATTTCAAAACCGTTGATGAATACATTTTTGCCTTCCCAAAAGAGGTGCAATTGAAATTAAAAAAGGTTCGAAATATCATTTTAAACAGCGCTCCAAATGCTGTTGAAAGTATTTCGTATGGTATGCCTGCTTACAAAGCAAATGGAAAACCACTGGTTTACTTCGCCGCTTTCAAAAAGCATATTGGTCTTTATGCTACTCCATCAGCACATTCCGAATTTAGCAATGAACTTTCAAAGTATAAACAAGGAAAAGGATCAGTACAATTTCCGTTAGACACCCCAATTCCATTTGATCTTATCGAGCGTATTGTTATGTATAAAGTAAAAGAGAATGAACAAAAAGGATTAAATAAATAATTAGCATTACTTAAACTGTACCTCAATGTCAACATGACAAGGTTTTTTGGTTAATACATAATCAACATCAAAACCTACTTAGTTTTCATAAGTACTTCATACGTGTTAAATCTATAAAAAACACTTTTCTATACTCTTTTTGTGTGAAGGATGGAAGCGGCATCCTTTTCTTTTTTCCCTTTAAAAAAGAAAAGATACAGCGGACAGCCTGACCTCGTTGCTACAATATACACTAATAACCAACAAGTTGTGAAACGAGGTCACACCCAAATAAACTTTTCATTTATTCAGCAATTGTTGCTTCACTATTAAAAATCATTCTATTTTAGAAAAAAAATAAAATTAAGTATTTAAATTAAGTATTAATACGTATATTTGCGTAGTAATACTTAATTAAACAGTTATGATTAATGTAATAGTAGTCGGAAACGGCATGGTTGGTTATAAGTTTTGCGAGAAATTCGTTTCGAAAACAGGACAAGAAAATTATCAAATTACAGTATTTGGAGAAGAGTCAAGACGCGCTTATGACCGTGTTCACCTAAGTGAATACTTTGCTGGCAAAAGCGCTGATGATCTGTCACTTTCAACGGCAGAATGGTATAAAGAAAATAATATTACATTAAATACATCTGAGTTAGTTTTAAAAATTGACAAAGAAAACAAAACAATAAGTACACACTTAGATAAAACATATGCGTATGACTACTTAGTTTTGGCTACGGGTTCATCTGCTTTTGTTCCTCCAATCAAAGGAGTAGAAAAAGAAGGTGTTTTTGTATACAGAACCATAGAAGATTTAGATGCTATTATGAGCTACGCCAAAAAAATAAAAGCCAACGGTGCTACTGAAGCAGCGGTTCTCGGTGGCGGTTTATTAGGACTGGAAGCAGCCAAAGCAGTTCGTGATTTGGATCTTAATGCTCATGTTGTGGAATTTGCACCACGCTTGATGCCAAGACAATTAGATCAAAGCGCGAGCAATATGTTGCAATCTAAAATTGAAGAACTCAACATCGGAATCCATCTTAACAAAGCCACTCAATACATAGATGGCGACGAAAGTATAAAAGGAATGATGTTTGCAAATGACGAATTTTTAAAGGTGGATATGTTGGTGATATCAGCAGGAATCAAACCACGCGATGAACTGGCTAGGGTTTCAGGGTTGGAAGTTGGTGAGCGTGGTGGCGTTCTTGTGAACAATCAAATGTTAACATCGGATCCTTACATATATGCTATTGGAGAAGTTGCTCTTTACAACGGAATGATTTACGGACTTGTAGCTCCCGGCTACGAAATGGCCGATGTAGCTGCCGAACAAATTCTCAAAGGAGATAAAACGATGAGAGAAACCATCGATATGTCTACTCAATTGAAATTAATTGGAGTTGAAGTTGCGAGTTTTGGTGATCCTTTTGTTGAAAATGAAAATGTCACCGCAATTGTTTACGAAAATAAATTCAGTGGTATTTATAAAAGAATCAATGTAACCAAAGATGGAAAAACACTTTTAGGGGGAATTCTAGTGGGTGATTCATCTGATTACAATGGCTTGTTTCAAATTTACAACAATGCATTGGCTTTACCGGCAAACCCAGAAGATTTGATTTTAGGTTCAAGAGGCGGTGAAGCTTCAACCTTTGGAAGCGCAACTGATTTACCTGATACAGCTGTAATTTGTTCTTGCGAAAATGTTACTAAAGGAGCCATTTGTTGTTCTCTGATAGATGGAACCGCCACTACACTTGGTGATGTGGTAAAACTAACAAAAGCAACTACAGGCTGTGGAGGTTGTAAACCAATGGTTGTTGATATTGTAAAAGCGACTCAAAAATCTCTTGGTAAAGAAATTAAAGAATCTATCTGTGAACATTTCAATTATACGCGACAAGAATTATTTGATATTGTCAAAATAAACAAATACACCAACTTTTATGAAGTTATTGACCATCATGGAAATGGTGATGGCTGCGAAGTTTGTAAACCAGTGGTTGCTTCAATTTTCTCTAGTATTTACAACGACACAGCTAACAAACACGTTACTACTCAAGACACCAATGACCGATTCCTTGCTAATATTCAAAGAAACGGAACATATTCAGTTGTACCAAGAGTTGCCGGTGGCGAAATCACTCCAGAAAAACTGATTGTAATTGGAGAAGTTGCCAAACAATTTGATTTATATACTAAAATTACCGGAGCGCAACGAGTAGATTTATTTGGAGCTCACTTAGATGATTTACCACAAATTTGGAGAATATTAATCGAACATGGTTTTGAAAGCGGACATGCTTATGGCAAATCATTAAGAGCTGTAAAAAGCTGCGTTGGAAATACTTGGTGTCGTTACGGAATGGACGATAGCGCTGGTTTCGCCATTGAACTTGAAAATCGTTACAAAGGAATTCGTGCTCCTCACAAAATAAAAGGTGGTGTTTCTGCTTGCATCAGAGAATGTGCTGAGGCAAGAGGAAAAGATTTTGGATTAATCGCAGTAGAAGGCGGCTGGAATCTTTACATCTGCGGAAACGGTGGTGCCAATCCTAAACACGCTGTATTATTAGCCGAAAAAATCGACAAAGCTACTGTTATCAAATATTTAGACCGTTTCTTAATGTATTACATCAGAACTGCTGGTCCATTGGTTAGAACCGCACCTTGGTTAGAAAAACTAGAAGGCGGGATAGATTACTTAAAAGAAGTCATCATCTTTGACCGTTTAGGAATCTGCGAAGCATTAGAAACCGAAATGGAATCACTAGTTGGCACTTTTGAGTGTGAATGGAAACAAGTTCTGGAAAAACCAAGATTGAAAAAACGTTTCAGCCATTTTGTGAATACGGATGAGAAAGACGATAATATTGAATATGTACCGCTAAGAGATCAAAAAATGCCAAGACCTTGGTAAAACACGACCCAAAATAGCGAACATACGAAACAATTTTACGAATTAGCACGAATTAAAAAATGATTATTACGCAAAGATTCGCAGAGCAAACACAGAGATTCACAAAGATTTTTTCATGTATACACAGATATCAGACAGTATAAATAAACTTCGCGTCACTTCGCGCTAACTTTGCGAATCTTCGCGTAATAGTAAAAAACAAAAACAAAACCCCATGGAAGAACTATTAAGCCAATACGAAACCGTAAATTTAAATGATGTAAAAATTTGGTTCAAAGCTGGAAGCATTAGCGATTTTCCAAGCAACAGAGGTGGTTGCATTAAATACAAAACCAAACAAATCGCTGTTTTCAATTTCGAAAGAAGAAATGAATGGTATGCTTGTCAAAATGCTTGCCCCCACAAACTGGAAATGGTTTTATCCAGAGGAATGACTGGTTCCGCAGATGGAATCCCGAAAATTGCCTGCCCAATGCACAAAAAAACATTTTCATTAGTTGATGGTTCTAATCTAAATGGAGACGATTATAAAATTGCAACTTATCCAGTAAAAATAGAAGGAGACGAAGTATTCGTTGGCTTTTTAGATTAATGTATGTATCTTTGAAATAAGCATATTAAGTGCGACACAAATACTGTTTAAAAATTTATTTTCCATTAAGAGATAAAGAAAATTAAGCTTAATGAACCTTAATTTCTTAATGGTGTAATAAAAAACAATAGTTTTTTATTACACTTTTTCAAAACATAAACGGTATTAGTTGCCACAAACAAATCTATACTTTTTCAAATGAAAACAATACCTTTTTTAAACGCCAGCGCGTGGATTGACGCTGAAAACGAAGCAGATCCAAACAGTGAAATATATCAAGGAATAACCTATCCAAAGGAATTATTATATTCGGATAGAATGTATGAAAGGTTAATGGACTTTGAACCAAATGCTTCAGAAGAAGTTCAAATTGCAGCCAAAGCACAACATATTTGCCGCTGGAAAGTTGCCCGAGAATCCTATCCAATGGACCGCGTTGGTTATTTAAAATGGAGAGAGGATTTAAAAAAATTCCACGCCAAAACTACTGCCGAAATCTTAAAAAAAGCAGGATACGAAGATGCTTTTATTGATCGTGTATCTTTTTTGATCGAAAAAAAATTACTTAAAAAAGACCATGAAACGCAGCTGTTGGAAGATGTAATTTGTTTGGTTTTTTTAGAATTTTATTTGGAACCATTCGTCCTTAAACATGATGAAGAAAAATTAAAAAACATCATCTTGAAAACCTGGAATAAAATGTCAGACAAAGGACATCAGGCAGCCTTAAAAATTAACTACACTCCAGAAAATCTTCAATTGATAAAAGATGCTTTGGGCATATAATTATTTAGTCACGAATTACACTAATTTGCACTAATTAGTAAGTATTAAAAAAATTCGTGGAAATTAGTAAACCAATTTTAATTTGTGTAATTCAGGGCAAAAAAAACGAATGATTCCCTTTCTTCTATGAAAAAAAACTTCAAAAACTCTTTTGATAAAATTTCGTTCAAAAAATTAAGGCGATTATACATCTTTGCCTTAATTACGATTGCTGCAACAGTAATATTGAGTCAACTACTTATTCAATACAATCTTTACAGACAACTTAGCGATTCCCGAATAATCAATACTTCTGGAAAACAACGAATGCTTAGCCAAAAATTGACAAAAGAAGTTTTGGTCCTCCATTTCATTACAGATTCTTTGCAAAAAAAAGAGCAGATTGACAAGATTACCAAAATCATTTCTCAATGGAAATCTAATCATAATTTATTAGTAAATGGCAATGAACGCTTAGGTTTTCCAAAAGAAAAAAACCAAATTATAACTCAATATTTTGAAAAAATAAAACCCAATTTTGACACCATTATTGCTGTTACCAATACTTTTTTAGCCAATAAAAAACAAAATATCAACGAACAGGAAAATATAAAATTGGTTCAAAAATTATTAGCCAATGAAAGTATTTTCCTTTTAGAAATGAATCAAATTGTTAGCGAATATGATGCCGAAGCACTAGAAAAAGTAACACTTCAACGCAAAACCGAATATATTCTTCTTGGCTTTACTTTATTGGTTTTATTATTGGAATTTTTATTCATTTTCAAACCTACTACCAAAAAAATCGAGACACTTATTTCAAATTTATTAGCCTCAGAAAGAAAAGCTTTAAAACTAGCGCAAGACACTGAAATCATCAGCGAAGCTAAGGAAAACTCGGTCAAAGAATTAAAATCGCTCAATTATGCGATGGAGAATACCCTACTCTATTGTCGAATCGCAACCGATGGAACGATTATTCATATTGGCGAAAAATTTGCAAAACTGCTGCAATATAATCCGTTCAATACCGAAACCAAATTTGGCGAAGCCTTAACTGCCGACGAAAAAGAACAACTTTTCATTGACCGAATCGTACTTCAAAACAATCGCAGAGGTTGGCAAGGCGAATTGAACATTACCACCCGAAACGAGCAATCGCTTTGGTTAGATTTATCGATGATTCCTGTAACTATCAAAAAAGACGAATCTGAACTTCTAATCATTTGTTTCGATATCACCGAACGCAAAAAAGCGGTTCAGGAAGTAGAACGTTTGAACGCTGCCAATATCGCCGATAAATTAAACCAACAAAAAATAATTTCGAGTAAAATTGTTGAAAATCAAGAAAACGAACAAAATAGAATTGCCCGCGAAATTCATGACGGAATTGGACAAATGCTGACTGGATTAAAATTCAGTCTAGAAAGTATAGACCTAAATGACAAAGAAAAAGCAACGATAAAAGTAGAATATTTAAAAAAACTATCACTTGACATCATCAAAGGTGTGCGTACCGCTACTTTCAATTTGATGCCTCCGGAATTGAGCGATCACGGCATCAATTCTGCTCTTACCAAGCTCACTCAGGAACTTTCTAAACTCACTGGAAAGAACATTTTATTTTACAACAAAACCGATTTCAACGCTCGTTTGGATTCTTTAATCGAAATAAACATTTACCGATTAACGCAGGAAGCCATCAACAACGCCATCAAATACGCCGACTCTACACATATTATCGTGCAACTTTCCCATAGCGCAACACTTTTGAGCATCATCGTAGACGACAACGGAAAAGGTTTTGATATCAATGCCGTAGAAAAAAAGAGAAACAGTGAATCCGGAATGGGAATGTTATTTATGAAAGAGCGAATTCAATACATTAATGGCCGTGTTTTCTTCAATTCTATTCCAAATGAAGGAACCAGAATTACTTTTAATATTCCAATTTAAAATAATTTTTGGGCGTGTGTATTCGATCATTTAATTATTGAGGAATCAAGTAAGCACCAATCACAAAAAAAAAGAGCATTTCAATTTAATTTTGAAATGCTCTTTTTGTTTTTTATTATTATTTTCATTTTTCAAGTTTCCATTTATCTAATACCAAAGTCACTAACACATCATCCCACTTTTCAAAATGTGTTTCATTTGGAGCGACTGGAGTTACTTCAGTTGGTATCCATTTATTGACCCCAACAATAAACATTACAGCATTATAATTTAGTTTTTTGTCAAATGGATTTTTAACACTTAAGGTTGATCCTAAACTTTTTTGATCTTTTACATCTTGCTTCAACTCAACAATGATGGTGTTTTTCGGATTTACAATATTCTTAACCACTTTCATTGAATAAATGCTGTCATTTTTAAATTCAACCTCAACATTTAACTTTTCTGAAGAATAGATTTGCAGCACTTTTTTATTTACAAAATAATCTCCTTTTTTAAGCTCCATAACATATGGCTCATTATTGTTAACAACAAGATTCAATGTAAATGGTTCACGTTGTGGAACTTCATTTTGGGCGTAGCAAATTGCATTAATAGCTAATACAATCAAAAAAATTAACTTTCTCATCACTTTATTATTTTAAAATTCGAACTGTAACTAGCTAGTTATTAAATAGTTTGTTAAAAATTATTTTTCACTAGCGAAATCGAAGATAGGAAATTCCTACTTTCCCTTGTTACAAAATCCATAAGTGATTTGAAATAATTGTTGAAATAAGTATTGATTGTTTTTTTATAAAAAAAAAGCCACTTTTAAAAGCAAAAAAAAGATATTTTAAAACAAAAAAATACTGATTTTCAACCATATAAATTCGAATTATGAAGTTTTTGCAACTTCAATTTTTGACTGTTCGCCAATTTTTCTTTTTTCCTGTTCGTGAATGATTTTATTTAAGTAAGGCGCAATGATTTCTTTTATTTCATCTTCAGAAATATTCAACGCTTTCGGATCGTTAACCAGTTGCAGCCAAGGTTTGGGCGCATCAAAATTATAAGTACCAAAAACGATCACCGGCGTTCCATAGAATTTTATGTTCTCATCATTTTCCAAAACCCATTGATCTGCCCAATTATAGAGAAATTTGGCATCATCTTCCTGTAATCGCATGCAGGAATGTGAAGCCGGATAACCTGGTAATTCGTATTGATGAAAGCCAACACCTTTTTTATTTTCTACATTAAAATTCCATTTCAGGTTCCATTCGTCGTTGAATGTGCTTGTTGTTTCTTCGGCCTTCCAATTTGTGAAGAATAAACCAGTAGGCGTTGGATCTTTTTTTCTGCCCATATTAGTTGGACCAGAACGCATCAAAATACCATTTTCATATATTCCAAAAGTTTGAGTTGAATATGAGAATAAAATAATTTTATCGACGGCCTGTAAAGATGTAACCTCCAAAGGAAAAGGCAGATAAAATACCACATCCCCGCTGAGATCTTTTGGTATAACAACAGAATCTAATTTGGCAAAATTATTTTTGTCTGTTCGGTTAACAGCAAGAACTACTGATAAATCCTTTACATCTTTGTGGTTTTTTAACCATTCTTTAGCGTTTTCTAAAGTATAGGAAACATCTTTTGGTTTTATTCGCGCTGGATTTTTTTTAGCAGTGGTATTTTTTTCAGATTGAATTTTGTTATTTTCATTTTTACAGGAACATAGCGTAAGTGCAATAATTCCGAATACTATAATCAATTTTTCCATAAATTCTTGTTTTTGTAAAAATGGAAGAATTTATGGGATTAACTGTTACATAATTATTCGGAAATATTGCTTTTTTTACACTTCATCTCCTAAAAAGAGGCTATTTTTTGTAGATCATTGTTGGTGCCGATTGCGCTTTAGAATAAACAGTCACATCTGCTATTGTCACTCTATCGGGAGCATTTATTGTATAAAATATTAGATCAGCTATATCTTCTGGCAATAAAGCTTCGTAGCCTTCATAGACTTTTTGGGCTCTTTCTTTATCACCTTTGAATCTCACTTCTGAAAATTCGGTTGCTACGGCGCCTGGTGCGATATTGGTAATTTTAATGCCATGCTCAGTCAGGTCGAGGCGCATGCCTTCGCTAATTGCTTCGACGGCTTTTTTAGAGGCACAATAAACCGCTCCGTTGGCATAGGTTTGTTTTCCGGCAACTGAACTTAGATTAATAATATGCCCTTTTTTTCTTTCCACCATTTGCGGAATTACGGCTTTTGAAACGTATAACAAACCTTTTACGTTTCCGTCAATCATCGCGTCCCAATCATCAACATCACCATTGTCAATGGTAGAAAGTCCATGGGCATTTCCGGCGCTATTTATTAAGATGTCAACATTTTTCCACTCTGTTGGCAACGAATCTAAATGAAACTCCACCTCTTTCCTATCGCGAACATCAAATATCAAAGTGTGGACTTTTACATTTTTTGATAATTTATTTTTCAATTCATCCAGCTTTTCAGAACGGCGTCCGCATAGTATTAAATTATATCCGTTTTCTGCAAATTTAATTGCTGTTGCTTTTCCTATTCCTGAAGTTGCACCTGTTATTAAAGCAATTCTTGTCATTTTCTTTATTATATTATTCAAAAAAAGAGATTCTTTTAAATACTCAATTTTGGGATTTTTAATTATCATTTAATGTCACAAATATAAGAAGAGCAATACTAACTTATGTTTTTTGGCTGGCTTAATTGAAAGCTTTATCAGAACTATTTTATTCATTGTGGAAAAAATTTGCAGTTCATCGATGGATTATTTTTCAATTGATTTCCTAAAAAACCTACTTTATTTTTTCAAAAATTATAAATTTGCATTTCTCAAAAAAGGTTCTAAAACTTTTAGATATAGGTGATGGTGAATAACGGATATACTAAATACAAGAATAGTTGTAAAAAATTTAAACAATTAATCAAATCTTTTATAATTATTTGTTCATTATGTTCATCTACAATTAGTTTAGCGCAACAAACACAAGACACAGTTCCTGTTTGTAAAATAAAAGATTTTCCAGATTTGTTCAGAAAAAAAGATTCAGTACATCTCGCAAAACCTCCAAAAAGCAACTTTTTGATCCTGATCCCTTTAATAGCTTCGCAGCCCGCGACTGGATTTTTGTATGGTGCAATAGGTCAATATACATTCAAACCAAAACAAGAGGGTGCCAGATATTCTTCGGCTACAATTAGTGGTTCCTATACTACTAAACATCAGTTATTGATTAATGCAAAGAACAATTTGGTGCTCAATGAAAACAAACTTTATTTTGCAGGAGATTGGCGTTTTTATATATTTTCTCAGGATAATTATGGTTTAGGCTCTGATATAATTCCTCCTCCATATCGGGATCATGATTTTGATTTAGAGAGCTTAGCGGAACCAATGACTTATAAGTATTTCAAATTTCATCAGACCTTGTCATATGGTTTTTTTAATGATTTTTATATTGGTGGTGGAATCCATTTGGATGGCTATAGTGACATTAATGATTCTTATTTAGATATTGCAAAAGGGCAATACACTGCACATTATTTATACAGCCAGAAGCATGGTTATAATGACACCAAGTATTATGTTGATGGACTAAGCTTTAACCTCGTTTACGACTCGCGTGATAATCAGGTAAACGCTAATCATGGATGGTATGGAAATATTAATTATCGAGTAAATCCATCATTTATGAATAATCAGGCAACAAGTACGGTGCTGTACACAGAATACAATTACTATCTGCCTTTAAGTAAAAGAAATTTACAACATGTACTGGCTTTTTGGGCGTATGGCCAGTTTTTGATTAGTGGAGACTTACCTTATCTAAACTTACCTTCTATCGGCTGGGATCCGAGCAGCAGAGGCGGAAAAGGGTATACTCAAGGATTATTCAGAGGACAAAATATTGCTTATTTTGAATCGGAATATCGTTTTCCAATTACTTGCAATCAATTGATAAGCGGAACAGTGTTTGCTAATTTTACTTCAACAAGTGATAAAGACAGAGACATAAGAATATTTCAGTATATCCAGCCTTCTTGCGGTGTAGGATTACGAATTTTAATTGATAAAGCTTCCCGTACGAATTTCGTATTTAATTATGCCTGGGGTCGTCATTCTAAAGCATTTTATCTTAATGCCGGAGAGACTTTTTAATAGTTAACAATCAAATATACAGACAGACTTGTATGTATATTTGATTGTTTTTTAAGAACATTTCATTTTACTCTTCAATAACGAAATTTGGATTATAATCCACCATCCATTCAATGCCGTATTTATCTCTAAACATCCCAAAATAGGAACCCCAAGGGCTGTCTTCAATAGGAACTTCAACAGCGCCGCCTGCTGAGAGTCCGTTAAAGATTTTATCGGCTTCTTCACGAGTGGAGGTGTTAATGGCAATTTTGGATCTGTTTTCACTTTCATTTACCCGACCCATACTTTCTGGAACGTCATTGCCCATTAGAATATTTTTGCCAATAGGCAAAGCAATGTGCATCAGCTTATCTGCCTCTTTTTCAGAAATTGGAGTTTCAGTGCTGGAGATATCTTTAAAACGTACAATGTTTGCGAACTCTCCACCAAATACTGATCTGTAAAAATTGAATGCTTCTTCGGCATTTCCGTTGAAGTTAATGTGAGGATTGATAAG
>NZ_DATIDY010000246.1:0-9251 GCF_035456085.1 Flavobacterium sp.
TTTTCCTATCTGGATGAATTGATCGAGAAAAAAGAAGATGAAAAACCAAGAACAAAAATTGGTTATAAGAATGATCGTTAAATATTCTTTATATATCGAGGTTTTATCAATAATTGTGTAAATAAAAATCCAATCATTATAAACAAAGAAGCAAACAAATTATAACCATGAAATGTTCGATAAACCGCAAAATTGTGTTTTAACAAATTGGTTTTAGATGCAGATAATGAATTGTCACGAATGCGATAAAAAGCTAAACTTTCAGGAACTGGCTTTGCTATTTTTATTTTTTTTAAAATAGTAAGCCAAACCACCCAATCCTGGCGTTTTCGAGTAGATGAAATAGCTATTTTTCCAAAATATTTCGTCTCATAAATACCGGTTAGATTACCAACATAATTACAAAAAAACAATTGTTGATAGGAAAGATTTCGTGGTGCTTCTACCCTTTTATTTAATGAATTTCCCTCTTCATTGATACAATCATAGAAAGAGAAAGTAAAGTGAGTTTTGTTGTCTTTTAGAAATTGAAGCTGCTTTTCGAGTTTTAAAGGTTTCCATAAATCATCAGCGTCCAGAAAAGAAATATAATCACCATTTGCTTTTGACAAAGCCAATTCTCTGGCAATGCCAGCGCCTGAATTCTTTTCGAGTTTGAAAAGTCTAATTCTACTATCTCTAATTACAAAATCTTCGATAATTGAAACCGTTTGATCTGTTGAACAATCGTCAACAATAATCATTTCCCAATTTTGATGAGTTTGATTTTGAACCGATTGAATTGTTTCTGCAATGAATTTTTCAGAGTTGAAAGAAGGCGTAATTATAGATACTAAAGATGTCTCCATACTAATATGCTTTTTCGTCTCCTTTTAAAGTAATATAAATCGTGTTGAAAATGATTTTAAGATCTAACAATAACGACCATTTTTCGATATAAAAAATATCATATCGTACTCTGTTTATAATGTCTTTATCTGTTTCAACTTCTCCACGGAAACCTTTGGTCTGAGCCAAACCAGTGATTCCTGGTTTTACAAAATGGCGCACCAAAAATTTATTTACTTTAACCGCATATAAATTACCAACACTTAACATAAGAGGCCTTGGTCCTACAACTGACATATCTCCAAGTAAAACATTAAAAAATTGTGGCAATTCATCAATACTTGTTTTGCGGATAAATTTGCCTACTCTTGTTATTCGGGTATCATTTTTAGAAACCAATTCAATATCTGCGCGATCATTAACCTTCATCGATCTAAACTTAAAACAATTAAATACCTGATTATTCAAACCATGTCTTTTTTGTACAAAAAATAGTGGCCCTTTGGAATCTAATCTTATTATAATTCCTAAAACAGGTATTAACCAAGATAATAAGCCAATTATAATTACTAAAGAAAAAACAATATCAAAAAAACGTTTTATAATTTTATTTACAGAATCATCAAGAGATATGTTTCTGAGCGAAATGACTGGTATATAATCATAATATTCGAAAACAGTATTTACAGAAAGTAATTGCTTTTGATCTGGGATAAATTTTAGTGTTTTCAAATTGTTATCAGCAAAAGAAATAAATTTTTCTACCTGTTTAGATGACAAATCTTCCATTGAACAATAAATTTCGTCAATGTTATGATCTACAATAAAAGAAAAAATTTCTTTGATGTAAATTGTATCATGATGATCCAAATTAAATACTTTAACCAATCTATATCCATAATCGGGATTCTCTTCAAAAAAATGCTTCAACGGATCAACACTTTTATCTTCTCCTACAAGTACTACACTTCTTGAATTTCCTCCAAACAGAATTCGGAATCTTCTCAAAAAGAAATAAATAAACAATTTAAAAATGAGTATAAGCGTAACAGATAGTGATGTAAACTTAATAATTTCAATCAAACTGTACTTTTGAGTGTAAAAAAAGGCGAATGCAAAACAACATACTGTAAAAGCAATGGCTTGTTTTAGAGTACAATTTAAAATAGAAATTACTTTCGTATAACGGTAAACCTCATAAAATCCCAAATAAGCAGCAATAATTAACCACGCGGAACTAATGAAAAAAGCATAAAAATTTTGAAAAATAGGAACACCAGAAAAATACGCCGTAAAAAAATTGATAATAATCAAATCTAATAGGCGTGAAAAAGGTCTAATATATCCTGAATATCTTCCTGTTTTGGTTTTCACTAAAAAATGTACTTTGAAAAATCTTTATGATCTTCCTTGGATAATTCATCTTTGGATAAAGATTTAAAATAATCATATGTAATTTTCATTCCCTCGGCACGGCTTACTTTGGCTTCCCAGCCTAATAATTCTTTTGCTTTAGTGGTATCAGGTTGGCGCTGCATAGGATCGTTTATTGGTAAAGGGTGATAAACTACCTTTTGATTTGTTCCTGTCAATTTAATAATCTCCTCAGCAAAATCCTTAATCGTGATTTCGTCAGGATTTCCAATATTTACCGGATACACATAATCTGAATGCAATAACCTGAAAATTCCTTCTACCTGATCATCAACATAACAGAATGAACGCGTTTGCATTCCGTCGCCAAAAATAGTCAAGTCTTCGCCACGAAGAGCTTGTCCAATAAAAGCAGGAATAACACGACCATCATTGAGTCGCATTCTTGGTCCGTAAGTATTAAAAATTCGAACAATTCTAGTTTCTACACCGTGAAAAGTATGATACGCCATTGTTATCGATTCCTGAAAACGTTTGGCTTCGTCATACACTCCTCGTGGTCCAATAGTATTAACATTTCCATAATATTCCTCTGTTTGTGGATGAACCAATGGATCTCCATAAACCTCAGATGTTGAAGCAATAAGAATTCTGGCTTTTTTAGTTCTAGCCAAACCTAAAAGATTATGTGTCCCAAGCGAACCTACTTTTAAGGTTTGAATTGGAATTTTCAAATAATCAATAGGACTTGCTGGCGATGCAAAATGCAGGATATAATCTAACTTTCCTGGAACATGTACAAACTTGGTTATATCATGATGATAAAACTCAAAATGCTGTAATTTGAATAAATGTTCTATATTTTTTAAATCTCCAGTAATGAGGTTATCCATTCCAATTACATGATAACCTTCTTTTATAAAACGGTCACACAAATGAGATCCTAAAAATCCTGCAGCACCAGTAATAAGTATTCTTTTCATAAATAATAGTTGCTTTTTAAGCAGAATATGATTACTCCTATTGGTTATTTCAGTCGGAGTATGAATTTTTTACTTCACATTTTTGGCATTATTTCCAAAGTGCAAAATATGCAAAATTCATCATTTACTTAAAATTTTGTAATGGTCGCAAATGTACTAAAATATTTTACCTTTTAATTTTAAGCAAAAATGATTAACAATTAAATATTTTATTTTTTTAATCTATCTCAATACATAGCCATTACACTCTGCAAACTTTATATCATATTAAAAATTTGTTCCAAAATCTTAATTGTAATCAGATATGTTGGTTTTACACCTGTTGTTCCCAGTCCTCCGGAAGCCAAAGTGCTTCCTGTTTCTAATGGATTATCTGATGCGTAATAAGCATATCTGACTTTGATGTCATAAGGAACGCTTTTTCTGATTTTAGACGCTGCCTGAATCGCTTTTTGGTAATAGGAACCTTCCATTTCTAGTCCTATAACACCCCAAGTAGATTCATGAAAAAACTTTAGTAAATCTTTATTTTGTAAAGATGTTCCAAGGACTGTAACCATTGGACCAGCATACACATCAATATCATTACCTTCAAACATTTCAGGAGTCAATTCATTTTTGAAGAAATAATTATCAGCTGTTCCCTCGTTGATGTGGGCATTCGGAATCATAATGTCTCCCTTTCCTCCTGCGAGAATTCCTGCTTTTCCCATAATTGAAACCGATTCGACTTGTAGCAGAATTTCTTTTTTATAAGGTCTTAGCAATTCGTCTATTGTTTCGTAGGCTTGCTCGCCAAAAGCATAATCCATAACAATAAGTACTGGTTTTTTATCTCCAAATTTAGCTTTTGGGAAAGCAGTTTTGGACCAATCTATTTTGGCTGTATCAAAAATTTGAACATCAATATTAGTCCCTGATGAATCTGGTAAAAAAATCATTCCTTGTTTCAGAGCCAAAGCTTCTACCTGACTACGAACTTCATTAGCTCCGGATTTACTCAACTCTTCATAAATAAAGAAATCGGATTTGTCTTTGAATTTCGTTTTTAAATGAGGCGTAGCAAAAATTGAATTCATCACCGAATGCATATTGGCACTAATTACATGAATAGGCCTGTCTAATAAGTCATTTGCTTGTAGAACTTCCTTAATGTTATTTGCCCAAATTTCGCCGTGAATATGATGCCCTAAACGTTCTCTCAAAACTGGGCTGAAAGTAATGGTTCTTTTAGTGTTATCAATAACTTCTTCAATAGCTAATTTTCCCAGCCAATAAATTACATGCAAGAATCGATCCGGAGCAGTTTCTGTTCCAAAAGCATCATAAATATTCAAAACTTCTTCGAAGGTTCTTGCTAAAATATTGGCAGCATGAGAAATGGCTTTTTCTTTTTCTATTAATGTCAGTTTTTTACTTTGCGAAACTGCCATTTCAAGTTTAATCCAATCTCTGGAAACTTCTCCCCCATCATCCTGTAAAACTCTGTTTTTTATTTTATGTGATTCAATAAAAATAAATGTCAAATGCGTTAAAATATCATAAATATCAGAGCGTCCTCTGGTAATTTCAACATTCATTTGCTCCTCATCAATTCGGTAGCAATTACGGCGTCTTTTTGGCGGAACAATGGCTTTAAAATGAGATTTAGAATACCCTTCATCCGAAGTTAAATTAATAAAACGGCACTCTTCGATTCCAATTGGAAGGCGTTCAATTACGTACAAAAGTCCATTTAGTTCTACCTTTTCTTCGGCAATATTTCCATAAATTTCGGGTCTTAATGCTAATAGAGCTTCTCTCAAAGTATCTCCGGAAACTCCCATTGGTTTGTAAAAACCTCTATTAAAAAGATGGCGCATTGTGATGTACATTTTTTCAATTGCTGCCGATGATTCGTGTGCTCTGGATCTGGATATGTTTTTTGCGTCTTTCATTTTTATTACTTTTTTAATCTTTTAAATTAATAAGTACAAAAGGAATAGTATTCAAACTTCATGCTTCATTTTGAAACTACAATGGTTTGAAATCCTATCTCATAGTACTTATAAATAACTCTCATTTCCTTGAAAAAATATAGGAAACTTAGAGTATTTTCTGTTAACGAAGATAGGAAAATAAAAGGTAAAATCTGCACAATTGGGAATTGTTGAGCCTTAAATTAATGGTAATTTAATTCTATAATGTCTGTTTAATAACTTCTTCTGATTCGGTGTCGAAAATTAGAATTCCTTCAAGTTGGTCATCAAGTTGATTCAATAATTGCCCATCTTTTGACCAAACGGCACTTTGTCCAACACTTTCAAAATTGTCGCAGAAACCAACACAATTAGACATTAAAATTGGCATTCCGAATTTTGTTGCAATTAATGGATAATGAGATTCTGCATTATTGACGCCTTCTTGAGTTTTGGCAACACTTACCAAATAAATATCTGCGCCAAGACTGGTGGCATGTTCAGCATGATCGAATTGCATACTTTCATAACAGATTGAAAGACCGATATTTTTATTGTTCACTCCCAATATAATTTGCTTATCTCCTGCGATAAAATAAGGGAATTCATCAGAATGCAATTTTTGTTTTGAATACGTTTGCCGTGCCTGATTTGGTTGAAAAATAATCATGCTTATTTGTATCCCTAAACTTGTATTTGTGGGCACACCAATTCCAATTGTGATTTTATTTTCGTCGCTTATTTTTTGAAAATCATCAAATATTGGATCATCTTGATTGGTTGCTAAATCCTTAACTAATTCAGGCTCATAACCAGTTATAGAAAGTTCTGGAAAAAAGATAGCATCAGCTTTGTTTGAGATAGCGAGCTGAATTAATTTTTTATGTGCATCAATATTTGCAGAAATATTTCCTTTAATTGGCCTTGTCTGTGCTACTGAAATTTTCATTATGCTATCTTTTTTAATAACTAATTTACTTTTAACGCTGATGCAATTTTCCGATCATTCGAAAGTCTTGGAATTTTATTTTGGCCACCCAACTTCCCTATTGATTTCATGTATTCCTGAAAACCGTTTTTAGCCACTTTGGTTATCACTAATTTTCTCAAAACATGACCAACGATCAAGTCATCATAATAAATGTTTTGTTTTCGCATCGCATTGTCTAGCGCTTCCGCAAAAGTTTGAAAATCCTCTGGTTCGTTTTCAAATTCTATGAACCATTCGTGATAAGGCAATCCTTCGGCAGGTGTAATCTGTGGTGCAACTGTAAATTCATTAACTCTAACCGTTGTTCCTTCCATTGCTTCCTGTAAAGCACATTCGACTTCCTTACCAATAACATGCTCTCCAAAAGCAGAAATATAATGTTTAATGCGTCCCGAAACAATCACGCGATATGGTTTTAAAGAGGTAAATTGAACAGTATCGCCAATATTATAACCCCAAAGTCCAGCATTGGTAGAAATAATCAACACATAATTTACCCCAAGTTCTACTTCGCCAATCGTGTAGCGTTTTGGATTTTCGTTAAAAAAATCTTCACTTTTAATAAATTCATAAAAAATACCAGAATTCAACAATAGCAACATTCCCTTTTCTTTTTGGGAATCTTGGTAGGCAAAAAATCCTTCGGAAGCTGGAAAAAGCTCTATACTATCTACTTTTCTACCAATTAAGTTTTCAAATTTGGCTCGATAAGGTTCAAAATTGACACCTCCGTAAATGAATAAATTGAAGTTCTTGAAAATTTCTCCAACAGGTCTTCCAGCCTTTTGCTGTAGTTTTTCAAAATACATTTGAACCCAAGAAGGAATTCCCGAAATCACCGTCATGTCTTCGTTGATGGTTTCATCGACAATAGCATTTACTTTGGTTTCCCAATCTTCGATGCAATTGGTTTCCCAAGATGGTAATCTGTTTTTCTGCAAATATTTCGGAACAAAATGCGCTACAATTCCCGACAAGCGGCCTAATTTAATTCCGTACTTTTCTTCTAAAATAGGGCTTCCTTGCAAGAAAATCATTTTTCCGTTTACAAAATCGGCATTCTTGCTTTCATGTATGTAATGCAAAATGGCATTCCGGGCGGCTTCGATATGATACGGCATGGATTCTTTTGTCAACGGAATGTATTTCGCTCCCGAGGTTGTTCCAGAAGTCTTTGCAAAATACAAGGGTTTCCCTTTCCAAAGTATGTTTTTCTCGCCTTTAACCACTCTATCAACATACGATTTTAAGCCTTCGTAATCCCGAATTGGAACTTGTTTAGAAAAATCTTCGTATGTTTTTATTTGATCAAAATGATGATCTTTTCCAAATTGTGTTTCTTTTGCAGCTTCTATTAAATCCAAAAACACTCTTTTTTGGGTTTCCACAGGGGAATTGGCCCAGGCTTGTGTCTTTTTGTATATTCTCTTTGCAAATATTTTTGCAGCAACCGATTTTAGTGACATTCTTTTTGGGCTTTATTTTATAATTGCAATGTTATTTTATTTTGATAAAATAATTGAAATCTGATTTACTTTGTTTTCTTTTTAACTTTTCCTTTTTGAGATTTCGCATCTATTTTTTCTTCTTCTTTCACTCTTTCTCTCAATTCCATTTCATTTTTAGAAGCAGACAAATCCACTGGTTCTGGTGCTTCTTCAACGCTCGAGAGAATTGAATCTTTATTAAACTTAGCATATTCTAATTCTCCGTTTAAAACTTTTTGAATGGATTGAATATAGAGTTCGTTTTTCTTTAAGGCTTTGGAAAGCGAATCAGATTTTAACGCCAGGAGCGTTGCATTTCGTTTTAATTCTGATGATGAATAACCGGGGATAAATTCTCGTAAAGGCGTAAAAGCAATCAATAGTGTCGTTGCCGAAATCAGAAAAATTGCTCCCAATGTAAGCGAAACAAAAACACTCATTATATTCAATTTAAAAGAAAAAATTTCCTCAAAAGTGTTTTCATTCAAAATTATTAATCGGTTTTTGATTAATAATCTCTTCCAAAATTTCTTTCTTTTTGATCGATTACTAGACATCTTGCTACAGTTTAAGTCACAAATATAATAATTAAAAGTCTTGTAAACACTAGACTTGATCGAGTGTTTCGACTGATAGCCTGACAATTTTATAAAATATTTAACGCTAAAACAGATAAATAAATGTATCAAAATGAAAACTTATATAGTTATTCTATATACCTTTGCACCTTAGATTCATTACAAATTTGCTACGGCATAAATTATTCTATCATGGGAAGATTAGGAGTTACAGAAATACTTTTGATTATTGGAGTTATATTATTAATGTTTGGAGGTAAAAAAATTCCAGAATTAATGAAAGGTTTAGGTACTGGTATTAAAGAATTTAAAAACGCTGCCAAAGAAGATCAGTCAGCAGATAAAAAAGACGAAACTAAAGAATAGTTTTTCTTTAAATAATTTATAAAAAAATTCCAAATTCCTTTATATTTTTAAGGGAATCTGGAATTTTTTTATTGACCAAAATTAACTAATTTTTATAGGTCACACCCATGTCTTCGATTGAGAAATGATCGGTTAAAAGATGCAATAAATGATCTCGTAGTTCGATATATTCCGGGGTTTTTACAATTTCGATTTTATTTCTCGGTCTTGGCAAATTTACCTCAACAATTTCCCGAATAGTCGAAGCCGGACCGTTATGCAAAACGACAATTCGGTCAGACAAAAACAAAGCTTCCTCAATATCATGGGTAATCATCACGATGGTTTTTTCGCGGTTGTTCAGGTTCCACAATTTCAAAACTTCGAGTTGCATTGATCCTTTAGTCAAAGCATCCAAAGCGCCAAAAGGTTCGTCCATCAATAACACGCCAGGATTAATTGCAAACGCTCTGGCGATAGCTACTCTTTGTTTCATCCCGCCCGAAAGTTGTCCTGGTAATTTGTCTTTGTGTTGGAGTAAATTTACCATTTTGAGATTGTTTTTTACAATCATATGTTTCTCTTCTTTGGAACAATTCATAACCGAATCTACCGCTTGAAAAATGTTGTTTTCTACCGTTAACCATGGTAATAACGAATAGTTTTGAAAAACGATTCCTCGATCCGGACCTGGTCCTTTGATGTTT
>NZ_DATIDY010000247.1:0-10643 GCF_035456085.1 Flavobacterium sp.
AGAAAGAAATAAAACCATAAGCCATCATAATAAACCCTCCAAAAATAAATAAAGAAGAATTATCATTAAGACTTTGAATCAATCTATAACTACCTAAATAGGCAATTGTTATAAAAAAAACATCTCCAAGAATTACTCCTAAATCAAAAACTAAAGCTGCTCTAAATCCTTTAATTATACTTGTTTCCAGCAAAATAAAAAACACTGGACCTATCATAAAACTTAATAATACTCCCCAAGGAATACCCGTTAAAATATCGTTTATCATTAAAAAATGACTTTAAAAATTGAATGCAAATTTATTATTTCTGGACAATATTTCCACCCATAAAGGTTTCTTGTCTTATTTCTTTTGGTTTACCGTAAATAGTAATTGTTCCTCCAGCCTTTACTTTAGCATCAACTAGAGCAGTAGCTTTTACATCTGCGTTGCCTCCTGCTGATACAATAACTGTTGTTTGAGAAGTTTCTAATTCACTCGCTTCTACAATTCCTCCTGAATTGATTGAAACTGATTGAGTGACTGCATTACCCGAAAGTTTAATAATCCCTCCTGAATGAGCTTTAATTGACGTTTTTTCTACATCTAAAACTACTGTTATACTTGCTCCTTCTTGAGTAGATAAATCTAAATTTGTTTGCTTGAAGGTGTCATCGCATGTTACGGTACTTCCTTCATTAGCATCAATACTTTGAATTTTTTTGAAATATAATGTCACTTGAGCTTCATCACCTGTCATCATTTTGGTAAGAGGCATTCTTATTTTTAAAAGTCCGTTTTTATTAACAACTTCTACTTTATCTTGACTTATTCCTGTAATTACTGCTTTATTTTCATCAGATGCAATGAACGTAACATTCAGTTTATCAAATGTTTTTACATTATCAAAATCTGCTAATTGAATGGTTGTTTGACCAAATGTAAGCTGAGTTAATAATACAAACCCAACTAAAAGTATTTTTTTCATTTTGTAAATATTAATAGTTACTAAGTTTATCTAAATCTTATTCGTTTCTTCTGATAAAATTAAAATCCAATTGTTTTTTGACCAAATCGGCGTTTTTAACTGTGACGTAAATTTCATCTCCAAGCTGCAATAATCTGTTGGAATTTGCACCAATCAAAGCATATTGTCTTTCATCAAAAGTGTAATAATCCTCTTTTATATCACGGGTTCTAACCATTCCTTCGCATTTATTTTCGACAATTTCGACATAAATTCCCCACTCTGTCACCCCAGATATAACTCCTAAAAATTCTTCGTCATTGTGGTTTTGCATGTATTTAACCTGCATGTATTTGATAGAATCTCTTTCGGCATTTGTGGCCAATGATTCCATATTTGAAGAATGCTGACATTTCGTTTCATATTCTTCTTCATTTACAGATTTTCCTCCATCTAAATAATATTGCAATAAACGGTGAACCATAACATCCGGATAACGACGAATAGGTGATGTAAAGTGCGAATAATAATCAAATGCTAATCCGTAATGTCCAATATTATCTGTTGAATATTTTGCTTTGCTCATCGAACGAATGGCTAATGTATCTATTAGATTTTGTTCTTTTTTACCGCTAACTTCTTCCATTAAAGCATTTAAAGATTTAGAAATATCTCCTTTATTCCTGAAATCTATTTTATAACCAAACTTGGCAATAACAGTTTGCATAGCTATTAGTTTGTCTTCATTTGGTTCGTCGTGAATTCTATAAACAAATGTTTTCTTTTGTTTCCCAATGTATTCTGCCACTTTTCTATTGGCTAATAACATGAATTCTTCAATCAAATGATTGGCATCTTTTGCTATTTTAAAATATACACCTTCTGGTTCTCCTTCCTGATCCAAGTTGAATTTTACTTCTACTTTATCAAATGAAATTGCACCTTCATTCATTCTGTTTCTTCTCAATATTTTAGCTAATTGATCTAATTTTAAAGTAGCTTCTACAATTTCATCAGAAACAACATAAGAACTTCCAGTGATAGAAGTTTCAACAGGAATTGTATTGTTTTTAGTTTCTATAATGTATTGCGCTTCTTCGTAAGCAAAACGCTGGTCTGAGAAAATAACCGTTCTTCCAAACCATTGATCAACAACTTTGGCTTTTTCACTAATTTCAAAGATTGCCGAAAAGGTATATTTTTCTTCCTGAGGTCGCAATGAACAGGCAAAATTAGACAGCACTTCAGGTAACATCGGCACTACTCTATCCACCAAATACACAGACGTTGCACGTTGATACGCTTCATCATCAAGTATAGTTCCTTCTTCTAAATAATAAGAAACATCGGCAATATGAATACCAATTTCGTAATTTCCATTTTCTAACTTTTTGAAAGACAAAGCATCATCAAAATCTTTAGCATCTTTTGGATCAATTGTAAAAGTCAATGTGTCGCGCATGTCACGACGTTTCGCAATTTCACTGGCTTCAATCGAAGTATCAATTTTTTGAGCAAACGTTTCTACTTCAATAGGAAAATCTGCTGGCAAACCATATTCTGCAAGAATTGCATGAATTTCAGTGTCGTGTTCACCTGGTTTTCCAAGGACTTTCACTACTTTTCCGAAAGGACTATCGGCACGTTTTGGCCAATCTTCAATATGAACTAAAACAACATCACCTTGCTCTGCCTCGCCTAGCTTATCTTTAGGAATAAAAATATCGGTATACATTTTTGGATTGGCAGTAGAAACAAAAGCAAAATTCTTTTGAATATCTATAACACCTACAAAATCAGTTTTATACCTTTCTATTACCTCAATGACTTCACCTTCTGCCCTTCTGCCACTTCTTTTGTTATAAACATAAACCTTTACGGTATCTTTATCTAAAGCATGATTCAAATTATTGGTCGGAATAAAAATATCCTCTTCAAATTCAGGACAAATAAAATAGGCCGTTTTTCTACCTGTCATATCAATTGTTCCTTCGTAATATTCCTTGCTTGAAGCTTTTATTAGATATTTACCAGGTTCGGTTTCAATAATCTTTTTTTCAGCAGCTAAAATCTTTAAATCTTTTATAATCTGATTACGACTTTGAGTATCGTCTAATTCTAATTTTGCTGCTATTTGCTTGTAATTAAATGCTTTGTTGGCACTTTGCGATAATATTTTTATAATTTTATCAGAGAAACTTTTCTCTTTCTTTATCGGCTTTTTCAATCTTTTACCCATGTATCTTTTCTTAAAAGGCTAAAAT
This sequence comes from Flavobacterium sp., assembly GCF_035456085.1. Classification (GTDB taxonomy): domain Bacteria; phylum Bacteroidota; class Bacteroidia; order Flavobacteriales; family Flavobacteriaceae; genus Flavobacterium. The sequence continues at coordinate 3,212 of NZ_DATIDY010000247.1, forward strand.
TACAAAATACTATTCAGTAAATCCTTATTATACTTTAGTTTTAAGGTAATAATAACTTTACTACATTTATATAAAAAAATAAAATGAAAGACTTTAAAACAATTGCAATTTTTAATTATTCGCATGAAATTGTGGTCCTTAGACATATTTTGGACCAAGAAGGAATTCATTATTTTTTCGAAAACGAATATATTATTTCCATAGATCCATTGGCAACCTTCGCTTATGGCGGAATCCAACTCAAAGTACACCCGAACGATTTTGAAAAGGTTCAAGAAATCCTCGACAATTTGAATCCAAAACTTAAAATCGTATAAAAGTTTCAAAACTCAATTTCAAATCAATTTCAATTTTTTTATTTTTTTAAATTTCAAAGTTGTCAACATATATTAAATACAACAAAAAGAAATTTTAAAATTTTAAAAAATATTTATGGTTATTATAGCTTGTTAATAGTTACTATAATTTTTCAAAAAAATGTATTGAAATGAAGTTATAGTTTTTTATTTCGATTTATTAACATATTTATTGATAGTTAAAATGCTGAATTTTAAGATTTTTTTTAAAATAGTTAACAACTGTTAACAATTGAAAAAAGATATAAAATGTAAATAAGTGTTTTTAATTTTGTTGTTAAAAAAGTAAAATTTAGTATTGATAACTTTTCTAAAAATTACCGAAACTTTATTTGGATTTTTAATATCAGTTTTGGATTACTTATTTTTTCTTTACAAATAAAAAAAACTTCTAAAAATCTATTCAAAGTTATAAACATTTTATGTTAACTAAAGATTAACTGAATATCAATTAGTTAGGTTTTAGTATTAACATAGCAAAAAATTAACATTAAAATTACATTCTGTTTATTGATTAACAAGATGTTATAATTATGAAAAAATGTTAATAAACTTAAAATTTTCTAGCAATCAGATAGTTATAGAATTACTAGAAAAAAGTATTTTCAATTGCTTTTTAATGTTGTAATAATATAAAAGTGAAAAGAAATTTTATATAGTTTATAAAATAGATTGGCTAAATTTGCGAAAGTAAACCTAACACAAAGAAAATGAAAATTTCAATCGGAAATGACCACGCAGGACCAGATTATAAAAAGGCAATTGTTCAATATTTAGAATCAAAAGGACACCAAGTTACTAATCATGGTACTGATACAGAAGCTTCTGTAGATTATCCAGATTTTGGGCATCCAGTAGCAACAGATGTTGAACAAGGAAAAGCTGATTTTGGAATTGTTATTTGCGGAAGCGGAAACGGAATTGCAATGACTGTTAATAAACATGCCGGAGTTAGAGCAGGCTTATGTTGGACCAAGGAAATTGCTTATTTGACGCGTTTACATAATAATGCGAATATTGTAAGTATTCCAGCTCGTTATACTTCTATTCAGCAAGCAGTAGAAATTGTTGAAACGTTTTTAACTACCGAATTTGAAGGTGGAAGACACCAAACAAGAGTAGATAAAATAAGTTGCTAATATATTTTGGAACACCATCACACTCATAGCCACGGTCACCATCATCATGTAGAAGGTAAAAACCTGTTGTTTTCGATTGTATTAAATTTAATAATTACTCTATCCCAAGTTATTGGAGGAATTATTTCGGGAAGTTTAGCTTTACTTTCGGATGCATTGCATAATTTTTCGGATGTGCTTTCATTGATTTTTAGTTATGTAGCCCATAAATTATCACGAAAAAAAGCTTCTGTAGATCATACTTTCGGTTATAAAAGAGCTGAACTTATTGCCGCTTTTGTCAACGCATTGACGTTGATAGTAGTGGCTTTATTTTTAGTTTACGAAGGCATTGAACGTTTTTTTAATCCTAGTAAAATTGAGTATGGATTAGTCATTTGGCTTTCTATTTTGGGAATAGTTGCCAATGGTTTGTCGGCCTTTATGTTAAAAAGTGACGCTGATAAAAATCTGAATATGAAATCGGCATATTTGCATTTGTTTACAGATATGTTGGCTTCGGTTGCGGTTTTGATAGGTGGTTTATTGATGAAATATTTTCAATGGTATTGGGTTGATAGTGTTTTGACTTTGATTATTGCTATTTATTTGATAATTGTTGGTTTTGATTTATTAAAAGATTCTACTAAAATGCTAATGCTTTTTACACCGAGTCATATTTGTATAGATGATATTATCAGTGAAGTGCATAAAATTCCAGGTGTTGGAAAGCTGCATCACATTCATGTTTGGTATCTCAATGAAGAAGAATTACATCTCGAAGCCCATTTGGATTGTTCTGAAAATTTAAAAATGTCTGAATTCAATATTCTTTTAGAGAAATTAGAACACGTTTTATTCGAAAAATTCCAAATTAATCACATTAATATTCAACCTGAATATAAAAAAGAAGAAGATTCTAAAGATTTTATAGTTCAAGATTGATAAAAAAAAATAGTGGTGCTTCGCACCAATTAAAATATAAGCTCAGTTGAAAAACTGGGCTTTTTTTTATCTTTTAAAATAAAACCAAATTGCTATTAATTGCAAAATTACAATCAGCCAAAATTTCAACAAATAACTTGTTTTGACTGTTTTATGTCTAAAAGTCAACATTCCTAATCCTGAACCAATTGTTCCGCCAATAAAAACAAAAGAAAGAAGCGTTTTCTCGGAAATCCTTCTTTTATTGTTTTGAGCCTGCTTTTTATCATAGCCGATTAATACAAAAGCAATTATATTGAGCAGTAAAAAAGTGTATAATAAATTCATAATTGGAGTTCAATTGGAAAATAAAGATAGTATTTTAGCATCACTTTTTTAAACAGAAATTAACAATGACCAACATTCAATTCATTTCAAAATTCGTTCCAACGGCTACGATTAATATTCAAAATACCGTTCAATTATTACAGGAAGACTGCACGATTCCGTTTATTTCTCGTTATCGAAAAGACAAAACAGGAAACTTGGATGAAGTAGAAATTGAACAAATTGCTAAGTTTCAAAAAGAATATGATGTCATTGTAAAACGAAAAGAAGCGATTTTAAAATCCATTGCCGAACAAAATGCTTTGACACCTGAATTGGAGAAAAAAATCCAGCAAAGTTTTGATTTACAAGAGTTAGAAGATTTTTATTTACCATATAAAAAGAAAAAAAGAACCAAAGCCGATGTCGCTCGCGAAAACGGATTGGAACCTTTGGCAAAGATTATTATGGCGCAAGGCAATAAGGATGATGTTGATTTCTTAGCCACACAATATTTGAATGAAAATGTGATTAATGAAGAGTCAGCTTTGCAAGGAGCAAGAGATATTATTGCCGAATGGATTAATGAAAACATTTACGTTCGTAAACAATTGCGAAGATTATTTGAACGCAAAGCAACGATTACTACAAAGGTTGTTAAAGCTAAAAAAGATGACGAAGGAGCTCAAAAATTCAATCAGTATTTTGATTGGTCAGAGCCTTTGACCAAAGCACCTTCACACAGATTATTAGCAATTATGCGCGCCGAAAATGAAGGTTTTATCAAGTTTAAAGTTGATGTCGAACTTGATGATGCTTACGATGTCATTGACGAATTAATCATAAAAGGAGACAATGCAACTACGCCTCATATTCAGTTAGCGATTGAAGATAGTTACAAACGTTTGTTAAATCCTGCCATTTCAAATGAAACTTTGCAAGACGCTAAAGCAAAGGCTGATGCCAATTCGATTCATGTATTTGCTAATAATTTGGGGCAATTATTGTTGGCTCCACCATTGGGCGAAAAACGAATTTTGGCGATAGACCCAGGGTTTCGTTCAGGTTGTAAAGTAGTTTGTTTAGACGAAAAAGGAGATTTATTATACAATGAAACGATTTATCCTCATGCGCCACAAAATGAAACCGCGATGGCAATGAAAAAGATAAAATCGATGGTGAATGCTTATAATATTGACGCCATTTCTATCGGAAACGGAACGGCTTCGCGAGAAACAGAATTCTTTATCAAGAAAATTGCTTTTGACAAACCCGTTCAGGTTTTCATTGTTTCAGAGGCGGGAGCTTCAGTTTATTCGGCCTCGAAGATTGCGAGAGAAGAATTTCCAAATTATGATGTTACGGTTCGTGGCTCGGTTTCTATCGGAAGACGTTTGTCTGATCCGTTAGCGGAGTTAGTAAAAATAGACCCAAAAGCCATTGGAGTTGGTCAATATCAACACGATGTGGACCAAACCAAGCTGAAAGAAGAGCTCGATAATACCGTAATCCGTTGCGTGAACTCGGTGGGAATAAACATCAATACAGCGAGTAAACATTTGCTAAGTTATGTGAGTGGAATAGGAGAGAAGCTGGCTGAAAATATTGTGAATTACCGTTCCGAAAACGGCCCTTTTGAAGATAGAAAACAACTGAAAAAAGTACCTCGATTGGGTGATAAAGCATATCAACAAGGGGTTGCGTTTATTAGAATTGCGAATGCAAAAAATCCGTTAGATAATTCTGCTGTTCATCCCGAAGCTTATCCGATTGTGGAGAAAATGGCGAAAGATTTGAAACTTTCGGTAAATGAATTGATTGCCAATAAAGAGAAAACCGCTTTGATTAAAGCCGAAAATTATGTTACCCCAGAGATTGGAATTTTGACCTTAAAAGACATTATTAAAGAGCTTGAAAAACCGGGATTAGACCCAAGGAAATCGGCTAAAATTTTCGAATTTGATCCGAATGTAAAATCGATTAAAGATTTAAAAAGTGGAATGATTTTGCCGGGAATTGTGAACAATATTACCAATTTCGGCTGTTTTGTCGATATTGGAATCAAAGAAAGTGGATTGGTTCACATTTCTCAACTCAAAGCCGGTTTTGTGAGTGATGTTAATGAAGTTGTGAAGTTACACCAACACGTTGAAGTGAAAGTTGTGGAAGTTGATGAAGATAGAAAGAGAATTCAGTTGACGATGGTTTTGTAGAAAATAAATTTCTGTTTTAGAAAAAACTCCCAATTTACACAATGTAATTTGGGAGTTTTGGTTTATTGCTCTTTTTTTTTAAAGTTCGATAACAGCGCCAATGTTAATACTATCACCTGCATTTCTAGAATCGAAGCCGGCAACATTACTGATATTGGTTAAACCCGAAAACACTTGGTAATCAATTAAAATACCAAATTTTTGATTTATTTCAATCTTATAACCAATTCCAAAAGATAATCCTAATTGAAAAGATTTTATGATACTGCTTGGAATTTCTTCATCATTCATTTTAGCGCTTAATAAAAAAGAAGGACTAGCACCAAAATTTAAATTCCATTTTCTGGTGCTTCCAAAATGCCAGTTGGCATTTAATGGAATACTTACATAGTTTAATTTATCTTCATAATAATAAGTAGTTGAGTATGGAACCATAACATTATTATTTATAATTAATTTGCTATATCTACCCCCCATTTTGTTGAAAAGCAAACCAGAGCGTAAACTCCATCTGCTATTAAAGTAATAGTCAGCAGTCGCACCAAAAGCAACGCCTGAGTTACTATCAGTTTTACCATCATCAGTAATTTCCTGAAAAAAAGAATAACCGATTTTTGGTGTAATTTCAATAGTACCTTTCTCTTTAATCTGTGCATTAGCAATGCCAAAAAAAGCCAGGACAATCAATGTAAGTAATGTTTTTTTCATAAATGAATTAAGTTTTTCGTGTCAATTTAGCGACTAAATAACTTACAACCAACAAAGAAATTGTTTAATATTTATAGTTAATGGATTATCAGCGTGTTACTATTTTTTTTTATTTTTAAATTATAAGCTTAAATTAAAACTTGATATATTATCTATTGCCTTTAAAATATAAAATAAAATCACACTCTGTTTATTGCAGTAAAAAACTACAAATCAATCAAAACTAAGTATTTTTACTTATTTGAAAAGAATTATGAAAATCTGAAAACCGAAGTACTTAAGTAGACTAATTGATAAATGCTGCTGTTTTTTAGCGTTGATATATATAAAATAGATAAAAAAAGAGCTTTTTTTTGAGTTTATAAGGCGGTTAACTGGCATCTGACAATTATTATTTATTGCGAAAAACACATACATTTACTTCAAATAAAGAGAGTTACAGTATATTTTTTACTGATTTTGTTATTTAATCAAAGTTTGTTCATTGAATTAGAACAAATGATTTTGAAGTATTAAAAGGTACAAAAAACAATAGCTACAGATGAAAGATAATCAAGCCATTTGCACCAGTTGTAGTAATGAAAATTGTTTTATCAAAAAGCATATTCATTTGTCAAGCATGCAAAGATATATAGAGAAGAAACATAGTTTTATCTGCAAAAAATCACAACAATTTATTATTGAGGGTGCGCCAATACAAGGTTTGTACTTTGTTTGTAAAGGAAAAGTAAAAACGGTAAAAACCGGAATAAACGGCAGAGAACAAATCGTTCGATTAACCAGCAATGGAGATACTGTTGGCTTCCGGGGGTTTGGAACTTCTAAACGCTATCTTATTGGAGCCTATGCTCTTGAAGATACAGTTCTGTGTAATTTCAGTAATGAAGTGATGTTGGAAATTCTTCAAAATGTTCCTGAATTTACGTATGACATGATGCTCTTTTATGCTGAAGAATTGAACAAAAGCGAGAACAATGTTCGGAAAATTGCCCAAATGAATGTGCGCGAGCGAGTGATTGATACCTTATTATATATTCACAGAAAGTTTGGTCAAACAAATGAATTGATCAATCTAGATTTATCCCGAAAAGAAATAGCCGATTTTGCTGGAACTACCGAAGAACAGGTGACAAGAGTAATTTCAAGTCTCAAAAGAGAAGATTTAATTAAAACCGTTGGTAAGAAAATTGGTTTGCAACAAATCAATAAAATGAAATCAGAAATTCTAGAGCATAAGTATATCTAAGTAGTTTGTATATTATTTTCAACTTTAAAAAGCCCTTTTTGGGCTTTTTTTTATAGAAAACCAGTCATTTTGAAAATATGATTTTTTAAATTTTATTTCAATACGTATTTGATTTAGAAAAGTAAGTGCTGAATGAAGTCAATAAGTACTTAGGTTTAAATCGTTTTATTGCGTTTACGCAGTTTTAAAGTTGTTATTTGAATTTTTTTGGCTGCGCAAAAAACTTGTTTTATACTGTCAAAAACAAATACGTAAGTAAAAATACGTAAATATCTTTGTTTCATACTAATTAAAACAAATAACCATGCGAAAGATTACAAATACAATCCAAAAAATAAAAGCATTAAAAAAAAGGATGAATTCAAAATCCATTATGTTGGGTTTGGCGATAACATTGTTGAGTTCATCTGTTGCCAACGCTCAGTTTACAGCATCAGGACAATTTAGACCAAGAACAGAATTCAGAGATGGTTATAGCACTTTACAAACTAAAGATGCCGAAACTGCAGTTTTCACTTCACAAAGAACAAGATTGAATGT
>NZ_DATIDY010000248.1:0-5907 GCF_035456085.1 Flavobacterium sp.
ATAAAAACTTTTGTTTTTCTTATTAACTAACCAACAAAAACTTAAAATTTTCTGATGCAAACATAAAGAGTATAATTTGAATCACAAAAATAATAGTCGTTAAAAATACATTAAAATTCGACTAAATACATAATTTTATTAAAATTTATAGTTATTTTCTTATACAAAAATCCATTACTATTTTTAAAAACTTATTTTTTTATGTAGTCTAATCAATTGATGACAATAGAACAATAAAAAAGACAGTCACCCCCATGACTGTCTTTTTATTTTCAACCTAATTTAATTTTTAAAAAAAAGTCACCCCCATGACCCTTTTTTATATCAAATCAATCTCAATTTTTCAATTAAGATTTAAATGGTGCATCCAATAAATTGAATGCTAATAATAAAAGCTTCCTTAATTACTAACCAAATAAAAACCTAAAACTTTTATGGTACAAATATAGAACATTTATTTCAATTAAGTCGTTAAAATTATACTAAAAATCGATAAAATACACATTATATTAATTTTAAGAATACTAAACTTACAAAAGTAAATAATTAAAAAATCTAATATTATTTATAAATCGTATTTAATTTAAAGATAGAAATTGTAACAAAAAAGTAACCTTACCTACTTATATCGTATTAAAAAGTGTTTTGTACATTTCAAAACAAAATTCAACAACATACAATCCAAAATTCTGATGGAAAACCCACTAATAAAGATTACCAATATCAAAAGGAACTTTGTACTTGGTAACGAAATCGTTTATGTACTAAAAGGCATTGATCTAGAAATTAACAAAGGAGAATATGTTGCATTAATGGGACCTTCAGGATCTGGAAAATCTACCTTGATGAATTTATTAGGATGTTTGGACACTCCCACATCTGGAAATTATATCTTAAATGGAAAAGATGTAAGTCATATGAAAGATGACGAATTAGCGGAAATTAGAAATAAAGAAATTGGTTTCGTATTTCAGACATTTAATCTTTTGCCTAGAACAACCGCTCTTGATAACGTTGCATTACCAATGATTTATGCAGGTTATTCAAAGTCGGAACGCACAGTTCGCGCCACCGATGTTCTTAAGCAAGTAAATCTTGCCGACAGAATGGATCACCAACCCAACCAACTTTCGGGAGGACAGCGCCAGCGTGTGGCTATCGCAAGAGCATTGGTCAATAAACCTTCTATTATTCTTGCCGATGAGCCAACAGGAAACCTTGACAGTAAGACATCTTTGGAAATTATGAAACTTTTTGGTGATATTCACGCTCAGGGAAATACTGTCATATTAGTAACTCATGAAGAAGAAATAGCTGCTTATGCCCACAGAGTTATACGTTTAAGAGACGGATTGATTGAAAGCGATAATACTAAATAGTTTATATTATTTAAGTGTTTAATTATCGAAAAAAACTCAGTATCTCAGTAACTTAGAAACTTAGCAACTTATAAAAATGAAAGTATATACCAAAACTGGAGATAAAGGAACTACAGCTCTCTTTGGAGGAACCCGCGTACCAAAAGACCATATACGAATAGAAAGTTATGGAACTATCGACGAATTGAACTCTTATATAGGACTCATTCGCGACCAAGAAATTGACAATCATTACAAAGAAATTTTAATCGAAATTCAGGATCGATTATTCACCATCGGAGCAATTCTTGCTACACCTGCTGAAAAAGAAGTGATGAAAAATGGTGAACTGCGATTAAAAAATTTAGGAATAACTGAAACCGATATTGAATTATTAGAAAACGAAATAGATATTATGGAAGAAAAACTTCCACCTATGACTCATTTTGTTTTACCTGGCGGTCATCAAACTGTGTCATATTGTCACATAACAAGATGCGTTTGCCGCCGTGCTGAGCGTCTGGCAGTACATTTAAGTCATAATGAACCTATTGCGGAAATTGCAATTAAATACTTAAACCGACTTTCTGACTACCTTTTTGTATTGGCACGAAAGTTGTCATTTGATCTGAACGCTGATGAAGTAAAATGGATACCTAGAAAGTAGTATTCTGTTACCAGATAACAAGTGACAGTTTGCAGTACTTTAGAAAGATTTTCAGTATAAAATATGGAATCTGATATCCTAAATCTGCTGTCTCAAAGGACGTTCTTAACTTTATGAAAAATAAATCGTTTTTTACTTGCCTTTTTCAGTAAAAAAATTATTTTTGCACAAACTAAATTGAAAGATATGTATTGGACATTAGAATTAGCATCATATTTAAGCGATGCACCGTGGCCTGCTAACAAAGACGAACTTATTGACTACGCTATTAGAGCTGGTGCTCCATTAGAAGTGGTAGAAAACCTTCAATCAATTGAGGATGAAGGCGAGATATATGAATCAATGGAAGAAATTTGGCCAGATTATCCTACGGACGAAGATTATCTTTGGAACGAGGATGAATATTAAAAAAGTACACCAAGAAAAAGTCTCAAAAGAGGCTTTTTTTTTGTTTAAATTTACGCAGATATATTAAAATAGAAATAAAAACAAATCATGAGTTTCATAAACAGTATTATTAAAATCTTTGTTGGAGATAAATCTGAGAAAGATGTCAAAGCTTTACAACCGTATTTAAATAAAATAAAGACTTTTGAAAGCACTTTACAAGCTTTGTCACATGACGAATTAAGAGCTAGAACCGCTTTTTTTAAAGAAAAAATAAAAGAAGCTCGTGCCGAAAAAGATGCCAAAATCGCTTCTCTTAAACAAGAAGTAGAAAGTATTGAAGACATCGACAAACGCGAAGATATCTATATCGCTATTGATGCTCTTGAAAAAGAAGCCTATGATATTTCTGAAAAAACTTTGATGGAAATTCTTCCGGAAGCTTTTTCAGTAGTTAAAGAAACCGCAAGACGTTTCAAAGAAAATACTCAAATCACTGTAACTGCAACTGCAAAAGACAGAGAGCTTTCGGCTACAAAAAGCTATATTACTATTGATGGTGATAATGCTATATGGGCAAACTCATGGAATGCTGCCGGAAAAGAAATTACCTGGGACATGATTCACTATGACGTTCAATTAATTGGAGGTATGGTATTGCACGAAGGCAAAGTTGCCGAAATGCAAACAGGTGAAGGAAAAACATTGGTGGCTACTTTGCCATTGTACTTAAATGCCTTGACAGGAAACGGAGTTCACTTAGTAACTGTAAATGATTATTTGGCAAAACGTGATAGTACCTGGAAAGCTCCTTTATTCGAATTTCACGGATTGACTGTTGATTGTATCGATAATCACCAACCAAGTACTGAAGCCCGAAAAAAAGCTTATAATGCTGACATCACTTATGGTACCAATAATGAATTTGGTTTTGACTACCTAAGAGATAATATGGCTCACTCACCAGAAGATTTAGTTCAAAGAAAACACAACTTCGCTATTGTCGACGAGGTCGATTCTGTTTTAATTGATGATGCCCGTACTCCACTTATTATTTCTGGACCAGTTCCTCAAGGAGACCGTCATGAGTTTATTGAATTGAAACCAAAAATTGAAAATTTAGTTGCCTTACAACGTCAATTAGCAAATGGTTTCCTTGCTGAAGCAAAAAAATTAATCAAAGAAGGAAATACAAAAGATGGTGGTTTCCTATTATTAAGAGCTTATAGAAGTTTACCTAAAAACAAAGCTTTAATTAAATTTTTGAGTGAAGAAGGAATTAAACAATTACTTCAAAAAACCGAAAATCAATACATGCAAGACAACAACCGCGAAATGCCAAAAGTGGATGAAGCATTGTATTTTGTAATTGAAGAAAAAAATAATCAGGTAAGTTTAACAGATAATGGTATCAAATGGCTTTCAGGAGATACTGATGCAGACTTTTTTGTTCTTCCAGACATTGGAACTGAAATCGCTGCAATCGAAAAGAAAAAACTGGACAAAGACGCTGAAGCTGAAGAAAAAGAGAGATTATTCCAAGATTTTGGAGTAAAAAGCGAACGTATTCACACTTTGACTCAACTTTTAAAAGCATATACTCTTTTTGAAAAAGATGTAGAATATGTAATCATGGACAATAAAATATTAATTGTTGATGAGCAAACTGGCCGTATCATGGATGGTCGTCGTTATTCAGACGGATTACACCAAGCTATTGAAGCGAAAGAAAATGTAAAAATTGAAGCAGCGACTCAAACATTTGCTACCATTACATTACAAAACTACTTCAGAATGTACAACAAACTGGCTGGTATGACCGGTACAGCTGTGACAGAAGCAGGAGAACTTTGGGAAATTTACAAATTAGATGTTGTTGAAATCCCAACAAACAAAGGAATTGCCCGTATTGACAAAGAAGATTTTATCTATAAAACAACTCGCGAAAAATTCAATGCTGTAATAGAAGATGTAACTGAATTATCAAAAGCCGGAAGACCGGTACTTATTGGTACAACATCGGTTGAGATTTCTGAATTATTAAGCCGTATGCTTAAAATGAGAGGAGTTGCACACAACGTATTGAATGCAAAAATGCACAAGCAAGAAGCGCAAATTGTTGAAGAAGCTGGAAAAGCAGGTGTGGTTACGATCGCAACAAATATGGCTGGTCGTGGTACCGATATCAAATTAACTCCTGAAGTAAAAGCAGCCGGTGGTTTGGCAATTGTTGGTACAGAACGTCACGATTCACGTCGTGTTGACCGTCAGTTACGTGGTCGTGCTGGACGTCAGGGAGACCCAGGAAGTTCTCAATTCTACGTTTCTCTTGAAGATAACCTAATGCGTTTATTTGGTTCTGAAAGAGTTGCCAAAGTAATGGATAGAATGGGATTGCAAGAAGGTGAAGTTATTCAACATTCGATGATGACTAAATCTATCGAACGTGCTCAGAAAAAAGTAGAAGAAAACAACTTTGGTACCCGTAAACGTTTATTGGAATATGATGACGTAATGAACGCACAACGTGAAGTTGTTTACAAACGTCGTCGTCATGCATTGTTTGGTGAGCGTTTGAAATTAGATATTGCCAATATGCTTTATGATACTTGTGAATTAATTACTGACCAAAGTAAAGCTAACAACAATTTTAAAGATTTTGAATTTGAAATCATCCGTAATTTCTCATTCACTTCTCCTATATCACAAGAGGATTTTTCTAAATTAACTGAAATTGAAATTACTGGTAAATTATACAAAGCTGCACTTGAATTTTATACTCAAAAAACAGAAAGAAGTGCTAGAGAAGCTTTCCCTATCATCAAAAATGTTTACGAAGATAAAAACAATCGTTTTGAACGTATAGTAGTTCCTTTTACAGATGGTATAAAAATGTTCAACGTAGTAACTGATTTAAAGAAAGCTTACGAAACGCAAGGAAGCCAATTAGTAGCTGATTTTGAAAAAAACATCACATTATCTATTGTTGATGAAGCTTGGAAAAAACATTTACGTAAAATGGATGAATTGAAACAATCTGTCCAATTAGCAGTTCACGAACAAAAAGATCCATTACTTATTTACAAATTAGAAGCGTTTAACTTATTCCGTTCTATGCTTGATAATGTAAATAAAGAAGTGATTTCATTCTTGTTCAAAGGTGATTTGCCTGCTCAACAAGCTCCAGTTATCGAAGAAGCTAGAATCGAGCGTCAAGTCGAAGATTACAAATTAAGCAAAGACGAAATTCCAAATAGTGAAAGTTCAAACCGTGAGGCTGGGGAAACTCAACAACGTCAGGTAACTGAAACTATCGTTCGCGATCAACCAAAAATAAACCGTAACGATACGGTAACTATTCAAAATGTTGCTAACGGACAAAAACAAGAAATGAAGTTCAAAAAAGCCGAAAGCTTAATCGCTAGTGGAGCTTGGGTTTTAGTTTCCTAATAAAAAATAAATTTGATTTGGATCCCCAATTACAAAAGTAGTTGG
>NZ_DATIDY010000249.1:0-3680 GCF_035456085.1 Flavobacterium sp.
AAGCTAAAAAAAGTTTGCACAACTAGGAATTTGTTCTAAATTTGCACTCGCAAAAGCAATAAAGCTGGTCTATGGTGTAATGGTAACACAACTGTTTTTGGTGCAGTCTTTCTAGGTTCGAGTCCTAGTAGACCAACAAAAAAAGCCTCTCAATCGAGAGGCTTTTTTTATGAGTTATAGTCAAGACTAAAATATATGACTATTTAAATTTATATTTTAAATGTCAACACCGGTTTAGAAGAATGATTTACCAAATCTTCAGAAATACTTCCGCTGAAAAAATGATTTAGCGCCGTTCTTCCATGAGTGCAAAAAGCAATGATATCGCCGTTATTTTCTTCTGCATAATTAATGATGCCTTTCTCAATATTGTTTTCATTATAAGTTTCAAATGTATATTCCGGCATATCAAATTCGGAAACAAATTCATTTACAATATTACGCGCAGCTGAAGTGCTTTTAAAGCTATTTGGAGTGCAAATCATCACCAAATTCAATTTTGCTCCAAATAACTTGGTGAATTGTATTACTTTCTTAAAAGGAGCTTTGATTTCTTGTGAAAAATCAGAAGCAAAAATAATTTTCTTAATATCAAAATTGGCGACCCTGTTTTTAATAACCAAAACCGGTATATCAGAACGTCTTACTACTTTTTCGGTATTAGAACCAATAAAAATTTCATTGATGCCGGAAGCACCGTGAGAACCCATAATGATTAAATCAATATCAGGGTTTTGCTTAATATAATTATTGATTCCATTAGTAACGCCATCAAGGCGAATGATTTCTGTTACTTTAATTCCTGATAAATAAGGACGGTTTTTAATATTTTTTAGAGTTTCGTCAGCCTTGCGTTTAAACAACATAACTTCTGGAATACTCTTTTCTTCGGAAATAGCGTCATTCATGTGAGTAGGTAATTCTAACATATGAATTAAGATTATCTCACTATTGTTTTGTTTGGCAATTTGTGCACCAACTTCTATAGCTTCATCAGCATATTTAGAAAAATCAGTAGGGATGAGAATTTTTTTCATTGTAGTTTGGGTTTGTTTTTTATCTATAAAAATTGTTTTTTAAATATGATTTAAAGATATAATTTTTTTTTAATGGGAATCAATTTTTTTTGGTTTATAAAAAAAGACTATATTTGTGCCGTTATTTAGTAAAGTTTTAAATAATGAGGGGACATTTGTCCCCTCTTTTTATAAAGATATGACATTTAAAGAAAAAGTAAAGCAGGTAGTAGAAGAGGCTCTTCAGGAAAAACCATCTATTTTTTTAATTGACTTGACGATAACGGATAGTTTTAAAATTATAATAGGGATTGATGGGGACAATGGTGTGGTTTTGCAGGATTGTATTGATATAAGTCGTGCTGTAGAAGGGAATTTAGACAGAGAAGAACAAGATTTCTCTTTAGAAGTAGCATCAGTTGGTGTTGGTTCTCCGTTAAAGTTGGTAAGACAGTACAAAAAAAATATTGGCAGGACTTTAATTGTTAAAACTAAAGATGAAAATATTGAAGCAGAATTAGTTGAAGCTAATGATCTTTTTATAATTTTGTCATGGAAAGCCAGAGAAGCCAAAAAAGTAGGTAAGGGAAAAGAGACAGTTCAGAAAGAATTGAAGATTCCTTACACAGATATTAAAGAAGCAGTTGTTACAGTAACATTTTAATTAAAGAATTCGCATGGAAAATTTAGCATTAATCGATTCATTTTCAGAGTTTAAAGATGATAAACTCATTGATCGTGTAACGCTTATGGCAATTTTGGAAGATGTATTTAGAAATGCATTGAAAAAAAAATACGGTTCAGATGATAATTTTGATATCATCATAAATCCTGATAAAGGAGATATGGAGATTTGGAGAAGAAGAGTAATCGTTGCTGACGAGGATTTGGATTTTGAAAATGAAGAAATTACATTGACTGAAGCTAGAAAAATCGAAGCCGATTTCGAAATTGGTGAAGAAGTTTCAGAAGAAGTTAAATTGATAGATTTAGGTAGAAGAGCGATTTTAGCTTTAAGACAAAACTTAATATCAAAAATACACGAACACGATAATACTAATCTTTATAAACAATTTAAAGATATTATTGGCGATATTTATACTGCTGAAGTGCATCATGTTCGTCCAAGAGTTGTAATTTTGGTGGATGATGATGGAAATGAGATCATTTTGCCAAAAGAAAAACAAATTCCTTCAGATTTTTTCCGTAAAGGTGATAATGTGAGAGGTATAATTGAAAGCGTTGAATTAAAAGGAAATAAGCCTCAAATTATTATGTCGAGAACTTCAGATAAGTTCTTAGAAAAATTATTTGAGCAAGAAATTCCAGAAGTTTTTGACGGTTTAATTATGGTTAAAAATGTTGTGAGAATTCCAGGTGAAAAAGCAAAAGTAGCTGTAGATTCTTATGATGACCGTATCGATCCAGTAGGAGCTTGTGTTGGTATGAAAGGATCTCGTATTCACGGAATTGTACGTGAATTAGGAAACGAAAATATTGATGTAATTAATTATACTAGTAACATCCAATTGTATATTACAAGAGCATTGAGCCCTGCTAAAGTTTCTTCAATTAAAATTAATGAAGAAGCAAAAAGAGCCGAAGTATTCCTGAAATTAGAAGAAGTTTCTAAAGCAATCGGTAGAGGAGGTCACAATATCCGTTTGGCAGGTCAGTTAACAGGTTATGAACTGGATGTAATCCGTGAAGGAGATGTTGCGGGTACTACAGCAGATGATGATGATGTAGAATTAACTGAGTTTTCAGATGAAATCGAAGAATGGGTTATCGAAGAATTTGCAAAAATTGGTTTAGATACTGCAAAAAGTATTTTGAAGCATGATGTAGAAGATTTAGTTAGAAGAACAGATCTAGAGGAAGAAACAATTTTAGATGTAATGAGAATATTAAATGAAGAGTTTGATAGTTAACAGACTATTAATTCCTCACTGTAAAATAAATTTCTATTTTTATTGTGAAATAAAAGTAGACCAACGATTAAGGTAAAAATAAAAAGATTTTATGTCTGAAGAGAGAATTATTAGAATAAACAAGGTTTTAAGGGAATTAAATATTTCGTTAGAAAGGGCTGTGGATTATCTGAAAGATAAAGGTATTGCTATTGAGTCAAATCCAAACACAAAAATTTCTGAACAGGAATTTAATATCCTACAAAGTCAGTTTGCAGGCGACAAGGGGAATAAAGAGGCTTCCAAGGAAGTAAGTGAGGAAAAAAGGAAAGAAAAAGAAGCTTTGCGTATTGAACGTGAAAAAGAAGTAGAAGACAAACGTAAATTAGAAGAAGAGCGTTTGAGACAGCAAGAAGTAATCAAAGCCAGAGCTGTTTTGTCGGGACCAGTGCAAGTTGGTAAAATCGACCTAAATCCTAAAAAACCTACTCCTGCTCCAGATCCTGTTGTTGCTGAAAAAGTTATTGCTCCTAAAGATGTGACTCCTGAAGAAAAACCGGTTTTAAAAGAAGAAGTTAAAAAGGAAGTTGCTGAGAAGCCTGTTGTTAATGAGGTAAAGGTTGATAAAACTGAAAAAGAAGCTCCTGTTCTTGAGAAAAAAGAGAAGTCTGAGTTTAAAGAAGTTAAAGCCGAAAAACAAGAACCGGTAAAAGAGAAAAAATCAGAATCACCTATAAGTGAAGCTCCGGTTGAA
>NZ_DATIDY010000250.1:0-2367 GCF_035456085.1 Flavobacterium sp.
AATGGACTAATGGCAACTACAAGAAACAGCCAAGATCTTAAAGACAGTTACGCAATTTGGAAAAACAATTTTGTAGAAACATGTAATAATGGCCGTTCTCGAGTGAAATTTGATGATATTTCTAAAACCGTTTCTGAAGGAATTGGTTACGGAATGTTGCTTTCGGCATACATGGGCGATAAAATCCTTTTTGATTCACTTTGGTTATACTACAAAGACAATATCAATGCAAATGGAGTAATGAATTGGAAAATTAATGGTTGCTTAGGAATTGATGGCGCAAATGGCGCGACTGATGCCGAATTAGATAGCGCATTCGCATTAATAGTAGCTGATTATCAATGGGGTAGTACTGGAACAATAAACTATAAAAACGACGCCAAATTGTTAATCAAAGCAATTAAAACCTACGAAGTTGAAGCAACTACTTTTGTTCTGAAGCCTGGTGACGCATTTGGTGGGAGTTCATTAACTAATCCTTCCTATTTTGCTCCTGCATATTTTAGAGCCTTTGGAAATTTCACTAATGATAGTGCATTTTGGAACTCAGTTGCCGCCAAAGCATATACGGTTATCAATAATAATTTGACTAAGAATAATGCAGTTGGTGGTCTAGTATCTGATTGGTGCACTGCTACTGGTGATTATTCTAGTGCAACAAGTAATTATACAAATCAGGGAAAATCTTACACATATGACGCTGCTAGAACACCTTGGCGAATAACGATTGATTATTTATGGTATGGCACAGCAGAGGCTAAGACTTATACTAAGAAAGCATCTGACTTTGTTAGAGTAAATTTAGGAGGTTCTTCAAACATAAAAGATGGATATAATCAAAATGGAAGTTTGTATGGGCAATGGCATAATGCTACTTTTGTAGGAGCATTTGCTTGCGCAGCAATGGCTGGTGAAAATCAATCACATTTAGATGCTTCTTATAATGATTTGAAAAACTTAAATGAACCAGGTAGTTACTTTAATCATACTTTAAAAACTTTATATTTATTAACATTGACAGGTAATTTTTATTTGCCTCCAACGGCAACTTTGGCTAATCCTGAATTGAAAAAAAATCCTGAAACAATTTTGGTGTATCCAAATCCTAGCAAGGACGTTTTTACAATTGTTTCACCTGAAGAATCTGAAATTTCAGTAATTTCTCCACAAGGAAATGTTGTTCTAAATCAGAAAGCAATTGCTGGAAATAACCAAATAAATTTAACGAATCAAGCACCAGGAATGTATTTAATCAAAATTAAAAATAGCTATACAACTGTGGTTAAAAAATTGATTTTGAAATAGATTTGAATTGAATATTTTATCTACAATTTCAAGCTAAATAAAAGTTTATCTTACTTTCATAAGAACATTTGTGTGCTTTTTAATGATTTGTATAACAGTTCTTGAAGTTGTGTTAAATATCTTGTTCTAAAATATTTTGTCATGTTAGATAAATGTTTTAATTTTGCACACCTTTTGGTAAAGAAGAGTTTCCTTTAGGTATCAACTATTTATGTAAAACAACTTCTGCTTTTTCTATTACTTTGAGAAACTCGAGAAAAACAGAATACAAATTTTTAATCAGCATGTCTGAACAATTAAAATCACAAGAAGAGTTTTTATCAAATTTTAACTGGCATAACTTCGAAGAAGGTATCGATGCAGTAGATGAGAAAAACTTGTTAGAATTCGAAGAACTAGTATCAAAAACTTTTATCGCTACAGATCAGGAAGAAGTTGTAGAAGGAGTAGTTGTAAGAATCACAGATAGAGACGTTATCGTTGATATCAATGCAAAATCGGAAGGTGTTATTTCATTGAATGAATTCCGTTATAACCCAAACTTAAAAGTAGGTGACAAAGTAGAAGTGTTAATCGACATCCGTGAGGACAAAACTGGTCAATTAGTATTATCTCACAGAAAAGCTCGTACTATTAAATCATGGGATAGAGTTATTGCTGCAAACGAAACAGGTGAAATCGTTAATGGTTTTGTAAAATGCAGAACTAAAGGTGGTATGATCGTTGATGTTTTCGGAATTGAAGCATTCTTACCAGGATCTCAAATTGATGTTAAACCAATTAGAGATTACGATGTTTATGTAAACAAAATGATGGAATTCAAAGTGGTAAAAATTAACCACGAATTCAAAAATGTTGTTGTATCTCACAAAGCTCTTATTGAAGCTGATATTGAAGTACAGAAAAAAGAAATCATCGGAAAATTACAAAAAGGACAAGTATTAGAAGGTGTTGTTAAAAACATTACTTCTTACGGTGTCTTTATTGATTTAGGTGGTGTTGATGGATTAATCCACATTACTGACCTTTCTTGGTCAAGAATCAACCACCCATCTGAAGTTC
>NZ_DATIDY010000251.1:0-4886 GCF_035456085.1 Flavobacterium sp.
CTACTGTTAAAAAAATATTTACTCCAATTAAATTTTCATTTTCAGAAGATTTAATAGTGCCGTTTATAGCGGCTTTTGATTGTGCAAATAAATTTGAAAAACAAAAAAAACAGAAAAAAATAATTGACTTCAGCACATTGACTTTATAAGAAAAAATGCGAAAGTAAACAATTATAAACCAAATTGTATTAGAATATAATTGTTTAACTTTTATCTTATTCCAATTTTCGCAAATACATATTCACTACATTATCTAAACCTAAATAAAGTGCTTCAGAAATCAATGCGTGGCCGATAGAAACTTCGAGCAAGCCAGGAATATTTTGTTTGAAAAACTGAATATTATCCAAGCTTAAATCATGACCGGCATTAATTCCTAATCCTAATTCATTGGCTAAAACTGCCGATTTCACATATGGATCAATTCCTTTTTCATTTCCTAAACTATATTGATGAGCAAAAGCTTCGGTATACAATTCGATTCTGTCTGTTCCTATTTTTTTGGCTCCCTCGATCATCTCAGCAATTGGGTCAACAAAAATAGAAGTTCTAATTCCGTTGCGCTGAAATTCCTGAATAACCTCAACTAAATACGATTGATTTTTTACAGTGTCCCAACCCGCAGAAGATGTTATTGCTCCAATAGCGTCTGGAACCAAAGTCACTTGGTCAGGCTTACATTCTAAAACTAAATCAATAAAATTGTGTTGAGGATTACCTTCAATATTGTATTCGGTAAAAACAATTGATTTTAAATCACGTGCATCCTGATAACGGATGTGACGCTCATCTGGACGTGGATGGATCGTGATTCCCTGAGCCCCAAAATTTTGAATATCAGTTGCTACTTTTAATAAATCGGGCACATTTCCTCCGCGGGCATTACGTAAAGTGGCTATTTTATTTATATTAACGCTAAGTTTTGTCATAGAAACAAGTATTATTTTATTGTATTATTATTTTAAAACAACAAAAATACAAAGTAAAAGGTAGCATATTTTGTATATTTTTGATTATTTTGCGTCAATTATTGAGCGAAGATTATGACTGATTTAAAAGATTACATTACGAACGATTTCAAAGCAATTGACACCCATGAATCCATTGGGGCAGTTCAAGATTTTTTTAATGATTTGACCTTTTCTCATTTCCCAATTATCGAAGAAGGCGTTTACATTGGAAGTATCGTTGCAGAAGACATTGAAACTTTTGACAGCAACAAAAAAGTCTTTGATTATAAATATACTCTCGAACATTTTTTTGCCAAAACTAACATGATTTGGCTTGATGTTTTGGAAGTCTTTGCAAAAAATCATGCCAATTTAGTTCCCATTTTAGATGAAAATAATAAATACATCGGATATTACGAAATCGAGGATATTATAAAATTTTTTCATGAAACCCCATTTCTAAAAGAACAAGGCGCAATTATAATAGTTAGCAAAAACACCATTGATTATTCAATGAGTCAAATTGCACAAATTGTCGAAAGCAATAATGGTAACCTTTTGGGACTTTTCGTTTCTAATTCAGATGCAAACACTACTGAAGTTACCCTAAAAATTAGCATTGGTTCATTGAATGAAATTATTCAAACTTTTAGAAGATACAATTACGATATCCTCTCAGATCACAATGAAGACAATTACATCAACAGCCTAAAAGAACGTTCGGACTATTTAGATAAATATTTAAATATGTAGTTATAAAAGGTATTCAAATTCCTTTATAACAGACAACAAAACATCATATAAGAAATGAAAGTAGCTATTTTTGGCCAATATTATTTGGTAAGCACAGAACCAATTATAAAAGACATTTTTGTGTTTTTCAACAATAATAATGTAGAAATGGTTATTGAATCTGATTTCTTAAATATGTTGCATGAAAAAAATATCGTCCAAAAAGAATACAATACTTTTTCATCTTATGACGAGTTAGATTCCAGTTATGATATGCTAATTAGTATTGGTGGTGACGGAACTATGCTAAGAGCGGTTACTCTAGTACGAAATTCCGGAATTCCAATATTAGGAATAAATGCAGGCAGACTGGGTTTTTTGGCAACGGTACAAAAAGAAAATATCGCAGCGTTCATGCAGCTTGTTATTGACAAAAAATATAAAATCTCAAAAAGAACTTTACTTAGCATAACAAATTCACCAGAAAACAAAGCTATCGAAGGACTTAACTTTGCTTTAAATGAAATATCTGTAAGCAGAAAAGACACTACTTCAATGATAACAATTGATACTTATTTGAATGACGAATTTTTAAATTCATATTGGGCAGATGGGCTAATTATTGCCACACCCACAGGAACTACTGGATATTCTTTGAGTTGCGGCGGACCTATTTTAACTCCTGATGTAAAAAGCCTTGTCATTACTCCAATTGCTCCTCACAATTTAAATGCAAGACCATTAGTTGTTCCAGACACTACAGAAATTCGCTTAAAAGTATCCGGAAGAGAAGAACAATATTTAGTCTCTTTGGATTCCAGAATTACCACTGTCAAAAACGATTCTATTTTGACCATTAAAAAAACCAATTTTGAAATAAATATGGTCGAAATTCCTGAAGAAACATTCTTAAAAACCCTAAGAACAAAATTACTTTGGGGTGAAGACAGAAGGAATTAAAAGAATCTCTATACAAATTACTATTTTTTTTCGTTTGAAACCTTAATGATTTCATTCTAACAAAGAATCTTCTTTTAAAAAAAGACAGTATTCTATAGATGCATGTCGAATCCTATTGATTATTATTATATTTGCAGGCAACTTAATTATTTATGGGCAAAATTTTCATTTCTTTTTTATGCTTTTTTACAGGTACTTTTATTCATGCTCAGATTCATGAAGTTGGTGTATTTTTAGGAGGTAGTAACTATATAGGAGATGTGGGTTCAACAACTTACATTGCTCCAAATGAACTTGCCTTTGGAGTTTTATACAAATGGAATAAAAGTCCAAGACATGCTTATAGATTTTCGTATACGCAGTCTCAAATTTCGGGAAACGATATTGATTCTAAAGAACCAGGTCGTCACAATAGAGGGTATAGTTTTTCTAATGACATAAAAGAATTATCAGCAGGATTGGAATTTAATTTTTTTGATTTTAATTTGCACGAAGAGAAACCAAAGTTTACTCCATATGTATATTCAGGACTAAGTTATTTTATATATGACGACCTGTATATTGATGCTGGGGAAACACATAAAAAAGACACAAAAAGCAGCATAGCTATACCAATGACTTTAGGAGTTAAAACTAATTTTGCAAGAAACTTTGTTTTAGGACTTGAAGTTGGTGCCAGATATACTTTTACAGACAATATCGATGGTAGTAATCCCGGAAATAGTAGCGTGCTTCGATTTGGAAATTTAAATAATAATGATTGGTATGTTTTTACAGGTATGACGCTGACTTATACTTTTGGAAAAAAACCATGTTACTGTGCAGATTAATAAGATGTTAAAAGACGAAATAAATAAGAATAATCTCCCAAAACACATTGCCATCATTATGGACGGTAATGGCCGTTGGGCAAAACAACAAGGTTTCATTAGAACACTAGGACATCAAACTGGTTCCAAATCTGTAAAAACTATTATAAAAGAATGCAATTCTTTAGGAATTGAATATCTCACACTCTATGCTTTTTCTACCGAAAACTGGAGCAGACCCAAAATCGAAGTAGACGCTTTGATGAAAATATTAATAAAATCTTTGAGAAAAGAGCTTAAAACAATGCAAGAAGGCAACATTAAAATGAATGCCATTGGGAATTTAGAAAAATTGCCAAAAAACGCACAAGAAGAAATATTAGATGTCATTGAAAAGACAAAAAATAATTCAAAAATGACATTAACTCTTGCTTTAAGTTACGGATCAAGAGAGGAAATAGTGGGCGCTGTAAAAAAAATAAGCGATAAAGTTAAAAATAATATAATTTCAATAGACAGTATTGACGATTCAATTATTAATGAGCATCTTTACACACATAACATACCAGATGTTGATTTATTAATAAGAACCAGTGGTGAACACAGAATAAGTAATTTTTTATTGTGGCAAATAGCCTATTCAGAATTATATTTTACTGATGTACTATGGCCAGACTTTAAAGAGCAAGATTTACATGAGGCTATCATTAGTTATCAAAAAAGAGAACGTAGATTTGGAAAAACAAGCGAACAAATTAAATAATTTTTTAGTGTTACATAAAAGCATAAAACTAGTCATTACCTTTATACTATTAGGAACTTTTACTCAAATTAAAGCACAAGACAGAGTACCATTTGACCAAGGTAAAAAATACATTTTAGGTGATGTAAAAGTAATTGGAGACATCAGCTTCAATCCACAAACTGTTGTAACATTTGCTGGTTTAGAGAAAGGACAGGAAATCACAATTCCTGGTGAACAAATTAGTAGCTCAATAAAAAAATTAGGAAAGCTTGGTCTTTTTGACGAAATCGCTTTTTACGTTAACAGAATAGAAAACGACAGTATCTTTCTTGATCTGAATATCAAAGAATTACCAAAAATAAACGAAGTAAAATTTGTTGGAGTTTCTAAAAGCAAAACCGAAAGTTTCATAAAAGATAATGGTCTTACAAATGGTAAAATTGTAACTGAAAACTTAATTACAACTACCAAAAACTATATCGAGAAAAAATACAAAAAAGACGGTTTTTTCAATACGAAAGTTCATATAACAACAACTAGAGATACATTGGCAAGCAACCAAGTAAATATGCTTGTAAAAGTAGATGTTGGCGACAAAATCAAAGTATACCAAATTGATTTTGAAGGAAACAAAGAACGCTCCGATAGTGATCTTGCTGGTTCAATGAAAAACACTAAAGCCAAAAACTT
>NZ_DATIDY010000252.1:0-11826 GCF_035456085.1 Flavobacterium sp.
GGTTTTGTTTTTTACAGCAACGATTAGGTCTTTGGAAGTTTTATCAAAATCATTAACACCCAAATCATTATTAATAAATTTGATTACAAACCGGTCATCAAAAGTGCCGTCAACACTCGAAAAAGTATAGCCACCTTTGCGCAAATCATTCGTAGTATTATTTGTTTTGTCATACAAGTAAATAGGTTGATTAACTAAATCCCCATCGGTGTGGCTAATACTTATTTTGAACTGACTTGCCATAGCAGGTTGCTTCTCTAAATTTACCATAAACCCTAATGGAACTTCATCTGTATCGACAAATGGAGCAGGAAGCCCTTGAATAGCAAGATGTCGGTAATATATATGCGGATTATGCATACTGTAGAAATCAACATATTTATTGTTATTAAAATCAATTCCATCGAATGAATCTGTAACACCATTATCTGTTTTGGTTGCTCCCGGCACGTAACCAATTAAAATCTGCTTGAATAACCCTTCTTCATTGGTTAGGTTCAGCCATAATCTGCTTTTGTCGATATCCGTTTTTTTACTCAATTTAAAAAACTGAGAATTATTACCTCCAACACGCATAGAATTTTTAAAAATAATTGGGGCATAACCGTCACTAAATACGAAAAAACCTTGTCCAGACCTAATATATTCTATATCTGGAACTATACCATTATCAGTCGAAACTCCCCCTGTAGCATTATAACAAGCAAAATCGGAACTTTTATATTTATTTACATTAGTATTTGCAGTATTAGGTTTAGAGCTATTTACCCAAAAGTAAATAGTCTCAGACATACCAGCCGCAATATTATTTACCTTAATAAATTCATTGTAATCCAGTGCGGAGGGATACGGATTTCCTATTAAATGCCATAATCCATGGTATTGAATGTTAAATAAAATATCACCATTATTAGGAACTCCTTTAAATTCTGCCGAAAAGACTGCCGTCGTAACATCGCTATATGTCTTTGGTGCCATTATTGCAACTCCTGCACCAGCGCTCATGCTATTTACCCCATTATAATTTACAGACCAAACATCATTATCAAAAAGTTGAAATCCATTTTCCGAAGTGTTAGGCGATACATCATGCAAAGTCAATCCTGACACTGGTGAAGACCACAACGTATAATCATTTTTATACATTCCATTGCTATTGCGCTTATAGGTAATAACTCCAGTATTTACGGCAGCATTTTTTTGAACAAAACTGGAATTATTTTCAAAGGTTAAAGTTCCTCCAGCAACAGCAACTTCATTTAGAAGAGTCAAAGTGTTTCCCGTATTGATAGTTACATTTCCTGAATTTACCTTACAATTACACCCGTATAAATCTCCAAATGAACTAAAATCTCCAGCAAAAATAATCTGATCACTACTTGTTGGAGGCGTTCCACCAGTCCAACCCGAGCCATCCCAAGTTTTTGTAGGCCCCGTACAAGGAATTCCCACTTTAAGAATTCCTGTATTTGATAAAAAATAGATTTCATTTATATTTGTTGCTGATGATGTGATACCACCCCAAGTTCCTGTCACTTGTTCAGTCACAACACCCCTACTTCCACGAACAATCAAAGATCCTGCAGTATGAGTCACTTTTGAACCTAAATCTACATTTTTAGGATATGCTGCATAAACTCTATTGAGCGTTAAAGCATTTTTAATGTTTACTGGAGAATTAGGAAACCTTCTAATTCCGGAGAAATCTAAAGTAAGATCATAATATTCGGTATTTAGAATGGCTTGATCTACAAAAAGGGCATTGTATAAAACTTCAGTATTCATTCCAGAAAGCATGATTATGTTTGTTCCTGTTGTACTCAATAAAAATGGATTAGCTCCACCTAATGATAACACTCTTCTTCCTAAATTATTAGCCGTAGTAAATGTAGCTGTACTTAAAACATTGGGATTTGAAGGTGTAGTACCTGTATTTTCGTTAATGGTTTTTATTTGACCATTTACGGTAGTAGTTCCTTTTTCCAAACTGAATATAGCGTTGTTTGTATATGTACCATCATACGAGCTGCTATAAATCGTTAAATCACCATAAATGCTAAGATTAGCAAAACTCTTTGCAATTGTTGTATAATTGGCACTTTTAGGGTCTGATAAGTCTCCTACATCAAATGAGTTACACATTAAAGTTCCCAAACCTTGGATTGTTGCAGTTATGTTTTGCGAGTTTGATGCGTCAACTACAACTTTGTTAGCCAACAAAACATTATCTAAGGCAATATCCAGAGTGCTATTCTGAAATATTATTGAATCGCAAGTAGTATAAGTATCAACAGTAATTGTATAACTGCCCGTTAATATTACCTCATCATCGGAATCAGGAATACCATCTGCATCACTAACCCCCGTACTTGAATAATACCAAGTAGTAGGGTCATTCCAATTTCCTGTTTTTAACGAAATGAAAGTTGATTGTCCAAATCCAAAACCATGAACTAAAAACAGTGCCAGTACACTAAAAAATAATTTTGTTTTCATATATTTTGAGTTTAGTTTATAAAAGAATCCGTTACGCTAGAACCTTACTGCAGTAAAAAATAAAGTTGTTATGTGCTAAAAAATATTTCCCCAATTAGCTATTTCATAAAAGGAATAGCTATTCTATCTGTAGTCTATAATAATTTGGGGTAAAAAAGAATTGCTTTTTTAATGCACTGTAATTCAGTTAATTAAAAAATATTGTATCAAATGTAGTAAATATTATTTTAGAGTTACTGATTTATTTTTTGGTATTACTAATAATGCTAAAAGCTCATTTTTTTAACAAAAAAACCTCCAAAATCTATTTGATTTTGGAGGTTCCAATTTTTTGTGAATTATTAAACTATGCCATAGTTTTTTTAAAAAGCAATTCCAAATTGAAAACTTGCACCAAATGATGTTGGATGTCCATTGCCAAATCTTAACGGCAATGGTACAGCGACAAAATAACTGCAATTTTCGCTTTTTATAACAGTCTTGTTGAATACTGGCGTAATTCCGTATCGACCACTCGTGTCAAATGCGGCTCTACCTGCAAAGGTGAATCCGTTTCCTAGTGCTACTAAAACACCGGGATGAAATAATATACTGTTCATTTTGTCATTTCCATCCTGTACTTTGATATTCGGTACAATTTCGACTGAAAATCCAATTTTTGAACTCTTCCAAATATTAATTCCAGTTGGAAAACCAACAGCATAATAATCTCTAAAATTTACAGAAGTTTCTTCACTACTAAACGAAACTATTGGGTGCAGTATCCCAAAATAGCCGGTTATTTTTGGATAGGTAGTCTGAGAATAATTTTGAGTACTAATAAATAGTAGAAAAATGAGGGTAATAAATCTGAATTGCATGGGTTTTGTTTTTGTAATTAAAAAAAAAACAAAATTAATTCTACCGAATAAGTAGAAATAGAACGCTATTTACCTTTTGTATCTGAATTACTTTTTTGAATTTTTCTTCTATACGATGAAGGATTTTTCCCTGTATGCAGTTTGAAAATTCGGGTAAAATGACTTTGGTCTGAAAAGCCAGTCATATACGCTATTTCTGTTAATGTGTAAGCAGAATTTTCAATAAGACCAATAGCTTTTTCAATTCGAAGTTTTCTAACATAATCTCCAAAATTTAAATCCTCAAAGTACTTAGAAAATTCTCTCGAAAGGTAAGAAGGATTCAAATCCAGCTCATTCGAAATTTTCTTTAAATCAAAAGCAAATTGAGTATCAATCTGATCCTGAATAATTTCTTTTAAGTCTTTGACCCACGACGGCGTTTTGGCAGCTGGTTTTTTATCTTTTAGAAATTTATTGTAAACTTCATGCAGCAAATTCTCAAAAGGACTGTTTTGCAAATGTTTTTGTTTGTACAAATGCGTTGCCCAGCTGTATAACGCATCATACAGGATCATTCCCGTTTCCAACAATTTATAATCGCCCTGAATATTATAAGAAAGTCCCGCAGAAATCGCCCATAGTCCCGCCGATTCTTTTGCAATATCATGTCTGTCGGTGTCTGCTCCACGAACAATTCCGGCTATAATCGAAATAGCAGGATCATTGATCTGATGTTTTTTTATAATAAAATCAAAGGTACACTGTTCGTCATAATGCGTGTATTCAACATTTGGAATATCAAATGGAATGGCATTCAATTCCTTCGCTTTATCCAAAACCATATCATACGGAACATAAATGAATTCAGCTTCAAAATCGACAAATTTCCGAATAAGCCAAGGGCAAGCTATTCGATCTATTTTAGGTCTTTCTCTGGTGATCCATTTCATTTGAAAAAAATATAAAGGAGATTTTGTTGTTCAAATATAAAGCTAATCTGTATTCCGACCATTTTCTTCGATCAAAAAGTGTCATTTGGGCAAGACCACATTTAGGAAAAGGGGCAAGATTTAGCAACCGTTTATACGCCCCTTTCCCTAAATGCGGTCGGGCTATACGCGCTACTTCGGTAGCCAGCTGCTATCCCTCTTGCGGCTTTTAGGTTTCAAAAAAACATCATATCAATTATCTGACTAAGGAAAATCTTCGTACAGAATTACTTTCGTTAGAATTTTTATAATTCAATTAAAAATTTTGCAATCTCAATTCTGCTTTCTAAAATCTTAATTCACTTACTATCTACTACAATCTCATTCCTCCTCCTCACTATTTTTCATTTTGGAAAGCAAATCATAAGCGCCATTGGTAACCACTTTCCAATTTTTATAATCAGTAGTTTTATCGAAAATGAGTTCGGTGTAATCAAGTTCGCTAACGCCTGTTTTTACAGGAGTCAATTGGTATTGCGATGCTCCTTTTTCTTTTGGAGTTTTATTATTGGCAATAAAAATATATTTACTTCCTTCAAATTCAACGATTGCTTTTGAGGGAACTGCAGCAACTTCGCTACTGCCACTTTCAACCAATGCTTTCAAATACATTCCCGGCAAAAGACTGGTGTCTTCTTTGTCTAAATGACAATGAATTTTAACTGTTCTTTCGGCACTGATTTCTTTGCCAACCAAATATACTGTCGCCATTCTTTCCTGAGTTTCATTTGCCAAAATAAAACGCACTTTTTGACCGATTTTCAGCTTCGGTACGTCTTTTTCAAAAACGGTTAATTCAGCGTGTAAATGTTCTGTGTTTGCAATTTTAAACAACACATCTTTATCATTTGCAAATGCACCAATATTAGTATTTACCTGAGTTACATAACCATTAATTGGAGAATAAAGCGGAATCGTGCTTTGAATTGTACCTTGTTCCAGCTTTGCCATATTGATATTCATAAGCTGTAATTTGGCTTTAAGTCCTGAAACTCTCGCACGCATGCTTTCGTATTCCGATTTGGATTTTTGAACTGTTTTTTGTGCGTTCACATTTTCTTTTGACAACTCTAACTGGCGTTCGTATTCCAACTTTAAATAGTTCAACTGACTTTTAAAATCAATATAATCCTGTTGCGGTTGCACATAATCTGCGTTTTGCATAATGGCTACAATTTGCCCTTTGCGAACTTTGAGTCCTTGCAACATATCTGTACTTTTTACAAATCCGCCAAAAGGTGCCGAAATAGATACCAAATTTTGTGGTGGCACATCCAACATTCCGTTGACTTTGGTTGTGCCACTAAGCGCTTTTTCTTCAATTGTTCCTATTTGAATGGCTGCCGTTTGATACTGTTCGGGAGTAATCTCTACTGTGTTGACATCCGTTTTTGGTTCTTCGGTGACAGTTTCTTCTTTGGCTTTATTTCCGCAACTAAGCAGGAATAGCGCTGCAAAAAGAAATGGTATAATTTTATAGCTTGATTTCATTGTTTGTGTATTTAGTTTTTTGCCACAGATTAAACGGTTTATATGGATTAAATCCTTCTAATCATTTTAATCTGTGGCGATTTTTTTTATCCTAAATCATTTTAAAATTTATTTTTTATCATCTCAATTTTTACCTGAAAGATATTCCAGTAAAGTGATGCTTTGGTTGTATTGCAAAATGGACGAAAGATAATTTTCTTTAATTCCATTAGCTGTTTTTAGATTCAAAAGATTTTCAGAATAACTGATTTCTCCATTTTTATAAGCACTTTGGCTTTTTGTTAAAATTAAATTAGCATTAGGCAAACCCGAAGTTTTATAATATTCTAAACTGGATTTGCTTTTTTGAAACTCCTGAATTGCTTGTTCGTATTGTCCTTTCAAATGGATTTGATTATTTTCTAAAGCCGCTTGGGCAATCTCTTTATTAATCGAAGCCGATTTTATTTTGGAATTGTATGAGCCAAAAAATATTGGAATCGAAAGTCCTAAATGAAACCCTTGAAAACGGTCACTCGAAGTCGCTAAATCTGCATTTGTAGCATTTATTGGAGAACCGATCAACGATTGGTTGAAATAACCAACAGTAATATCAGGCAACATTTTGGCACTTTCTACTTTTTTCTGTTTATCGGCAACTTCCATTTGTTGCTGAATGTATGAAAGAATAGGATTTTCGCTCGTCGCTTTTTCATCATTTATAACTGAAAAAGTTTGCTCGGCTAATTCTTTATTAGCAATAGTAACCGGTTGTTGGTTTCCTAAAAGTGTTTGCAGTTGCGATAAATAAATTTGAATGTTAGCATCGTTCTCTTTTAAGATATTTTGTGTTTCGTACAGCTGCGTTTCGGCAGTGCTTTGTTCCAATAAAGTGCTTTCGCCAGTTTTGTAACGCAAAGATGCCGACTTTAAAAAGCCTTGATAAATACTGTCTTGTTTTTTCAAAAGTGATTGTTTGGCATATAAATACTGTAATTGCAAATAGGTTTTTTTGATGTGAAAAACCAATTCGTTCTTGGTAATATTTGCTTTCAATTCACTGCTTTTAATGAGTGCATTTCCTAAAGAAGCATTAGCTGTCAATACCGTCGGAAACGGAATCGTTTGTGAAATCCCGAAATTATTGTCGTTTTTAATATAACTGTTGATTTGTCCAAATTGTCCTGAAATTTCGGTTTTAGGAATTTCGACAATCGCCTTCTTAGCCTGTTGTTGGTACTGAATTTCCAATTGAGAAGTCGTAATTTCTTTATTGTTTTTTAATCCCAACTCAATAGCTTGGTCTAAACTTAAAGGTTGTGTTTGTGCCGATGAAAAATTTACTGTCAATAGCAAAGCAATAACGGTTACTGTTGAATTCATTTTTGTTGTCTTTTTATTGAACTTTTCAAACCATATATAAAGTATTGGTAAAACCAATAATGTGAGTAATGTTGCAGAAATCAGTCCGCCAATAACGACTGTTGCTAACGGTTTTTGAACTTCGCCACCGCTTCCTTGCGACAATGCCATTGGAAGAAAACCTAAAGACGCAACCAAAGCCGTCATAATTACCGGACGCAAACGCACCGAAGTTCCTTTGATGACAATCTGTTTCAAATCGGTCATGCCTTCTTTTTTAAGGTTGTTGAACTCGGCAATCAGTACAATTCCGTTGAGAACGGCAACACCAAATAAGGCAATGAAACCGACACCTGCGGAAATACTAAAAGGCATACCACGCAACCACAAAGCGAATATGCCACCAATTGCCGAAAGCGGAATGGCAGTATAAATCAAAGCGGCTTGTTTTATCGAATCGAACGCAAAAAACAAAAGCAAAAAGATAAGTAATAATGATACAGGAACTGCTATAGCCAAACGTTCTTTGGCAGCTATTAAATTCTCAAAAGTTCCGCCATAAGTAGTGTAATAACCTGCTTCGAATTTTACTTGTTTGTCAATTTTAGATTGAATTTCTTCTACAGTGCTTTCGACATCGCGACCACGAACATTAAAGCCAACAGTAATTCTGCGTTTGGCATCGTCTCGTTGAATTTGGTTTGGGCCTTCTTTATAATCAATATCGGCAACTTGGTCTAACGGAATTTGGTTTCCATTTGGAGCAGTTACAAATAGATTCCTGACATCATCAACCGTTTGGCGGTTTTCTTTATCCAATCTAACCACTAAATCAAATCGCTTTTCACCTTCGAATACCAAACCTGCGGTTTCTCCAGCAAAACCGGAACGTATGGCAGTATTTACATCTTCGATATTTAAACCAAATTGAGCAATTTTCTCTCTTTTAAATTTAATCACAACTTGCGGTAAACCCGAAACTTGTTCGACATAAATATCCTGTGCTCCATCAATTTTTGCAGCAATGGCTCCAACTTGTTTAGCGTATTTTGCCAGTTTATTCAAATCTTCACCATAAATTTTGATAGCCACATCTTGTTTTACACCTGAAATTAATTCATTAAATCGCATTTGAATTGGTTGTTGAAAACCAAAAACAACACCTGGAATATATTGCTCTAATTTCTTTTGCATTTTTTCGGCCAAATCATTGGTAGTAGAGGCTGATGTCCACTCACTTTTATCTTTTAGAATTACCATTAAATCACAAGCTTCCACAGGCATAGGATCTGTTGGGATTTCCGAAGAACCAATTTTTCCGATGACTTCCTTGACTTCCGGAAAATTATTTTTTAAAACTTTTGCCGCTTTTTGCGTGGTTTCAACAGTATGTGATAAACTGCTTCCGGTTAGCATTCTCGTTTCGACAGCAAAGTCTCCTTCGTCTAATGTTGGAATAAACTCGGCTCCTAAATAAGTAAAAACAATACCACTGATTGCAAGCAAACCAACTGCCATACTTATTACAAGTGTTTTCGATTGTAAAGCAAAGTTAAGGGTTGGCGTATAAGCCCTTTGAATCGCATTAATAATCCGGTCCGAAATATTTTCTTTGTGAATGATTTTTTTATTCAAAAATAAAGCACTCATCACGGGAACATACGTCAATGACAACAGAAATGCTCCCAAAATCGCAAAAGAAACGGTTTGTGCCATCGGGCGAAA
Source organism: Flavobacterium sp. (assembly GCF_035456085.1). Taxonomy (GTDB): domain Bacteria; phylum Bacteroidota; class Bacteroidia; order Flavobacteriales; family Flavobacteriaceae; genus Flavobacterium. The sequence continues at coordinate 8,885 of NZ_DATIDY010000252.1, forward strand.
CATTTTCCCTTCGACACCCACTAAGGCGAGAATCGGTAAATACACAATCAAAATCACAATCTGTCCAAATGCTGCGGAACTCATCATCTTTTTTGCATTACTCAAAACACTGTGATCCATTTGGTCTTGTGTCAGTTCTTGTCCTTTGTGCTTAACATATAAATGATGCATTGTGGCTTCGATAATAATTACTGCTCCGTCTACTATTAAGCCAAAATCTAGCGCTCCCAAACTCATTAAATTTCCATCGACTTTGAAAAGATTCATCAAACAAATGGCAAATAATAAGGCTAACGGAATTACCGAAGCAACGATTAACCCCGCTCTTAAATTTCCGAGTAGTAAAACCAAAACAAAGATTACGATTAAGGCGCCTTCCAATAAATTTTTAGAAACAGTTCCAATTGCACTGTCCACTAATTTTGTGCGATCCAGAAAAGGTTCTACAATAACTCCTTCGGGCAATGTTTTTTTAATTTGCTCCATTCGGGTTTTTACATTCTTAATTACTTTTGAAGAATTGGCACCTTTTAACATTAATACAATTCCACCAACTACTTCGCCCTCGTCATTTCGGGTCATTGCTCCGTAGCGTGTGGCTGCACCAATTTTTACGTCGGCAACATTGCGAATAAGTGCCGGAATACTATTGGAATTTGTTTTTACGACGATGTTTTCGATATCCTCAATACTTGTGATCAAGCCTTCGCTTCGAATAAAATAGGCATTTGGATTTTTGTCAATATAAGCGCCTCCTGTATTTTGATTGTTTTTTTCTAAAGCATCAAAAACATCTTTAATGCTGATGTTCATGCTGCGGAGTTTGTCTGGGTTTAAAGCGATTTCGTATTGCTTTAAAAAACCGCCAAAACTACTCACGTCGGCAATTCCTTCAACGCCTAAAAGTTGTCGGCGAACAATCCAGTCCTGAATAGTACGCAACTCCATCGCATTGTATTTAGATTCATATCCTTTTTTGGTATGGATTACGTATTGGTAAATTTCGCCTAAACCTGTTGAAACTGGTGCCATTTGTGGTTTTCCCATTCCAGGGGGAATTTGGCCAATCGTTTCGTTAAGTCTTTCACTTACTTGTTGTCTTGCCCAATAAACGTTTACATCTTCTTTGAAAACAACCGTTACAACCGACAAACCAAAACGGCTAAAAGACCTAACTTCTTCAATATCTTTTATGGTTGACATCGTTTGTTCCACTGGGAAGGTTACAAACCTTTCGATATCTTCGGCACCATTACTTGGCGAAGTGGTGATTATTTGAACCTGATTGTTAGTGATGTCAGGAACGGCATCAATGGGCAATTGCCTAACAGAATACACTCCCCAAACGATTAAGGCCAATACCATTAGCCCAATAATCAGTTTGTTTTTTATAGAAGACTGAATGATTTTATTTAACATTGTGAAATATTATTAATGAATTAGAAATCAGCAAATAAGTCATTTGCTTTTTTTTGTGGTATAAACACAAATTTCTAACCCGAAATTACTCGGGCATCATTATACTATTTGAGGTGGTTGCCAAATACTTCCGTAAAAATTGGAATGAAAAACGGAAGTATAAAAAGAATTTAAGGTTTTAATTCCTCCAAATTTGATTGGAAAATTATAGACTATTGGAGAAAATACAGTCATGATTTGTTGTCCGCAACAGTTGCAAACGCAAAATGGAGAGCACAAATCATCGTGGTGTTTATCTGATGAAGTGTTGGTTTCGTTATGAAAAGTTGCCGTTTTATTTCCAATAGTATAGCTTGCGTCAGCACATGGCATGCACGACAACACTACTATATAAATTGAAAAAAGGAGGTTTAGAAATTTCATAGCGTAAATGTAATTTTTTTATAGAACTTCTAAACAACAAATTTAAGGCATATTGTTAAAGTAGTTTTGCACAAGCAGTCTTTTGTCTTAAATTTGCGCGATTGTATCATTGCAAAAAAATTAAAATATATTCTTTTATCAAATATAATAAAATTGATAATCAATAATTTACCATTAATTCTAGCGTCAATTTGTGTTGGCAAAGTTTTTTTTAAAAGAATCAAAATCTAGTTAAATAAAAAAGGAAGTGATAAAAGCGGAAAATGAAAAGCAAAACTGGATTGTTTGTAATGAATGTCAGGGAAGAGGCAAAAAAAGCCAAAGAATCAGCAAGAAACTACGACTACAATATCAAATTGCATTAGAACAATTTGAAAAAAATAAAGGTCAAGGAACCGTTCCGGTCCGTCCTAAAGCTCACTTAATTACCTGCATAAATTGTTCCGGATCTGGCTTGATTCAATCTTCTTCGCTTCCTGTAGTTGATACCGAAAATTACCCACATGTTGCTATTATTGGTGCTGGAATTGGCGGAGTAGCTCTGGCTCTGGCTTGTTTGCACCGCGGAATTCCTTTTACTCTTTATGAACGTGACAGCAACTTCGAAGCCCGATCTCAAGGTTACGGACTCACTTTGCAACAAGCTAGTAAGGCAATCGAGGGTTTAGGAATTTTTTCATTAGAAGAAAGAGTAATATCCACAAGGCATTTGGTTCATACCACCGAAGGGAAAGTTATAGGAGAGTGGGGAGTCCGGAAATGGTTGCAATCAGAGGTGAAAAATTCTCCCAAAAGAACCAATGTACATATCGCGCGACAATCTTTGCGTCTGGCTTTATTGGAGCAACTAGGAGGAAATGATAGGGTTCAATGGGGGCACCAATTAGTAGATTTTAAGCAAACTAATAATGAAGATGTTGAATTAAGTTTTCAAGTGGATGGAAAGATAAAAACCTCCAAAGCAAATCTTGTGGTTGGTGCCGATGGTATTCGTAGTTCGGTGCGAAAATTATTGATTGGTGATGATGTTACACCCTTACGTTACTTAGGTTGTATTGTGATATTGGGTATTTGTCCTTTGAGTGCTCTCGAAGAAATTA
>NZ_DATIDY010000253.1:0-16434 GCF_035456085.1 Flavobacterium sp.
ATATCATAGCGGTAATTGATAAGAAAAGGGAAACAATCCGAAAGTATATTTTAGAAAATCAAAAAGAGGTTAAAATAGCTCCATTGACAGCAACAGGTGGTTTGGATGTAGAAGGTTTTAAAAAGTTATTGGTCAAGGACAGAATGAATTATGTTATCCTTGAAACAGCCAATACCGGAATGATTAAATATACAATGAATACCATGTTGGGGGCTATGGCAGCTTATCAGGTGCAATTGGTTATTCTAGAACCTAATGAAACATTGGATACTGACGAAATAAAATTTGAAAACCTGACCAAACTGCATTTGATGTATCCTTCTGCAACCCGTGAAAATAATTCTCCTGAAGCTCAAATATTTATGCAGAGTTACAGAAAAAAGAACAAAGTAAATCCGAGTACATTTGCAATACGTGGATTTGATATTACTTTTGATACTCTAATGCGTTTGTCACAAGAAAAAACGTATCAGGAAACTGCCGAAACTATGATTACCGAACAGGTTGAAAACAAATTTGAGTATCATAAGAAAGAAGAAGGCGGTTATGTCAACAAAGGAGTTTACATTCTGTATTACGACTCCGATTTGACTATCAAAGAAGCGAAGTAAAAAACTGTTTTCAGTTATCAGTTTTGATAACCGAAAACTGATAACTGAAAGCCCACAACCCATAACTTAAAAACAATGACATCAAAAGTAACTTATTTGGGAGATTTAAGAACTTCCTCAATACACATTCAATCAGGGACTGAAGTTTTGTCGGATGCTCCGGTTGATAATAATGGAAAAGGAGAGGCTTTTTCTCCAACAGATGCTGTGGCTAATGCTTTGGCTACATGTATGATGACTATTATGGGAATTAAAGCAAGAGATTTGAATATTAATTTTGAAGGGTCAACTGCAGCAGTGACAAAAATTATGAATGCCGAGCCAAGAAAAATTGGGGCTGTCGAAATTGTTTTTGAAATGCAGGGCGTTACCGAACAAAAAGACAAAACGATTCTGGAAAGAGCTGCAATGACTTGTCCTGTTTTCCTTAGTTTGAATACCGATATCGATAAACGAATTACGTTTAATTGGAAATAAATATAAATTTACTTTTCCATAATGTCTTAAAAAAGAAGGTTGTCATCAACTAGACAGCCTTCTTTTTTAATTTTAAATATAAATTATTAAAACTTTGGAGCAAAACCAAAAACAACTCATAAAACTAGCTCATACCAAAATGCCCTTTGGTAAATACGAAGGCTGGTATCTTATAGATATTCCTGAGTACTACATTGTTTGGTACAGTAACAAAGGTTTTCCGAAAGGAGAGCTTGGTGATCAATTGAAATTAATTTATGAGTTGAAACTTAACGGACTCGAAGAATTAATTCGTAATATAAAAAAGAAGTATCCAAGACCTTAAAATTATTGGATAATTAGCGAATTAGAAAAAATTTTGACAGATAATTATAAAAATGTTGGTTTGAAATGGATTTAATTCATCGTTTCTGAATTATAGTTTATTTATTCTCTAAATTTTTAAAAGGATTCATTAAACTAATTTCATAATTGGCATATTTTCTAATTTTCTAATTCGCTAATTGTCTAATTAATTTGTACTTTTGCCAAGTTTTTTACACAACTACAATACAAACATAACATAATGAATCAAACGAAATATATTTTTGTTACAGGTGGTGTGACTTCTTCCTTAGGAAAAGGAATTATAGCAGCATCTTTAGCAAAATTGTTACAAGCAAGAGGGTATAGGACAACAATTCAAAAGTTTGATCCTTATTTAAATGTTGATCCAGGTACATTAAACCCGTATGAACATGGTGAATGTTATGTGACAGATGATGGTGCAGAAACTGATTTGGATTTAGGACATTACGAGCGTTTCCTGACGGTTCCAACATCTCAGGCTAATAATGTAACGACTGGAAGAATCTATCTTTCGGTAATTGAAAAAGAACGTAGAGGAGAATTTCTTGGTAAAACGGTTCAGGTTGTACCTCATATTACCAATGAAATCAAAGAAAGAATGCAGTTGTTAGGTAAATCTGGCGATTTTGATATTGTAATTACTGAAATTGGAGGGACTGTAGGTGATATTGAATCATTGCCATACATTGAATCTGTTCGTCAATTGGTTTGGGATTTAGGTGAAAATAATGCTATTGTTATTCATTTGACATTAATCCCATTTTTGGCTGCAGCTGGTGAATTAAAAACAAAACCAACTCAGCATTCTGTTAAAACTTTGATGGAAAGCGGAATCAAAGCTGATATCTTGGTTTGTAGAACAGAGCATGAGATTTCGGATGAAATCCGCAATAAATTAGCGTTGTTTTGTAATGTAAAAAGAGAAGCGGTTATTCAATCTATTGATGCTTCAACTATATATGAAGTTCCAAATTTAATGTTGGAAGAAGGACTTGATGTTGTTGCTTTGAAAAAATTAGATTTGCCTAAAAAAGCAGCTCCAGATTTGAAACAGTGGAATACTTTCTTACGTAGATTGAAATTTCCTAAACATACTGTAAATATTGGTTTGATTGGAAAATACGTAGAAATGCAGGATTGCTACAAATCAATTTTGGAAGCTTTTATTCATGCAGGTGCTGCCAATGAAACTAAAGTTAACGTCGTTTCTATACATTCTGAGTTTATTGATACTGAAAATATAACTGAAAAATTACATGGTTTAGATGCAATTCTTGTAGCTCCAGGATTCGGAGAAAGAGGGATTGAAGGTAAAATCGAAACCATTCGATATGCTCGTGAAAACAAAGTGCCATTTTTTGGAATTTGTTTGGGAATGCAAATGGCTATTATCGAATATTCGAGAAATATTTTAGGTTTAGCTGATGCGAATTCTACAGAGATGAATGATAAAACCAAAAATCCTGTAGTGAATTTGATGGAAGATCAAAAAAATGTTACGGATAAAGGTGGAACAATGCGTCTTGGGGCTTGGAAGTGCGATATTAAAGAAGATTCGTTAGCACATAAAATTTACGGCAAAACTACCATATCGGAGCGTCACCGTCACCGTTACGAATATAATAATCAGTATGTTGATCATTTGCAAAAAGCTGGATTGATTTCTTCTGGAGTAAATCCTGATACAGGTCTTGTAGAAATTGTCGAAATCGAAGATCATCCTTTCTTTATTGGTGTGCAATATCATCCGGAATATAAGAGTACGGTAGCAAATCCACACCCAATTTTTGTAAGTTTTGTTGCAGCTGCGGTAAAAGGAAAAAAGAAATAACATAATTTTCTTGAAAGAAATCATCAATAATGTAACATGGAATAGTTATTGATGACTAATGAAATCAGCTTCTAATTCATTAAAATTAGGACATAGATAACAATAATAAATAAAATGGAAGAAAAAAAATTAGACCTTAACTCGATTATAGGGATGTTACTAATTGTTGGTATATTCTTTTGGATGATGTACCAAAACAAACCTTCAGAGGCGCAAATTGCTGCAGAAAAGGCTAAAAAAGAATTAGTTGCAAAACAAGCTCAAGCAAATGCAGCAGCCGCAAAACAAATTGCTGCTCCTACAGCTGCTATTGTACCAGGAGATTCTACACAATTGGCTCAATTGCAAAAAACATTAGGAGGTTTTGCTTATTCAGCGACTTTACCTTCTGCTAAAAATGATGTTACTACAATCGAAAATGAGTTTGTGTTATTAAAAATTGCAAACAAAGGCGGTTACATCGTAGAGGCAACTTTAAAAAACTATGAGAAATTTGAGAAAAATTCAAAGCAATTGGTTTCTTTGATTAAAGACAATAATGCCGATTTGAATATTCAGTTGCAAACTAACGATAACAGAGTTTTGAATACAAAAGACTTGTATTTTGAACCTACATTGTCTAAAGTTGGAGCTGATCAAATTCTTTCGATGAAATTGAAAGCTGGTGCTAATGAATTTTTAGAATATAAATACATTTTGAAACCAAACGATTATATGGTTGGTTTTGATGTTCGTTCTCAAGGTTTGAATAAAGTTTTGAATACGGCAAAGCCAATGGATTTGCAATGGAATTTAAAAACGTATAGAACTGAAAAAAGCATTTCTTACGAGAATCGCTACACTCTTTTGAACTATGAATATGGTGACGAAAAGTTTAGTAATGTTAATGATGGTACAAATAAAGAGGAATCTCTTGAAAAAGTAAAATTTGTTGCTTTCAAGCAACACTTCTTTACTTCAGCTTTATTGACTGATACTCCTTTTGCAAAAGCGGATTTAAAATCTAATAAATTAGTTATAGACGAAAAGAAAGATACCATTTTTATAAAACAATTTAATGCAAATATGCCTTTGGCTTTAACTAATGGTGAGTTGGATTATAAAATGAATTGGTATTTTGGACCAGCTGATTATTCAACTTTAAAAAGTTATGATAAGAATTTAGAAAAAATAATTCCATTAGGTTGGGGTATTTTTGGTTGGATTAACAAATGGATTTTTATTCCATTATTTGGATTTTTAAGTGGGAATATATCATATGGAATTGCTATTATAATTTTTACCATTATTATAAAACTGGCAATGTCACCTATTACTTACAAGTCGTTCTTGTCCCAAGCAAAAATGAAAGTTTTGAGACCGGATATTACAGAAATTGGTGAAAAATTCAAAAAAGATCCAATGAAGAAACAGCAGGAGACAATGAAATTGTATTCTAAAGCAGGTGTTAATCCAATGGCGGGTTGTATTCCGGCTTTGATTCAGTTGCCATTTATGTATGCTTCGTTTCAATTCTTCCCATCAGCTTTTGAATTGAGACAAAAAAGTTTTCTTTGGGCAGATGATTTGTCATCATTTGACTCAGTTTTTAAATTGCCTTTCAATATTCCATTGTATGGTGATCACATTAGTTTGTTTCCAATTTTGGCAGCTATTGCAATTTTCTTTTATATGAAAATGACATCAGGTGATCAACAAATGGCAGCTCCTCAGCAAGAAGGAATGCCGGATATGGCTAAAATGATGAAGTATATGATTTATATTTCACCAATTATGATGTTGATTTTCTTTAATAGTTATGGTGCTGGATTGAGTTTGTATAACTTTATTTCGAATTTAATTACTATTGGAATTATGTTTGTTATTAAAAACTACATTGTTGATTCTGAGAAAATTCACGCTCAAATTCAAGAGAATAAATTGAAAGAGCCTAAAAAACCAGGTAAATTCCAACAGCGTTTGCAAGAAGCTATGGAACAAGCCGAGGCTAAAAAAGCAAATGATAAAAAGAAATAATATTGCAGTAATATATTAACAAAAAGCTCCTTTTTTCAAGGAGCTTTTTTTATTCTATATCAAATAACAAGACTGGGGAATGTTTTTCCTTGAAATTCGTGCAATTTGTGTTTGTAATTTTGAAAGGTCAAGTTTTATTTATCTTTAAAATATTGAAAGTGGATTTAGAAAACATTTGGTTTTAGGTTGTACTTTTGTTTCGAATAATTTAATTGGAATTATATGATTGCTATTTTTAGAATTTTGATGCTTTTTTTGTGTTGTCAAGCTGTTTTTTCTCAAGCAGAAAACAATCCTGTTGACGAAAAAGGAAAGAAACATGGAGTCTGGAAAGGGTTTTATGAAGAATCAGGAAGACCTAGGTATGAAGGAACTTTTGAGCATGGAAAAGAAGTTGGTGTTTTCAATTTCTTTGATGATACTAAAGCAAAATCTATCATTGCAACAAGAACTTTTAATCCAAAGGAGAATTCTTGTTATACGATATTCTATGATCAAAACAAAAATATTGTAAGCGAAGGGAAAGAGGTTAATAAATTGCGTGAAGGACCATGGAAATACTATCACAAATCTTCTAAAACACTTATGACTTTGGAAAACTATAAGAATGGTAAGTTAGATGGAAAAAGAATTGTGTATTATCCAAATGGAAAAATTGTAGATGAAGTTGTTTATAAAAATGGTTTAAAAGAAGGTTCATATAAAAAATATTCCGAAACAGGAATTGTCATGGAAAGTAGCTTTTTTAAAAATGGAGAATATGATGGTGAAGCAATTTATAAAGATCCGAATGACCAAGTCGTAGCCAAAGGAATGTTCAAAAACGGCAAGAAAATTGGAAAGTGGCAGTTTTTTATCAATGGAAAATTGGAAAGTGAAGAAAATATGGATAAGCCCAAAAAACCGATGCTTAAAAAAGATAAGGTGAAGACAGATTAACTTGTCTTTAGAAACACCCTTATGAGTCATTTGCTTTAATTATTACAGTATTATTTTCATCGATTTTATATATAGCTGTAACTAGTATTATTATTTGTATTTTTGCAAATGATTAAAATTTCAATCAAATTTTTAAATGAAAATGCATTATAGTCAATTGGTTTTGATTTATAATGCGATTGTGTGAATTGTTCTCATTTGTGAGATGATAATAGTTAGTATATGAAACGTGTAGTTGTAGGTCTTTCAGGAGGTGTGGATTCTAGTGTTGCTGCTTATTTATTGCAGAAACAAGGATATGAGGTAATAGGTCTTTTTATGAAAAATTGGCACGATGATTCAGTGACCATTTCAAATGAATGTCCTTGGTTGGAAGATAGTAATGATGCTTTATTGGTTGCCGAAAAATTAGGAATCCCTTTCCAAACGGTTGATTTAAGTGAACAATACAAAGAAAAAATCGTTGATTATATGTTCAACGAATATGAAAAAGGGAGAACTCCAAATCCTGATGTGCTTTGTAATCGCGAAATAAAATTTGACGTTTTTATGAAAATCGCTTTAAGTCTTGGTGCCGATTACGTAGCAACAGGACATTATTGCCGAAAAGGAGAAATAGATGTCAATGGAGAAAAAGTATACCAACTCCTAGCGGGTGTTGATAATAACAAAGACCAGTCCTATTTTTTATGTCAGTTGTCTCAAGAACAATTGGCAAAAGCTTTATTTCCTATTGGTGAGCTAACTAAACCTGAAGTGCGGGAAATTGCTGCCGAAATGGAATTAGTCACTGCCGAAAAGAAAGATTCCCAAGGTTTATGTTTCATCGGAAAAGTACGTTTGCCCGAATTTTTGCAACAAAAATTACAGCCCAAAGAAGGAACAATTATCCAGATTGATAAAAATGATCCCGTATATGCTAATGAAGTTAAAAACGAATTATCAGTTGAAGACCAATTAAGTTTTGCTTCAAGAAAATTGCCTTATACTCCAAATATGGGGAAAGTGATGGGCAAACATCAAGGTGCTCATTATTTTACAGTCGGCCAAAGAAAAGGTTTAAATGTTGGAGGCACAACAGATCCATTATTCGTAATTGCAACTGATGTTGAAACCAATACCATTTACACCGGTTTGTCAAGTATGCATCCTGGATTATTCAAAAAGGCTTTGTTTATTGATAAATCAGAAGTGCATTGGATTCGCGAGGATTTGGCTTTAGGCGAAGGTGAAACAATGGATGTTATGGCGCGTATTAGATATAGACAACCACTGCAAAAAGCAACTTTACATCAATTCGAAAGCGGAATGTATATTTCTTTTGATGAACCTCAATCAGCTATTACCGAAGGTCAATTCGCCGCTTGGTATTTGAATGATGAGTTAGTTGGATCTGGAGTGATTTCTTAGTTTGAATTATAAAATCATCAAATAATAAGTTTCTTTTTTATATGAACAAAATCACAAGCCTTTTCAATATTAAATATCCAATTATTCAAGCCGGAATGATTTGGAATAGTGGTTATAAACTAGCTAGCGCCGTTAGTAATGCTGGAGGATTAGGTTTGATTGGTGCCGGTTCTATGTATCCCGAAGTTTTAAGAGAACATATTCAAAAATGTAAAAAAGCAACTTCCAAACCTTTTGGAGTAAACGTACCAATGTTATACCCCAATATTGAAGAAATAATGAAAATTATTATTGATGAAGGAGTAAAAATTGTTTTTACATCAGCAGGAAATCCAAAAACGTGGACATCTTTTTTGAAAGAAAATGGAATAACGGTTGTTCACGTAGTTAGCAGTTCTGTATTTGCTTTAAAAGCACAAGAAGCTGGAGTAGACGCAGTTGTGGCCGAAGGTTTTGAAGCCGGCGGGCACAATGGACGAGAAGAGACAACTACCTTTACTCTAATTCCGATGGTAAAAGATAAAATTTCGATTCCTCTTATCGCAGCAGGTGGGATCGCAACTGGTCGTGGAATGCTTGCTGCAATGACTCTTGGCGCAGATGGGGTACAAGTTGGTACTCGATTTGCCGCTTCGTTAGAATCTTCTTCACATGAAAATTTCAAAAAAAACATTGTTGAACTTCAAGAAGGAGGAACTCAATTAACTTTAAAGGAATTGGCACCTGTCCGTTTAATCAAAAATAAATTTTACCAAGATATCCAACAATTATACGAAAAATGTCCTAGTAAAGAAGATTTAGTAACATTATTAGGAAGAGCCAGAGCAAAACGAGGAATGTTTGAAGGAGATTTGATTGAAGGCGAATTGGAAATTGGTCAAATAGCAGGATTAATCAAAGATGTCTTGCCAGCAAAAACAATAATTGATACTATGATTGCTGAATTTGAACATGCAAAACAAGATGTAGTTTTATTTAATTTTTAAATTATTACATTTGCTTTTCTACAAATTTCTATATAATGATTAAGTTAAAAAATGCCCTTTTATTGCTGTTTCTGTTTGTTGGTTTGCATCAAAGTTTCAGTCAGGTTTATAAATTCAAAACTACTGGTTTAAGTGTTGCTGTTAAAGAAAAAAATGGCAAATATGGTGACTGGAGCGAATTAAAATTAGTTAATATTTTAGTTACCTTAGATACTAATAAAAACAGGATTGTAGTTTACTCCGAGGCAATTCAGTTGTTTGAAATTGTAGAATATCTTCACGAAGAAGAAAGTAAAACAGATCTTATTTACCCATTTGTCTGCAAGGATAATAATGGTGAAGATTGTACACTTTCGTTTATTACCAGAAAAAATCAAGATAATAGAAAACAATTATATATCAAATATGGTGATAGGGTATTGGTATATAATGTTGTTAATTTTGAATAATAAGTTTTTGACTTTTTCAAGTTGTGCGCAAACTTATTTATTGCATTACATTCCTTTATTCTCCTCCATAAATAATGACTTATTGTTTTAATAATAGTGTTGAGGTTTTATTTATTAGATAAAGTTTATTTTTGTTTACCATTTAAAATATATTATGAGAAAAATTATTTTGTTTTTAGTATGTGCTTTTGCAATTCAAAGTCAGGCACAACAGCGTCCTAAATTGGTTGTTGGTATAGTTGTAGATCAAATGAGAATGGAGTATTTATATCGGTTTTCTGATGATTTTTCAGCCAAGGGTTTCAAAAGACTGATGGATAATGGCTTTACTTACCACAATATGAATTATAATTATGTGCCTACGTTTACAGCTCCTGGTCACGCTTCTATCTATACAGGGACAACTCCTGCTGTGCATGGAATTATAGGGAATGATTGGTATGTTCGTTCGACCGGAAAAAATATGTATTGCACAGATGATGCCAGTGTAAAAACGCTGGTAGAAGGCACTGAAAAAGAAGGGATGATGTCTCCAAAAAACCTTTTGAGTACTACGATTACAGATGAGTTGAGAATGGCAACAAATTTTAAAGGGAAAGTGATAGGAGTGAGCATTAAGGATCGTGGAGCTATTTTGCCTGCGGGTCATTTTGCGAATTGGGCTTTTTGGAGTACGAAATCGGGAGCATTTACTTCAAGTAATTTTTATGGAGATAAAATCCCAGATTGGGTTACCCAATTTAATGCTGAAAAGAATTTCATGAAATATATTGATAAAGGATGGAGTTTGTTGAAGCCGATTGATACCTACAACGAAAGTTTACCAGACAATAACCCATACGAAGGCAGTTTGGAGAAAGATGTACCTCCCGTATTTCCGTATGATTTGAAGAAAATTTATAACGAAAAAGGAATGGAAGTTTTAAAAACGACTCCGTTCGGGAATGATTTTTTGGCTGAATTGGCCATGAGAGCGATAGAAAAAGAAGAATTGGGGAAAGATAATATAACGGATTTCTTGACTTTTAGTTTTTCATCTACCGATTATGTAGGACATACTTTTGGCCCACGTTCTATTGAAATTCAAGATACTTATTTGCGTTTGGATCTTACGATTGCCACATTTTTGGATTATTTGGACGCAAATGTTGGAAAGGATAATTACTTGCTTTTCTTGACAGCAGATCACGCAGTTGCAGAAAATGCAATTTATTTGAAAGACCGTAAATTAAACGTAAATAGCATTGCTTCCAAAGAGATTTCTGCTTCTTTGAGTAAGTTTTCAACGGATACTTTTGGTGTTAATTTAGTGTTGAAGTATTCCAATTTTAATGTTTATTTGGATAGAGAAGCTATCAAACAAAAAGGTTTGGAATTAACGAAAGTGAAACAAAGTTTCAAAGACTTTTTGATGGAACAGGCTTATGTGAAAAGAGTGTATACACAAGAAGATATTTTTGCAGGTTCAGCTAGTGATTATTACTTAAATTTCATTTTTAAAGGATACGATCCTAAGCAAAGTGGAGATCTTGTAATTCTTGAGGGAACAGGATATTTGGAAACTTATGGAATGGATACTGGAAGTACTCATGGAACACCGAATAGTTATGATACGAATGTACCTTTACTTTTTTACGGATGGCACATTCCAAAGGGAGAATCGTATAAAAAAGAAGCGATAACAGAAATAGCTCCTACGGTCTCTAAATTGCTAAAAATTACTGTTCCAAATGGTACAGAAGGTCAAGTTTTAGATGAGTTGTTTGTGAAAAAATAATCCTATCGATTTCCAATTAAAGTTCACTTTTTTTGGAATGTTTATTTGTATAAAAAAATCCCGAAACATTTATTTATTTGTTTCGGGATTTTTTTAATTTTAAATTAAACTGCAGCAGTTTCCTTAGTTTCTACTGGCAATGGAATTTGATTCTGAAGTAAGTCTTCAAATTTTTCATGAGCTCTGATTAGATATCCTTTTCCATTCATCCATAAAACCTCTGCTGGTTTGTATCTTGAATTATAATTAGAAGACATAGAGAAGCAATAAGCTCCAGCATTTCTAAATGATAATATATCTCCCTCTTTAATCTCTGCAATTCTTCTGTTTGTTGCAAAAGTATCAGTTTCACAAATGTATCCTACTACTGAGTAAAAACGTTCTTTTCCTTTTGGATTAGAAATGTTTTCGATAAAATGTTGTGAACCATAAAACATTGGACGAATCAAGTGATTAAAACCACTATCAATTCCTGCAAAAACAGTTGAAGTTGTTTGTTTTACTACATTTACTTTTGCTAAAAAGAAACCAGCTTCGCTTACTAGGAATTTTCCCGGTTCAAAGATTAAAGTCAAATCTTTACCATATTCAGTACAGAAAGCATTAAATCTTTTAGATAATTTTTTGCCTAATTCATCAATATCTGTTGCGATATCATCTTTTTTGTAAGGAACTTTGAAACCACTACCAAAATCTAAAAACTCTAAGTTTTTGAAGTTTTTTGCAGCATCAAATAAAATTTCTGCCGCATATAAAAATACTTCAATATCTAAGATATCAGATCCAGTGTGCATGTGGATACCAACAATATTCATGTTAGTATTTTCAACAATTCTTACCAAATGAGGTAACTGATGAACAGAAATACCAAATTTACTATCAATATGTCCTACTGAAATATTTGCATTTCCACCCGCCATAACATGTGGGTTAATACGTATACATACTGGAACATGTGGGTGTTTTGCACCAAATTGTTCCAATATCGATAAGTTATCAATATTAACTTGTACTCCTAATGCGTGTACTTCTTCAATTTCTTCTAGAGAGACACCATTTGGTGTATAAAATATTTTTTCTGGTGCATAACCAGCGTGTAAACCCAAAAGAACTTCCTGAATGGAAACAGTATCTAATCCTGACCCCATATCTCTTAATAATTGAAGTATGGCAACATTTGATAATGCTTTCATTGCATAATTGATGCGTAAATTAGGAACTTTAGAAAAGGCCTTTGTTAATCGATTATACTGGGATTGTATTTTCTCTGCATCATACACATAAAGTGGACTTCCAAATTGTTCTGCTAACTGTAGTAAATCGTTTGCTTGCATCTTATTTATTATTTTTTGACAAATTTATTATTCTTTAGGATTACGACCAAATAATTTATGCATGTTTAACAAAATGTAACTATTTGTTACTATTAAAACAAATAGTCGGTATTTTTTGTTTTTCTTAACTTTGTTTGTTTTTTATCAGCTTTTGTTAAATATTTAACGAATATTATTTTTCTTAAAATTATAGTAGTAATTGATTAAAATTTTTTAATCAAATAATTAAATTTTAAGGAAATGAATTCTAATTTGGTTTTAAAAAAAACAATCCCTTGATAAAAATGATATCAAGGGATTTTTTAGATTTTTTGTTTCAAAAATTATAAAGCAGGTAAATCGCCATTTCCTTTTGTTGGTAAATTGCTATGACCCATCAAGTATAAATCAACTTCTCTTGCAGCTTCACGTCCTTCTGAGATCGCCCATACAATTAACGATTGACCTCTTCTCATATCTCCAGCAGTGAAAATATGTGGTACATTAGTTTGATAATTGGTAGCTTTATAATTAGTTCTAAAATCAATTTCTAAACCTAATTGCTCTGCCAAAGTTTTTTCTGGACCTGTAAAACCTAAAGCTAATAATGCTAAATCACAAGGCCAAATTTTCTCTGAACCTTCTTTTTCGATTAATTCAGGTCTTTGTCCTGGTGTCAATTTCCATTGAACTTCAACAGTTTTTAATCCAACCAGTTCTCCTTTTTCGTTAGCAAGGAATTCTTTAGTATTGATCAACCAATTTCTGTCACATCCTTCTTCGTGAGATGAAGATGTTTTCAGTTGTAAAGGCCAAAATGGCCATGGAGTAGTTTCGCTTCTTCCAATTGGTGGTTTAGGCATAATTTCAAAATTAGTAACTGATTTTGCTCCATGTCTATTTGATGTTCCAATACAATCTGATCCTGTATCACCACCACCAATAACAATTACATCTTTACCTGTTGCTAAAACTTGATCTTCAATTTTTTCTCCGTATAATACTTTGGTTTGTTGTGTCAGAAAATCCATTGCCTGAACAACTCCTTTGCTATCGGCACCTTTAGTTGGTAAACTTCTTCTTTCAGTAGCTCCACCACATAATACGATTGAATCAAAAGAATTTAATTCTTCTACACTATAGTTAACTCCAACGTTTACATTCGTTTTAAAAGTGATTCCTTCAGCTTCTAATATTTTTACTCGTCTGTCGATAATCCCTTTTTCTAATTTGAAATTTGGAATTCCATAACGTAATAAACCTCCAATTGCATTATCTCTTTCGAAAACAGTAACTGTATGACCAGCACGATTCAATTGTTGAGCAGCGGCTAATCCAGCTGGGCCTGATCCAATTACAGCAACAGTTTTTCCTGTTCTTACTTTTGGCGCTTGTGGTTTAATCCATCCTTCTGCAAAACCTCTTTCAACGATGTTTTTTTCAATATTTTCAATTGCAACTGGCTCTTTTATTATTCCTAGTACACATGATTTTTCACATGGAGCTGGGCACAGACGACCTGTGAATTCTGGGAAGTTATTTGTTGATTGTAAAATTTGCAAAGCATTTTCCCATTCTTCCTGATGCACCATGTCATTAAAATCAGGAATTAAATTTCCTAATGGACAGGCGCTATGACAAAATGGAATTCCGCAATCCATACATCTGGACCCTTGTTCTTTTTTCTTTTCTTCTGAAAGCGGAATTGTAAACTCATTATAATTTTTTACTCTTTCCACAACAGCTACGTTGCTTTCGTCGGCTCTATTATATTCTTTAAATCCTCCTATTTTACCCATGACTTATTGTGCTATTAATTCTTCAATTTGCTTTTCTTCTGCCAATCTTTGTAATGCTTTTTTGTAATCAGTTGGCATAACTTTTATGAAATTTTTGCTTTCGTTTTCCCAATCTACTAAAAGGCGTTTCGCCAATGGGCTGTTGGTATACATAGAATGATTTTTGATTAAGTGTCTTAATTTTGCTAAATCTTCATCTTCTAATGTTTCTAAGGCAACCATTTCCATATTGCACAATCCATTTTCAAATTTCTTTTTGGCATCATAAACATAAGCAACACCACCGCTCATACCAGCAGCAAAGTTTCTACCTGTTTTACCAAGAACAACTACAGTTCCTCCGGTCATGTATTCGCAACCGTGATCTCCAATTCCTTCAACAATCGCAGTTGCACCAGAATTTCGTACTGCAAAACGTTCTCCAGCGATACCATTAATATAAGCTTCACCAGTGATTGCACCATATAATGCTACGTTACCAATAATGATATTATCTTCTGGTTTGAAAGTAGCAGTAGGAGGTACTTTTACAATTAATTTTCCACCTGAAAGTCCTTTTCCTAAATAGTCATTACAATTTCCATGAATTTTGAAAGACAATCCTTTTGCAGCAAATGCTCCAAAACTTTGACCGGCAGAACCTGTAAAGTCAACCAAAATGGTATCGTCAGGTAATCCTTGAGCTCCATATATTTTTGAAATCTCGTTACTTAAAATAGCACCTACAGAACGGTCTGTATTTTTGATATCAAATGTAACTCTGGTTCTTTCTTTTCTATAAATAGATGGAATAGCTGCTTTTATAATATCAAAGTCAAGTACATTTTCTAATGCATGGTCTTGAGGTAATGTATTATGATTTGGAACCGTTTTCGCTTTCTCTGGTTTATAAAGAATAGTAGATAAATCTAATCCGTTTGCTTTATAATGTTTGATTGCTTTATCAACATTTAATTTTTGAGATTGTCCAACCATTTCTTTCAACGTTCTGAAACCAAGTTGAGCCATAATCTCTCTTAACTCTTCAGCGATAAAATACATGAAGTTGATAACGTGTTCAGGAGTTCCTTTGAAATTCTTTCTCAATTCAGGATCTTGTGTTGCGATACCAACTGGACAAGTATTCAGGTGACAAGCTCTCATCATAATACAACCAGAAGCTACTAGTGGCGCAGTTGCAAATCCAAATTCTTCAGCTCCAAGCAAAGCAGCAATAGCTACATCGCGGCCTGTTTTCAATTGTCCATCGCACTCTAAAACTACACGACTTCTTAAATCGTTTAAGATTAAAGTTTGTTGTGCTTCCGCTAGCCCAAGTTCCCATGGAATACCAGTGTGTTGTAATGAAGTCAATGGCGCAGCACCTGTTCCTCCATCATATCCTGAAATTAAGATAACGTCAGCTTTTGCTTTAGCAACACCTGCGGCAATTGTTCCAACTCCAACTTCAGCTACTAGTTTAACATTGACTCTAGCTTCTCTATTAGCATTTTTTAAATCAAATATTAATTGAGATAAATCTTCAATAGAATAAATATCGTGATGAGGAGGAGGAGAAATAAGACCTACATAAGGAGTAGAGTTTCTTGTTTCTGCAATCCAAGGCACAACTTTTTCACCAGGTAATTGTCCACCTTCACCAGGTTTTGCACCTTGAGCCATTTTTATCTGAATCTCTTGAGCATTTGTCAAATAATTGATAGATACTCCAAATCTTCCAGATGCAACTTGCTTGATGGCGCTGTTTTTAGAATCTCCATTCATTTCTTTTTGGAAACGTTTTGGGTTCTCTCCACCTTCACCGGAGTTAGATTTACCTCCAATTCTGTTCATTGCAATCGCTAGATTTTCGTGAGCTTCCTGGCTGATAGATCCATAAGACATTGCTCCGGTTTTGAATTTTTTTACAATTTCAGTCCATGGTTCTACTTCGTCAATAGAAATTGGATCTAAATTGTTGAATTCGAATAAACCTCTAATGGTCATTAAGTTTTCACTTTGCTCATTAACCATTTTTGAGTATTCTTTATAGCTTTCTGGGCTATTTAATCGAACAGCTTGTTGTAATTTAGAAATGGTAGTTGGATTAAACATATGTTTTTCACCGTTTCTTCTCCATCTGTAAACACCTCCAATTTCTAAAGGTAATAAATTTGCAATTTTTGATTTTGGAAATGCGTTTTGATGTCTTTTCTTAACTTCTCTTTCAATTTCCATCAATCCAATACCTTCAATTCTAGAAGGAGTATATGGGAAATATTTAGCTGTAAAAGATTTATTTAGACCTAATATTTCAAAAATTTGAGCAGCTCTATAAGAATGTAAAGTAGAGATACCAATTTTGTTCATAATTTTCAAAAGTCCTTTTGCAATTGCTTTGTTGTAATTTTTAATTGCATACTCAGGTTTTACACCTGTAATAAATCCTTGTTTTACCTGATCATGAAGAATTTCATTAACCATGTAAGGGTTAATAGC
>NZ_DATIDY010000254.1:0-18784 GCF_035456085.1 Flavobacterium sp.
AAAACCTTAAGGTGGTTATTGCGGCGGGGCTCACCTCTTCCCATCCCGAACAGAGTAGTTAAGCCCGCCTGCGCAGATGGTACTGCAGTTATGTGGGAGAGTATGTCGCTGCCTTTCTTTTTTAAAAACCCTTCATCATTGATGAGGGGTTTTTTGTTTTACGGAAAAACGCTGTCTTTTAAAATCCCAGACTATTTATTTTAGGATCAATACGAAAATGGATCAATACGAAAACCTGTGGAGTAGCAAAAATTAGGCATAAATATTAGTTAGCCTAAAAAGAAAATATTCAACATTTCGTACGCCTCTGAATTTTGATCTAAATGCTTTTATTTTTGCATTGAAAGATTGCGCAGAAAGCATTAGTACTTCTGTTATCAAAGTAGTTCAAGATGGTTTGATAATGGTTTATAATAGTTCTAGAGATTGTATTGAAGGATTTAAATCCTGATTGATGTACTTTTTCATGCCATTTAGCCAATTTTGCAAAACCAATAACCTTATCGGTTGTATTCTCAAAAATACCTCGAAGCTCTTGTGTAAGATTGTATCCTTTGTGGATATTAGGGTACAACTCAAATAATAACGGATCAGGCGCAAAAGTTGGGGATTATGCAAAAAGATTAGATAATCTGAACTAGAAGAAATCTTATTTTTTCTTATAAATCCACTCACTCACTATAGATTTTAATAACTAAAAAGTTATTATCTCAACACAGTAAATACGAAATCAAAAATAAATTAAGTAAAAAAAATATAATTTATAAAAAATGATTGGGCTAAAAAACAAAATCACATAAATTAAAAAATAAGCATAGAAGTCGTAATTATGATGAAAATAATTTAATATTTTTGTGTGAAATAAGAATTGCATAACGAAATTCACAAAGTTATTTCATTTTAATTATAAGAAAAAATTACAAAATAATTACAGAATTAAATATAAAAGGCATTTAAAATTACGCCATATTGATCTAAGAAACTCAAAGAAATATAAATTAAATATTGAATTCTTTGTTAGCAAAATCTCAGAAGAGAATAAAAGAACTTATATCAGAAAGTAATTTTAATTTAAATAAAATCAACATGAAAAAGAAAAAAATAAAAATAAAAATAGAAAAAAGCGATAGTAAAACCTTTGCTTTTTTGCCAGAAGTTGTCTTAGAACATTTGAATGATCCACCAGCTAAAGAATCAAGAGAAATACCTAAAGCTGTAGTAAAAAAAGAAAAGCCTAGCCCTAAACCAGCACAAACTATCATTTTTGATGCGTTGGCAGATCCATTTGACGGAAATACTATAGATATAAAACCTATCGGTAAAAAAAAACTAAAAAACTGTAAAGAATTCTAAAATCAATCAAAATGAAAACAATTATGACAAGCCAAATTACAAACGGGATGTTTGTTTCTGGCAATTATGCAGTATCTATGGATTCAGAAGAAACAATTATCGAATCGATTTTTGATTCGATGATTGAACCTATTATTTATAAATGCTAGATGCTGAGTTTGATTATTTAGAAAATAGTGGTGCAGTTTAAAAATCAAATTTAAGCTGCACCACTATTGTTTTCTTTATTTCGGTATTTAAATTACTTAATGAAATACCTAAAAGGCGCACTGAATCTTTCATTTTTTCTTGATACAATAACTCTTTCACAGTATCCAGAATTAAAGCTTTATCGGCAATGAAATAGGGTAGTGTTTTGCTACGGGTTTGCTGTGTGAAATCACTATACTTAATTTTAAGTGTAACAGTCTTACCCGATATCTGATGCTTTTTTAAACGACGTTCTAATTCTAAAGCTATTTTTTCAAGCTTTTCCAACATGAAAATTTCAGAAGAAAGATTGCTGTCAAAAGTATGTTCGGCAGCTACCGACTTGGCTATACGATGTGATTTTACTTCGCTATTGTGAATGCCTCGAACAACATCATAATAGAAACTTCCAGATTTGCCAAAATGCTTTTCCAGAAATTCGATAGGTCTATTTTTAAGATCCAAACCACTAAAAATGCCAAGCTGAAACATTTTTTCAGCAGTGACTTTGCCAATTCCATAGAATTTTTGTATCGGTAATTTTTCCAGAAAATCAATAACTTCATCTGGATTTACTGTTTTTTGACCATTAGGTTTGTTATAATCGCTGGCAATTTTGGCAACAAATTTATTAACAGAAATTCCTGCTGAAGCTGTCAAACCTACTTCATTAAATATTCGCATTCTGATTTCTTGCGCCAATAAAGTAGCGCTTGGATTTCCTTTTTTGTTTTTAGTCACATCCAAATAAGCTTCGTCAAGAGATAATGGCTCAACCAAATCTGTATATTCACGGAAGATCTTATGAATTTTTTTTGAGATTTCTTTATAACGATCAAATCGTGGTTTTACAAAGATAAGTTGTGGACAGTTTTTTTTTGCCAAAACCCCACTTATAGCACTGCGAACTCCAAATTTTCTGGCTTCGTAACTAGCTGCCGAAACAACTCCGCGATTCTCTGCCCCGCCTACGGCAATTGGTTTTCCTCTAAGTTCGGGATTGTCCATCTGTTCTACCGACGCATAGAAAGCATCCATGTCAATATGTATAATTTTTCTATTTTGTATTGGCTCGAACATGACACAAATTTAGAAACGTTTTAAGTGAAATTATAGGAGTTAAATGTTAAAAAATAAATGAATATCTTTGGATTCGAATTATTTTGTAATGATCGATTATTATCTTCTTGTTTACTTTAAAGAGAGATATTGTTGATCAAAAAAACGAAAAAATGTTAGAAATAGAACGCAAATTTTTAGTCACTTCTGAAGCCTTCAAAACAGAAGCTTTCACACGAAACAGAATAAAACAAGGTTATCTGAGTTCAATTCCTGAAAGAACGGTTAGAGTTCGAATAAAAGGAAATAAAGGATTTCTGACGATAAAAGGGATTTCGAGCGATTCGGGTATATCTCGTTTTGAATGGGAGAAAGAGATTCCTTTGGACGAAGCCGAAAATTTATTGCTTTTATGTGAAAAAGGTGTCATTGATAAGACAAGATTTGAAGTTAAATCAGGTCATCATACTTTCGAAATCGATGAGTTTTATGGCGAAAATCAAGGCCTAATCATGGCTGAAATTGAATTGCAATCAGAGACAGAAGCTTTCGAAAAACCTAGTTGGTTGGGTGAAGAAGTTACCAATGACAAAAGATTTTATAATTCTTATTTAAGTAACAATCCTTATAAAAACTGGAATTAAAGTTATTATAATGATTAGTAATTAGTGCAAATTACTAATCATTATTGACTTTTAATCACTTTCTTAATTCTTCAATCTTTACAATTACAGCGCCTCCATTTTTATTTGAAGTAATATTCATAAAGGCTTTTTTACTTAAATCGATTTCTCTTCCTCTTGCAAAAGGTCCACGATCAGTTATTTCAACAATTACAGATTTTCCATTGGCTTCATTAGTAATTCTGAGTTTGGTTCCAAAAGGAAATTTTCGGTGTGCAGCAGTTAGTTTTTGGTTGTCAAAACGTTTTCCGCTGGCCGTTTTTTTACCATTAAATTTATCATGGTAATAAGAGGCGTGTGCATTTCTTTTAAAAAAAACAAATTTTCCAGTTTCAACAGTTGCAGTATCTGGGGCGATAGTGGCTGGTGTAAATTCTTTTTCAACAACCTTCGTTGTTTTTTTGATAGTATCTTTAGTAATGGAAAATTTTTTGCTTGTAATAATAGAACTTTGACTCGTTACTATACCAATAGCGGCTAGTAAAAATAAAAGTGTGATTATTTTTTTCATTTATAGTTTATTAGGTGAAACTTGAAGAGCAAAAAAATTATGGGTAAAAAAAAGTCCTTTTTCAGGACTTTTAATAATGGATTAAAACCACATTGACCAAGGAATTCTACTTAAAATAAGCAATAATCCTAAACCGTAAAATATCGTGAATCCTTTGAATTTAGATTCACTAGTTATTGCTTTTTTATGTTTTGACCAACCAATTGTTATCAAAATAATAGCAATTATATTAATTAGTGGATGCTCCAAAGATGTTAAGCGTGATACTTTGTCTGACATTTGTCCAAAAGATGCTAATCCAAGAGGAGAAACAAAATACAAAATTATACCAATCAGTAATTGAACGTGAATTCCAATTAATCCAAACAAAGCAATTTTTCTGTCTGTGGAAGTGAATTCTTTTTTAGAAGACAAACCTATTATTGCATTAACAACTGCTATAACAAGAACTAAGAGAGCAACATAAGCCCAACCTGAATGGAATTTTTGTAAAAATGTGTACATAAATAAAACTTTAATTTAAACAAATATAAGCAAAATAGTCATAAAAAAACCCCAATTTGCTAAAAAGCAATTGGGGTTTACTGTATAAAATTTCGATTTTATTAAAAATCGTAACGTAATGTAAAGTTATAAGTTCTTCCGAATCCGAAGAAAACTTGGTTGTTAACTGCTATACCTTTATACGTTTTTTGAGTAGGATAATCTTCTGCAAAATAGTTTGTTTTTGCCTCAGCGATATATATTTCATCAAATACGTTATTCACATTCAATCTGAAATTAACTGATTTGTCTTTTTTAGCACCTACTAACATTTTGTATGAGAATCCAGCGTCAACCAATCCATAAGAAGGCAATTCTAAAGATCCTTTATTATCAGCAGCAGTAAAATTATTAGGAGAAATTGCTGCATATAAATTGTCATAGTAGTTATAATTAGCATCCAACGTAACTCTTGTCAAAACTTCGTAAGAAGCACCTATAGAAGCAGTCATTTGAGCAGCATCACCTACTTTAACCTTATCTAAATATAAAAGACTTTTACTCAATTCAACATTACTGTTATTGTATAATGTTGCATTCGCATTTCCACTGTACTCCCAGTTTCCAAAAGAGAACATTCCGTTTACTCTGAATCTGTCAGTAATTCTGGCATTTCCTTCGAACTCAGCACCCATATGTGTTTCGTTAAGTCCTGTATAATCAAAATAACCTCCAGGATTTCCGGTAGTATTATTATCATTTACTCTTAAGTTTCTATCTTTCCAAGTAGTGTAATATAAATTCACATTGGCAGTAAAAATTCCAGAACGGAAACCATATCCTGCTTCAGCAGCAGTGATTTTTTCATTCACTAAATATGGATTAACCAAAGAAGCATTTCCCGGATAAACCGCATTGAAGAATGGCTGTTTAGAATAGAATCCACCATTAACAAAAACATTATGATGCTCGTTAATGTTATAGTTTACCCCCCCTTTTATGTTACCTCCAAGAATATTTTCATAATCTGTAGAAGAAAGTGGATCTGAAGTTTTGTATTTAAAATAATCAACTCTTTTGAAACCTTGTTGAGAAACAGCTCCTTGAATAAATGCTGTCAAGTTATCTTTAGAGTACTCTAATTGAGTAAATGCTCCGTACCAATTTACATTTCCATCATTGTAGAAATTGATTTTTTCATCAACAATAGCATTTGCAAAAGGATTCCCAGAAGGTTTTGTACTGTAAGTTTCCTTCAGAATTCTACCTGGATTATTTACATCAAAATTATCATAATACTCATCTGCACCTAATAAATTAGTTATATTTTGGTAGTGTATACCTACATAAGTTCTTGCGTCAAGACCTAAATCCCACGTAATATTTTCTGTGAATTTTTTATTGAAGTTAATTACACCACCATACCAGTCATGAGAGTTGATAGATGAGATTTGTGTAATACCTGAAGTAGTATTGTAAACATAATTAGATGAATTAGTACCAGTTCTACCAGTACTTGAACTGTTTTGGTAAGCACCTCCTACAGCAGGTATTGTTGTTCTTGTTCTATTTGCACCATCTACAAAAACAGTTTGTCCAGAGTTGTAAGCGTAAATTTTATCATAGTCAACCAAACCATTAGCCGTTCTGAATGTATTAGCTGTATAGGTTTGCCCTCTAACTCCTCCTGCTCCTCTTGTTCCTCCTCCACGACCCCATGAGCCATAAAGAACTGTTGATAAACTTGAAGTTTCGTTAATTTTATAATCCCAGTTAATAGATCCAACTGGCTTATGGTAGTAATTTCTAACCATATTGAATTTTTCACCATTCAAATAACCCCAATCTGAGTTGTATTTGATGTTTGGCTCGCCATTAACACCATACTTTTGATATTGTTCAATCGTTATGTTTGAACTTCTTTGGTCGTGCCATTGCGGTGCTCCCGTAAAAGTAAATTGAATATCGTGTTTATTGTTTTTGGTAGAGTATCCTAAAGCAACAAAATAATTATCCCCAACAAATTCAGTTCCGTCAATATAACCATCACCCATAGTGTGACTGTATAAAACAGATGCAGAAAGACCATTCTCTAATTTCCCTGTTGAATATGAAGCTTGTGTTTTTAAGTAATTAGCGTTTCCGAAAGAAGAACTAATTGATCCTCCTTCTTTACGATCTGAAGTTTTAGTTATAACATTAATTGTTCCACCAACAGAAGCAATTGCTAATTTTGAAGACCCTAAACCTCTTTGAACCTGCATTGCAGAAGTAACATCAGATAAACCAGCCCAGTTACTCCAATAAACAGCACTAGTTTCCATATCGTTTACCGGCATACCGTTAATCATAACAGCAATATTTTTTTGGTCGAATCCACGAATGTTAACTCTTGAATCTCCGAAACCTCCCCCTGCTTTTGTAGCATATACAGAAGGTGTGTTTTTTAAGATTTCTGGGAATTCCTGAGTTCCTAGTTTTTCCTGAATTTCAGCTGATCTGATTGTTGAAACGGCAACAGGTGTTTTTCTGTCTTTTGCAACGTCTACAACCGATGACTTAACAACTATTTCACTTAATTCATTTGAATTAGCAACCAAAATGATGTTTCCTAAATCAGCTTTTCCGCCTGAGATGTTAAAGTTAATAGTTTGGTTTGCAAAACCAATGTAAGAAATAATTAATTGTCCAGAGTTAGTATTAGAATCAACCGTGAACTTACCGTCAAAACCTGTAGAGGTGCTGGATGATGTGCCTTTAATAGCGACATTAGCTCCAGGTAATGGACTTTGTCCATCGGTAATAGTTCCAGTGATTTTTCCTTGAGAAAATACGGCTGAAACTGCCAAAAACAGTAATCCAGAGAGTAACCAATTTTTCATATTTTTCATTCTTGTTAGTTTAAATATTTTTGGCAAAATTATAACATTTAAATGAATTAATGTTAAGGAAAGTTTAATTAATTGCTTCTAAAGTAACCAAACCCAAAGAATAAAGCATGTTTGAATTATAAAGTTAATGTTTTAGTGATATCCTTATTTTTAATATAAAAAAATAAGAATTTAACACTATAACTAATTCTCTATTTCTTCTATTTTTTTAATTAAAAAAGCAAAAAGGAGTTTTATATCCAAAAAAAAACTCTGATATTAATCAGAGTTTTTAGTATTACCAATACTAAATTCAATTTATTTATTTTCTAAAAAATACTTCAATAAAAACTTAGTTGAACTATCATGATTTTTAACTTCCTTAGTATGGATTTCATCCAAAATTGAATTGGCTAATTGTTTGCCAAGTTCTACTCCCCATTGGTCAAAACTGAAAATGTTCCAAATAAAACCTTGTACAAAAATTTTATGCTCATACATCGCAATCAATGAACCTAATGATTTTGGCGTTAATTTTTGAATTAAAATAGTGTTAGTTGGTTTGTTTCCTGTAAAAACTTTGAAAGGCAAAAGCGCACTTGCTTTATCTGCACTTAATCCCTGCTTATCGAATTCTGCTTGCACTTGTGCTTCAGATTTTCCATTCATTAAAGCTTCGGTTTGTGCAAAAAAGTTCGACATTAATTTATCATGGTGATTATTATCTCCATATAAAGGTTTTACAAATCCGATAAAATCAGTTGGAATCAATTTTGTCCCTTGATGAATTAACTGGAAAAAAGCATGTTGCGCATTAGTACCAGGCTCTCCCCAGATAATAGTTCCAGTTTCGTAATTCACTGGTTTTCCATCACGGCCAACGCTTTTACCATTACTTTCCATTGTTCCTTGTTGTAAATAAGGAGCTAATTTTTGTAAATATTGTGTATAAGGAATCAATGCCTCACTTTCGGCACCAAAGAAATTATTGTACCAAACGCTTAATAGAGCTAATGTTACTGGAATATTTTTATCAAAATCGGCAGTTTTAAAATGTTCGTCCATTTCATTTGCACCGCTTAACAAATCATTAAAATTATCAAAACCAACTGCTAAACTTATAGAAAGACCAACTGCACTCCACAAAGAGAAACGTCCTCCAACCCAGTCCCACATTGGGAATACGTTTTCTGGATTGATTCCAAACTCAGTTACTTTTTGAATATTAGTTGAAACAGCTACGAAGTGTTTGGCGACATCTTCTTGTTTAGCTGATTTTAAAAACCAAGCTTTAATTGTTTCAGAATTCGTTAAAGTTTCCTGAGTGGTAAATGTTTTAGAAACAATTACAAATAAAGTAGTTTCCGGGTTTAATTTTTTGATGATTTCATTTACGTGATCTCCATCAACATTCGATGCGAAATGTACGTTTAAATGATTTTTATAATATTGTAATGCTTCAACAGCCATTACTGGTCCTAAATCTGAACCTCCAATACCAATATTTACAACATCAGTAAATGGTTTTCCTGTATATCCGGTTCTTTGACCTGAAGTAATTTCGTTTGTAAATGCCTTTACTTTGTTCTTAACTTCATAAACTTCTGGCATCACATTTACACCATCAACATTGATAACTGCTGATGCTGCAGCACGTAAAGCTGTGTGCAAAACCGCTCTACCTTCTGTTTGATTAATAATGGCTCCTCCAAAATAATCGGCGATAGCATTTTTTAAACCTGTTTCGTTGGCTAATTCTAATAATAAATCAATTGTTTCCTGATTGATTCTGTTTTTAGAATAATCTACCAGAAAATCATTCCATTTTAAATGAAACTTTTCTGTTCTTGATGAGTCAGCTTCAAACATAGCTGACATTGAGTCGTTTTGTATTTTTGTATAGTGTGCCTGAAGCTTTTTCCAAGCAGAAGTTTCGGTTGGGTTTATTGTATTTAAAGCCATTTTATTCCTTATTTTTTTATGTTGCACAAATTTACTGAAATAAGTTTAATTGGACTAAAATCAGGCAATTTTATAACAATATAATAGCAAATAATCGAAATAAATTAACTTAGACTATAGAGCTCAAAGGCTTTTTTATAGATTTGAAACACTATCTAATTCGAATTTTAAAGGTTCAATTTTCTTTAGGAATCGTTCTTTGTTTTTTGGATTCATTGGTTCGCCATTTGGTAATTTAAGTCGCAACGCATCAACTTGAACCCCATTTTTCCAAAAACGATAACAAACATGCGGACCAGTTGCTAATCCTGTACTTCCAACCAATCCGATAGTTTGTCCCTGGTTTACATGTTGTCCACGTCTGACTAATATTCTGGACATGTGTAAGTATTGAGTAGAATACACTTTATTATGTTTCACTTTTACAAAGTTTCCGTTACCAGCGGTATAACCCGTTTGCTCAACAATTCCAGCTGCGGTTGTCGAAATTGGTGTTCCATAAGGTGCTGCATAATCGGTTCCTTTATGCGCTTTCCAGATTTGCTGGACTGGATGAAAACGATTAGAAGAAAAATGAGATGTAATTCGGCTGAATTTGATTGGTGTTTTGAGAAAGAAGTTTTTAAGTGTTTTTCCATCTTCATCATAATAATCGACACTGCCTGAACCGGGATTTTGTTCGAATGGAAATGCGTAAATAATTTTGCCCTTATATTCAAAAAAAGCAGCTTGCAAACTATCTACACCATCATAAATAGAATCATTTATATAACGTTCTGTAAAAGTTAATCCAAATCGATCTCCTTTTTTGACTTTAAAGAAATCGACAGACCATGCAAAAATTTTAGAAATTTTACTAGCCAATGAACCTTCAACTTTTGCTGCATCTAATGTTTCGGATAAAGAACCTTTTAATACTCCGCCGATGGTTCGGCGTTTTAAAGTTAATGGTTTTGTTTTTTTAGAAGCTTTCGCAATTGAATCTCTCAAATCAATTACATAATAATGCAGGGCATCTGGTTGGTAAATAAATACACTTAGGGTATTGGTTTTGTTTTTTGAGCGAAGTAGCGTGTAACCTTTATTTATTCTGATAGAACGAACATCAAAAGTATCTTTTACTTGTGCTACAATGTCATATACTTTTTTATCACCAATATTTTGATTTTGTAAAATACTTCCAAACGTGTCTCCAGATTTTACAGAATCCTGAACCACATTAAAATCTGAAAATTTAAACCCAAAATCGCTTTTTTTGGATTTTGGAATCACATGATTTTCTACAATTTCTTTTTCTTTAGTACAAGAAAGCATTGAAAAAAGCACTGCTACAATTATAAATATCTTTTTCAAATTAACTCTTTTTATTATTTAGTTTTCTACACCCCAATTAGCCAATTCTTCTTCACTCCACAATTCCGGGAAGAAAATTCTTCTTTGATATTTTGGATGCATGTATTTTTTCCAATCACTTCCGCCTGTAGCTTCGCCATCAGTTTTGCCGTTGTCTATATATTTTCTGGCAGCATTCAAATGTCCCATTACCCAAGTAATATTTACGGTATGGTCATAGTGACGCATTGCTTTTACCAATTCAGGGTTTTTACGATCCGATTCTGGTAATTGCTTGAATTTTTGCCAAAGATTTATCGTGTTGTATTCTTTCATTTGAGCAATAAAAGTTGCCTTATATTTGCGTTCAAATTCCAATAACAGATATGATTTTTCACCTGTTTGATGGTCCTTTCCAGCTGCTTGCCAATACATATGATCCAGAGCGTGTTCATAAGGAGTATTTCTATCAATTGTTGCTCTGAAACGATAATCGATAAGATTGATTAAATCTGTTGAGGCGATTTCTATCATTCTGTATTGTGCACTTTGAAAACCACTTGCAGGAGTAAGTGTATTTCTAAATTTCATGTATTGTCCTACTTCCATGCCATCACCCATAATATCAAATGATGTGGTAAGCATATCAAAATAACGACTGATTCTAGTTAGTCTTTCAGTAAAAAAATCGGTTGTTAATTTTCCGGAATAGGAAATTTGATGCATTTCCCAAAGTATCATTTTAAAAAGCAATTCATTGACCTGATGGTACATGATAAAAACCATTTCGTCAGGCAATGTAGTTCTTTGAATTTGCAGATTAAGCAGCGCATCAGTTTGTATATAATCCCAATATGTTATTGGTTTTGACCAAAGCAATCCTTCAAGATGAGTCTCTGTTTTTTGATTTATCTGTTGGAATTTTTGATCAATTTCATTCAAAATTGATGCTGTGGTATCATTTATTGTCATTTTGTTTTTAATTTAAACGGATTATTTAACCCTCTGTATTCTTCCAAATCCGCTTTGACTGACCCAACCAAAAGTGTTGCTTTTATTCTGATAGGGATCTTATTGTAGTCGTCTGAAATCCATATGGTTAAACTCTCTTCTTCCTTAAACACACGTCCAGACTGCACCAAAGGTCTGAAAATCATCGTTGGAACGACCCCAAATTTAGTTTTTATATCTTCTCTTCCGATAAATTTTAACTTAAACTTTGTAATCTCGTTATCAAAAAACATATCAATAATAACAGATTCGCCTGCTTTGATTTTATTGATATTAGGGTAATTTCGTAAATAATAAAAAGACGAAAGAATGTCCTGAGCATTATTTGGGAAATCAAAAGCTTTTTCAGTTTTGTGTTTGTAGTCTTTTACTAAGATTCTGTTGGTACGCTGATTAAAAAAACCCTCCTGATCTTTGGTATATCCTCCTTCATTGATTTTGCGAATAAAGCGATAAGGGTTTCGGGTATCTTTATCAATATAACTTTCGTAAACATCTTTGACCTCAAAAAAGAATTTGGTCATACCAGTTGAATAGCCTTTGCCAATTACATGATAAACAGCTTGGTTGTATAGTGTTTCGTCTTTGACTTCGATTGTAGCATAGCCGGCATTAATAATCCCATAATGCACTCTGAATTTAAGGAATTCGCCTCCCACAAAAGCTTCCTCCTTTTGTGTATCGAAACCTAACGTGAAGATTATTAATATGAAAATTATAATTTTTTTCATCAGATTCGATTTATTGTAAAAATAATCTCAAATGTATTAAAACAAAAAAACTCAGTCAAATTAAAGACTGAGTTTTTATGCTATTAACTAACCAAAAAACTATAAATTATGAAAATTTATATGAAACTAGAAAGGAAACCACCCCTTTCTGATTTGCGAGTGCAAAGGTATTCTATAAATCAAGGATTTTTTAGTAAAAAATCAAGTTTAACACAACGTTTGCAGTTTTAAGGGTTTGTTAACGATTATTTTTTTTGATAATGTAAAAAAAACCAACTTTTATAACGTTCCTCGCAATTCCTGTTCGCGCTCAATCGACTCAAAAAGAGCTTTAAAGTTCCCGGCGCCGAATCCTTTAGCTCCCATTCTTTGAATAATTTCGAAAAATAATGTGGGACGATCCTGAACTGGTTTGGTGAAAATTTGCAATAAATAACCGTCTTCATCTGCATCGGCCATAATGGCTAATTTTTCTATTTCGTTTAAATCTTCTTTCATCATGCTCATGTGCGCGCCCAATCTTTCTGGAATAGCTTCGTAATAAGTATGAGGTGGTGATGATAAAAATTCTACTCCTCTTGATTTTAGCTCCGAAACTGTTTTTATAATATCATCGGTAGCAATGGCAATGTGTTGAATTCCTGGGCCACCATAGAAATCTAAGTACTCTTCTATTTGTGATTTTTTCTTTCCTTTGGCCGGTTCGTTAATAGGGAATTTGATTCTTCCGTTTCCATTGGACATTACTTTACTCATCAAAGCGGAATATTCGGTATTGATTTGCTTGTCGTCGAAAGACAAGAAATTTACAAAGCCCATTACTTCTTCGTAGAATTTTACCCAAATATTCATTTCGTTCCAACCCACATTTCCAACCATGTGGTCAATGTATTTTAGACCCGTTGGTTTTGGATTATAATCGGATTTCCATTCCTTGTAACCAGGCAGGAAAACACCTTTGTAATTTTTTCTTTCTACAAAAACATGAACCGTTTCTCCATACGTGTAAATGCCTGAACGCACTACTTCTCCAAATTCGTCTTGCTCAACGGTTGGTTCCATAAAAGAACGAGCGCCGCGTTTCATGGTTTCTTCGTAAGCACTTCTTGCATCTTCCACCCAAAGAGCAGCTACTTTTACACCGTCGCCATGTTTTTTTAAATGGTCGTGAATAGGAGAGTCCTGTGTTAAAGGCGTGGTCAAAACTATTCGGATTTTGTCTTGTTTTAATACATAGGAGGCTTTGTCTTTTACGCCTGTTTCCAATCCTGCGTATGCCAATGATTGATAACCAAAAGCGGTTTTATAATAATGTGCAGATTGTTTTGCGTTGCCTACGTAAAATTCTACATAATCGGTTCCTAATAATGGAAGGAAATCCTGAGCTCCCTCGAAGATTTTTTCTAATCCGTATTCTACTGGTTTTACTTGTTTCATGTCTATATAATTTGAGAATGAGAAAATGTGTCAATTTGTAAATATGTCAATTAGATAATTAAATATTAGGTTAACATCAATAACTATCTCATTTTCTAATTATCAAATTATCTCATTTTCCCATTTTTGTTGTTGCTATTATTTTGTTTAAAATTTTTAAAATTTCTGAAAGATCATTTAATAAAAGTTTACAACTTGGGTATTCACTATGGGCGTCACATAAAAACAGCCAATATTCAGCTTCATCCACCTCCTTAATTGCTATTTTTAATTTATGTATAAAATCAGCTTTACTTTCTGCATTTTGTGATTCTTTTGAATTTGCTCCAATTGATGTTCCGCTTTTTAATAATTGATTTGCAATTACAAACTTCTTTTGATCTTGTAATTCGTTCGTATAGTCAATTATATTTAAGGCAAAATTGAAAGTTTTTATTAAAAGTGCATTGTCTTTGTATTTTTCGTTGAAAGTCATTTGTTTTAATTAGATAATGAGTCAATAAGATAATTTATTTTGTAATCTTAAAATTACAAAATTATTTTAATTATTATATTGGCATATTATCTAATTGACACATTATCACATTGAATAATTATTCTACCCACGATTTATAATACTGTCCATCGTCAAGTTTCATTGCTTCTTCGGTAACCATAAGGGGGTGGAAAGTGTCGACCATTACAGCTAATTCCTGTGTTTCTGTATGACCGATGCTGCGTTCCATTGCTCCGGGTGCGGGTCCATGTGGAATCCCTTTTGGGTGCAATGTTATGTGACCTTGCTCGATATTGTTACGACTCATGAAATCGCCATCCACATAATACAGTACTTCGTCGCTATCAATATTACTGTGATTATACGGCGCCGGAATGGATTTTGGATGGTAATCATACAGTCTTGGAACGAACGAGCAAACTACAAAATTGGCGGTTTCGAATGTTTGATGAACTGGAGGCGGCTGATGTACGCGACCCGTAATTGGCTCGAAATTGTGAATGGAAAATCCATACGGAAAATTGTATCCATCCCAACCTACAACGTCAAAAGGATGAGTGGCATAAATGACTTCATGCATCACGCCTTCTTTTTTTATTTTGATGACAAAATCTTCTTTTTCGTCGTGAGATTCTAATTCGTTTGGCAAAATAAAGTCGCGTTCGCAAAATGGGGAATGTTCCAAGTGTTGTCCAGACGCATTTTTGTATCGTTTTGGTGTATAAAATGGCGAAAATGACTCTACATAAAACAAGCGGTTTTCCTCGTTTTCAAATTCGATTTGATAAATAATGCCGCGTGGAATAATCAAATAATCACCGTATTCGAAAGGAATATTTCCGAGCATTGTACGGAGTTTTCCTTTACCTCTGTGAATAAAAATCAATTCATCTGCATCGGCATTTTTGTAGAAATAAGTGGTTAATGATTTTCTGGGAGCTGCCAATCCAATGGTGCAATCTCTGTTGACCAACAGCGGTTTGCGGCTTTCTAAGAAATCATCTTCTGGCTTCAGTTCAAAACCTTTTAACAATAATGATTTAATGTTTTTGCCAATCGCAATTTTGGGTTCAACCGAATAGGATTTTATAATTTCTTTGACCTGAGTGGGTCTGTAAATATGATAGGATAAAGATGAATTTCCATGAAAACCTTCTGTACCAAATAGTTGTTCGTAATAAAAGCCTCCATTTGGATTTTCAAACTGAGTGTGTCTTTTGGGAGGAAAGTTTCCTAGTTTATGATATATTGGCATGATTTTTCAAATTAGAAATTAAACAATGTGAAAATTAGATAATCAAATAATTTGGCAATTAGATAATTAAATAAAACATTGAATGAAACTGCATAATAAGAATTGAAAATTAATTCTAACCATTCAAATCACACAGCATTTTCGAATTATCTAATTATCAAATTATCTAATTGAAAAATCACTCTGGATTTCTTTTAATCAAGAATTGAAGATACTCTAATAAACCCGTCCAATTTGTTTTCATTATTACAAATATCGTGAATTTATTTAACAAAAAATACTAATTAAAAATTAAATCCAACAGAAAACCAAACAAATGAATTGGAAATTTCCGGTGACCAGGAATATTTTACTTCGATTGGTCCAATTACAGTTTCCAATCCATAACCTAACGCATAGCCTGAATATTTGGGTAGCGAAAGCCAATCTAAGGTATTGTAAATGTTATCTCCTATATTGGCATAATTGGCAGAAAGATTAAGATGATTTTTTCTAAAAATTTCATAATCGAATGTAAAATTCGATCCTATATAACTATTTCCTGAAATACTCAAAAAATCGTAGCCGTAAAAATATTTAAAATTGTTTGAATTATTTAGGCTAAAACCATATCCTCCCAGCATATAATCAAAGTATGGCATACTTTTATCTCCGATAGTTACCCCAGCCTCTGTCTGAAATTTTAGTGTCATTTTCTTGAAAATTGTTTTAGCGATACCGGCTTCACTACTTATTGTGAAAAAAGGCGAAAAATTTGCTTCACTTTCAGAAGAAAACATATAAAATTGGGGATTTGCAGAGAAATACCATCCTTTTTTTGGAAAGTATTTATTGTCGTAAGAATCATATTTTATGTAGCCAAAAGCACTACCATAAGTACTTTTGGTAATAGTTGGGTCTATTTCTAAAGTCTCCGAGGAAATGTCTAGATATTCAAACTCAACTCCAATACCGATAAGGAATTTTTGTGCAAATACGGATTGAATATAAAGCTGATTTGACAAATTTAGATAATCAACATTGATTGAATTTGAGGCTTGAGTATTGTAAGTGATTACATTTACTGGCAGATTTTTATTAAATTGATTTAACTGCGATTTGAAACCATAACTCAACTGAAACCCATTATCAATATAGTAGTCAAAATAATATCTGAAATTATCTCCCAAAACCAAATCGGCGGATAAAAAATCATTTTTTAAAAAAGTTTTTTTATGCGTCATATTTGCCAAAATGGCGCTTTTATATAAACCATCATAGTGCAAAGCAAATTTTAAGCTTGTTGTTACTGGGCTTTCGGTAAGTGTAAGAATTAAATCATCATAATCGCCATTTTTATCAAAATAGTAAGTTACGTTGCTAAAATTTTGCGTAGCATTCAGGTTGTTAATTCCTGTTTCGATATCCTTGAAACTGATTTTGGATTTGGGTTTGAAGTTTAGTTTTCCAATAACATAATCTCTGGAATAATTTTTAAGATCATTTATTTTGATATCAACAATGTTTAGGCTATCGGTTTGGACTTTTAATTTAGGTTTGTGATAAGGATGCGCTTTATCTACCAAAACATCTAATTTTTCATATACTGAAAAAGCAGCATCTTCACCTTTTTTAATAATTTCAGCAGCTTTTTCAAAAGACACAACGCCGTAATTTTTTACTTCAGGTTTTATATAAATATCTGTTAAACTAGCATTTGTTTTCATTCTTTCAATCATTTGCAAATTGGTAATTTGAAAGAACACTTTTGAGGCACTTCGGAGTTCGTCTTTACTAAGCAAACCCGATTGTACATCAACACCAATTACAATATCGGCACCCATTTTTCGCACTTCTTCAATGGGATAATTATTAATCACCCCACCATCAATAATAAGGTTATTGTCAATGATTACGGGTGCAAATATGGAAGGCAATGAAGAACTCCCTGTTAAGGCACGAGCCAGAATTCCTTTGTCAAAAACTACTTGTTCACCAAGCGCGATATTAGTCCCGATACATAAAAAAGGCGTAGGTAATTGGCTAAAATCACGAATGTGTCTGACCGGCAAAGTTAATCGGCTCAATAAGTTAAAATTATACATTCCTTTCGAAAGTGCTTCGGGCGTACCAATGCTAAATTTATTAAAAGGAAGTATCAAAGCGTATAACTCGTCATTTCTTTTTTCGTAAAAATTCTTGGATGATCTGGGAATATAGTCATTAATTACATTGCTGAAATTGGTAATGTCAATAATGGAATCAATTTGTTTGGCATTGTAGCCAATAGCATAAAGTCCACCGATTACTGCCCCCATGCTCGTACCGCCAATATAGTCTATCTTTATTCCGGCATCTTCCAAGACATTTAAAACACCTATATGTGCAAACCCTTTGGCGCCACCGCCGCTTAACACCAAACCGATTTTCGGTCTTTTAATTGTGTCTTGCGAAAATGAATTCAAACAAGTTAAAGACAAAAGAATAATAAACAATACTCTATACATATGGGAGCAAATTATTTTTGATACCTTCTCTATTTTTTTTAGAAAAAATATTACTTATTTGTTTTGTAAAAGTCGGTAATTTTTTTGGCTTTTGATAGACCAATAACATCAGAAATTTCTTTTTCTGTTGCTAATTTTAATCTTTTAACACTTTTAAAATGTTGAATTAATGTTAGCATTGTTTTTTCGCCAATGCCCGGAATACTTTCAATCGAAGAATTAAGAGCCGACTTGCTTCGTTTATCTCTGTGAAAAGTAATCCCAAAACGATGCGCTTCATTTCGTAATTGTTGAATGACTTTTAAGGTTTCCGATTTTTTATCCAAATATAAAGGAACTGAATCTCCTGGATAAAATAACTCCTCCAGCCTTTTGGCAATTCCAATAATGGCAATTTTCCCTCGTAATCCCAAAGCATCAATACTTTTCAAAGCCGATGACAATTGTCCTTTTCCACCATCAATAATAATTAAGTTGGGCAAAGGCTCATTTTCGTCCAGTAATCTTTTATAACGACGATAGACTATTTCTTCCATCGAAGCAAAATCGTTAGGTCCCTCTACTGTTTTTACATTAAAATGTCTATAGTCTTTTTTGCTGGGTTTACCATCTT
Source organism: Flavobacterium sp. (assembly GCF_035456085.1). Classification (GTDB taxonomy): domain Bacteria; phylum Bacteroidota; class Bacteroidia; order Flavobacteriales; family Flavobacteriaceae; genus Flavobacterium. The sequence continues at coordinate 18,472 of NZ_DATIDY010000254.1, forward strand.
TGAAAACCACACAGGCCGCAACAGGATTGGTTCCTTGAATATTAGAGTTGTCAAAACATTCGATATGTCTTGGTTCTACTGGCAATCTCAAATCGCTTTTCATTTGCGCCATAATTCTATTGGTATGACGATCTGGATCTACAATTTGTAATTGTTTGAGTTGTTCTATTCTATAAAATTTAGCATTTCGGATTGATAAATCTAAAATCTGTTTTTTATCTCCCAATTGCGGTACGGTCACTTTTATTTTTTCGCCCAAATCCAAATCAAAAGGAACTATTACTTCTTTTGACATTAACTGAAAGCGCTCACG
>NZ_DATIDY010000255.1:0-4772 GCF_035456085.1 Flavobacterium sp.
TCCAATTGAAAGGTATACGCCATGTCCTGTTGCTTTTAAATTTGCTTTGATTGTTTTAACTTCTTCACGAAGTTCTTTTTTTTCTGCACGAGTCAAATTGGATTTATCCATTTTCTTTATTTCTTCAAGCCTATTAAGCATATTTTTTACTTCCTCGGGCATTTCGTTGCTTTTGGTTGTTACTGCTGTAACTGTAGTTGGGTTTTTCTCCGCAGCTATAATTGTTACAGGAGAAATAATTAATGATACCATAATCATTAAATAAAAGCCTATTTTTTTCATACTGTTTTTTTAATTATTAATAGTTATTTCAAATTTTGGAATTAGTCAGAAATAATGTGTTACATGTTTCTAACAGTAAATTGTATAATTTACATGCAATTCGTTTATTTTAGTTAAGAAAAAGAATACTTTTTCAGTTTTTACTCACGGTTTTTAGATATAAACCAAAAAAACATTAATTCTAAAATCTGGATTTTACTAATAGGTATAAATGATTGTATCTTGCATTCGTTAAAAACAGATATATGAAACAGCAATGCGTAATTTTTGATATGGATGGTGTAATTTGTCACACTAATCCACATCATGTAAAGGCTTTCGAAGCATTTTTTGATAATTATAAAATTCCTTATACCGAACAGGAATTTCAAGACCACATGTACGGAAAACATAATGGTTATATAATGACTTATTTCTTTAAACGCCCTATTGAAGGTGAGGAACTCAAAAAATTAGAGGATGAAAAAGAGTCGATGTTTCGCGAAGTATATAAAGATAAAGTAGCAACCATTCCTCATTTTTTGAAGTTCTTGGGCGAACTCAAATCCCGAAATTTTAAAACAGCTGTTGCTACTTCTGCTCCACGTGCCAATTTGGATCTTATAATAAGTACTTTAAATATTGCTGACCAAATGGATTCTATGATGTCTAGCGAAGATGTACAATTTCATAAACCAAATCCCGAAGTGTATTTAAAGTCTGCGAAGCATGCTGGCGTTTCTTCATCGGACTGTGTGGTTTTCGAAGATTCTTTCTCTGGTGTTACTGCGGCAATTAACGCAGGAATGAAAGTGGTGGGAGTTTTAAGTACACATACCAAAGAGCAACTGCCACCTTGTGACTTTTATATCAGTGATTACAGTGAAATAAATGTTGATAAAATTGTGGATTTGTTGAAGGGGTGATTGTTTGTAAAAGCGACAACGAAACTTAATAATTTTTTTAAACCATTAAGAGATTATAATTAACATTTCTAATCTCTTAATGGTAAAATTTTGTGTTTAAAGGTGTCTAAACAGTAGTAAAATATTTTTTTCTAAACCAAAAAGCAACATTAACTAAGGCAATCAATGCCGGTACTTCAACCAGAGGGCCTATTACACCCGCGAATGCTTGCCCACTATTAATACCAAAAACACCAATTGCGACAGCAATTGCCAATTCAAAGTTATTGCCTGTTGCGGTAAATGCAATCGCAGCTGATTTCGAGTAATCTGCTCCAAAATATTTGCCGGTGAAAAAACTAAGAATAAACATCACTACAAAATAAATAACCAACGGAATCGCAATACGGATGACATCCATTGGTATTTGTACAATAAGTTCTCCTTTAAGGCTAAACATTATTAATATTGTGAAAAGCAATGCTATTAATGTTATCGGAGAAATGAACGGAACATATTTGTTTTGAAACCATTCTTCTCCTTTTAGCTTAATTAATGAGTACCTGCTGATAAAGCCTAATGCAAAAGGAATGCCTAAATAAATTCCAACGCTTTTGGCTATTTGTCCGATGCTGATATTTACTTCAAGACCTTTGTAACCAAAATAGGGAGGTAATATCGTAATGAATATATAGGCATATATACTGTAAAAAAACACTTGAAAAATACTGTTCAAAGCTATAAGTCCTGCGCCATATTCGCGGTTTCCATCGGCTAAATCGTTCCATACGACAACCATTGCAATACAGCGTGCCAAACCAATAAGTATTAATCCGATCATGTATTCAGGATAGTCGTTCAGCAGCAATAAAGCTAATGCGAACATTAAAATTGGTCCAATTATCCAATTTAAAAATAATGACGCGCCTAGAATTTTTGTGTTTTTATAAACTTCTCCCATTTGCTCGTATTTTACTTTCGCTAATGGCGGATACATCATTAATATCAAGCCGATGGCTAAAGGTATATTGGTTGTTCCATTTGAAAATGAATTTATAAAACCACTGCTTGATGGCATAAAATATCCAATAGCGACTCCGATTGCCATTGCGAGGAAAATCCAAAGTGTTAAAAAGCGGTCAAGAAATCCTAATTTTTTTCTTTCCAGTGTTGGCGTACAATTATTTGCAGACATATTTATTGCTTGATTTGGGAGAATACATAAAACATTTCCGTAGCGATTTGTATGCTTCGTTCAAAATATTTTTCGGCTTGTTGAGGCGTGTTGTCAAAAAGTTTTGGATCTTCAAAAGTAATCGGGATTCTTTTTTCGGTTCCTGTAATAAATGGACAACCTTGGTCGGCTTGAGAACAAGTCAGTATAGCTGCAAATTGATTTTGAGGATTAAAATCATTATCATATTTTTTTGAAAAACAAATAATTGGATGTTCGTTTTCGGCGTACTTTATCGCATAAACCGGGTTGTTTGTTTCAGCAATCGTTTTGATTACAAAACCTTGTTTCTCTAAAGTAGTGGCTACCATTGGGAACATAGCTGTAGCTTCTGTTCCCCCTGAGTAGCAAAAAACATTTTTTATATTAAAATAAGCTGCCATTGTTTGTGCCCAAATTTGAGACAAATGACTTCTCCTCGAATTATGTGTGCAAATAAAATTAAGTCTGATTTGTTTTTGCTCATCGACTTTAGACTGAACGAAGTCGATAAGAGGCTGTAAAATTGCTTTTCGTTCTTTAGCGATTTCTTCTATTTTTAAATCTTTAATTGTTTTTTCTATTTCTAAAAAAGTGAAAGGTTTTGTCATTTTGATCAATTATTAATTTAACAACATGCCGAGTTTGGAGCACAGCATGAGGTTTCGTTTTTTAATGCTGCTAAATTTATTTTTTGTTTTGGACTTCCACAAGAATCTTGAGCTAAACAAGTAGTCGATTTACTGGTGAGAATAAAGTTTTTCCCATTGAATTCTAAACCATATTTTCCAATAGTGTCACTTTGATATTCGACTTCAATTTCTGAATCTTCGATTCCTAATTTGTTTTCTGAAAGATTAATAATGTGCAATAATTTAGAGGGTTTTAGTCGGTGTTCAAAATCATTCGCATTCCAAAGTTGGAAGTTGACAGCCTTTTCGTTTCGAATTACGCCACCGCAATCAATGAAGTTTTTGGTAATCATTCCGACTTCGGTAACGTGGAAATGTTCAGGAACAAAAGTTCCATTTTCTAATTGAAATGCAACATTTTCTAATGTAGGCAAAATTTCTTTTACTTCTGATAATTTCATGATAATGATGTTTATTTGTTTAATGCAATATTGCGATATATAATCGTAAAAAATGTTTTAACAACATTTTGATACGGAAATAGCTTGAGTGATTTTTAAGAAATAGTTGTTTAAAATAGCAATTGTTTTCTCGTCAATGCAGTAACATATCGAATTACCGGAAATATTTCCTTTAATAATTCCTGCATTTTTGAGTTCTTTTAAATGTTGCGAAACTGTTGGTTGAGCAAGTGGAAGTTCATTAACAATATCTCCGCAAATACATTGGTTAGCTTTTAGTAAATATTCAATGATTGCAATTCTGGCTGGATGTCCTAACGCCTTTGCAATAATGGCTATTTGATTTTGTGCATCTGTAAAATGCTCTGTTTTAGTAGCTCCCATTTTTTTATTAATTTAATATTGCAATATTACGATATTAAATTTGAATATCAATAATGAATGTGATGTTTTAATTAAATATTTTTTTGCATTTTCATAGTTTATAATTTTAGTAGAAAGAAAATGAATATCGTTTAACACAAAATGAGGTAGAATAATTTTTGTAATTTTATCAATAAAATAGTTAATTATGTGGTGGATATTTGCGTTACTCTCTGCTTTTTTTGCTGCATTAACGGCAGTTTTTGCTAAAGTTGGTATCAAAGGAGTTGATACAGATCTTGCGACAGCAATAAGGACTGTAATTATTTTAATTTTGGCTTGGGGAATTGCTTTTTTTAGGGGAGGAACGGCAACATTTAATACACTTACAAAACAAAACCTAATTTTTCTCTGTCTTTCTGGCGTTGCCACAGGGCTTTCGTGGATATTTTATTTTAAAGCTTTACAAATGGGTAAAGTTTCTCAGGTAGCCCCTGTAGATAAATTAAGTGTTGCCATTGCCATAATTCTCTCGGTGATTTTTTTGAATGAAAAGATAAGCACACTTGGCATTATAGGGGTAGTGTTAATTATCTCTGGGACAATTGTATTAATTTATAGCTAAGAACATAGGAAATGATAAAAAAATGACTTTAAACCAAAGAAAGCTCTAGATTTCTCCGAAGCTTTCTTAGGATAGAAAAGCATTAAACATCTAATAATTTATTGAATATCATCAGAATGCCTTAGTTTCTTAATCTATTAATTGCACTTTCACTAAGTTTTAGAAAAAGAAATAACCAACAGAGAACTGAAATACTCCGTTTTTATTTGTTGCTGACGAGCCTTCCAAATTATTTATATCGGTTAATCCCAAATTATATCTTGCACCTAAATTAAATCCGTTTTTAAATTTATAACCTAAGCCAAAATTAAG
>NZ_DATIDY010000256.1:0-2190 GCF_035456085.1 Flavobacterium sp.
TCATCATTCAAAAATGGGACAATTGTTGTGTCGACCCAATAGTAAGAACCATCTTTAGCTTTATTTTTTACCTCACCATTCCAAACTTCTCCATTAGCAATGGTTCTCCAAAGTTCTTTCATGAAATCTTTTGAATGGTAACCAGAATTGATTATACGATGATCCTGTCCAATGAGCTCATTCCAAGAGTACTTTGAAATTTTGCAGAAATTGTTATTTACATGAAGAATAATCCCTTTTTGATCTGTAATAGCTACAATTGCCGATTCGTCTAAAGCATATTCATAATCAGAAATTTTCTTGACTGTGCTTTTAAGCACTTCTTCACTTTTTTTTCTATGAGTGATATCAGAGCGTATGGCAACATATTGATAAGGTTTTCCTTGATCGTTTAAGAAAGGAACAATAGTAGTATCGACCCAATAAAAGATGCCATCTTTTGCACGATTTTTTATTTCTCCACGCCAAATCCTACCATTCGCAATAGTACTCCAAAGTTCAGCTATAAATTCTTTAGTATGATGTCCTGAATTCAGGATGCGATGATCTTGTCCAATAAGTTCTTCCCGAGAATATTGGGAGATTTTACAAAAGTTATCGTTTACATGTTCTATAATTCCTTTTTGATTTGTAATTGCTACTATAGCAGATTCATCAAGTGCATATTTGTAATCTGAAATCTCTCTGATTGTTTTCTCTAATTCGCTGACTTCTCTATATCTTTTTTCCATGAGAAAATTCCAAACATTTACATAATTTTACTATACAATTTTATAAGTAATTTCTTTTTAAAATTATAAAATTATGCGTTTAGTCGATTTATTAATGTATTTAAACGGCAAATATACTAATTAAATTATTCCAATTAAAATCCAAAATTGTTAAAACATATACTTCTTTTAACTTTAAAATATCTTATTGAAAAAATCAAATCATGCCTTTTTAAAAAAGATAGTCCAGAATCAAATATTTTAAAAAAAATGAACATACACTCCTAATAATCAAAATTATTATGCTATTTTTTTTTCAAATGACTTGTAAATCTACAAGTATCCTTATTTACCAAAACCATTTTTCCTGATTTTATTATCTTAATCAAAAAAAGTATATTTTCGTAAACCAATGAGCAAAAGAATGAGAATAAAAAAAATACTCTCGTAACCAAAGTTAGGTGAGGATTTTAAAAAATATTGATACCATAAAAATTACAAAAAATTATAAAAAAATGACATACGAACCAGCAAAAAAAAGATATGCCAACATGGAATATCGCAGATGTGGAAATTCAGGATTAAAGCTCTCGGCTTTTTCTTTAGGATTATGGCACAACTTTGGGCAAAACAGTGATTATGAAAACAGCAGAAATTTGATAAAAACTGCTTTTGATAATGGAATTACCCATTTTGATTTGGCCAACAATTATGGTCCACCTCCCGGTTCGGCAGAAGAATGCATGGGGAAAATTTTAAAACAAGACTTCAAAAACCACCGAGACGAAATGATTATTTCATCCAAAGCAGGTTATACTATGTGGGATGGACCTTATGGCGATTGGGGTTCCAAAAAATATTTAGTTTCAAGTTTAGACCAAAGTTTGAAAAGAATGGATTTGGAATATGTGGATATTTTTTACCACCACAGACCAGATCCAGAAACGCCTTTGGAAGAAACAATGGCAGCTTTGAATTTGATCGTTCAACAAGGAAAAGCATTGTATGTTGGTATTTCAAATTATCAACCTGCTGAAGCTGAAAAAGCTTTTAAATTATTAAAAGAAATGGGAACTCCATGCTTAATTCATCAACCGAAATATTCAATGTTTGAACGTTGGGTCGAAGATGGACTTTTGGACTTATTAGCAAAAGAGCAAGTAGGCTGCATTCCGTTTTCTCCATTGGCACAAGGATTATTAACCGACAAATATTTAAATGGAATTCCTGCTGATTCAAGAGTTGTAACCAGCGGACAATTTCTAAATGCCGACCATATTACTCCAGAAAGATTAGAGAAAATCACAGCTTTAAATGATATTGCAAAAGAAAGAGGTCAAAAATTAGCACAAATGGCGTTGGCATGGCTATTACGCGACAAAAGAATTACTTCGGTACTAATTGGCTCCAGTAAACCGGAACAAATTACAGATTCTATTAAAGCGCTGGATAATTATGCTTTCAGTGCAGCAGAATTAGA
>NZ_DATIDY010000257.1:0-5080 GCF_035456085.1 Flavobacterium sp.
TCGGTTGGCGTTATTTTGGATAGTATAAGTTCTCCTTCTTTTTCTTTTTGTTGACTTTCGGATAAGTTTTTTACGTTTTTGATGTCGGGTATAATTTCCAAATCAAACTTGATATAAAAAGACAATCGCTTAGTATAATCGTCAATTAAAGTTTGTAATGATTTATTATCGGTTTTTCCGATTGCGATAAGTTTGATATTCATCTTTACTATTTTCAAATTGCGAAGTTACTAAAAGCAAATTATATTTAAATTTCTATTACTAAAACACATTTAAAATGTTCATAATGTCATTTGAAAGAATTTATTCTGAAGCTTTAATCTATTTATTAGTTTATTTGAAATTAAATTCCCTCATAAAGTAAGAAAATAGTTATTTTCTCCTTTTTAAAAACTTTATTTTAATTTTTTTTTGTTATTTTTTATTACCTACTAAGTCCATAGGGTTGTTGTTGAATTTTCAAAAATAACTGCCTAAATAAAATAATATCTATAGTTATAGTCGGATTTAAGATGATATTATCAATAGATCATAATTAAACGTAGATTTTTATGGTATTACAATAAAGCTTCAATATCGATTAATTGATGATTTTGAGAATTTGAAGACCCATAGGGAAAGATAGTGATGCTTTTTATAAAGTACTTTTCTCTATTTTTGCAAAAAAAAATACAAATCTCAATTTATGGATTTTCAAATAGGTTTAATAGTTGCAGGATTAACAGTTGGTTTTATTGTTGGTATGACAGGAGTAGGAGGAGGCTCATTAATGACTCCTATTTTATTGTGGTTTGGTATTCCACCATCTACTGCAGTTGGAACTGATTTATTATATGCTGCGATAACTAAATCTGGAGGGATTCTGGTTCATAATCGAAAGAAGAATATCAACTGGACAATAACAGGTTGGCTTTCGCTTGGAAGTGTTCCAGCAGCTTTGGTAACATTATGGGTTCTTCATGTTTTAAATGCTGATACGACAGCTTTAAATAATGTGATAAAATATAGTTTAGGTTGGGCTTTAGTTTTTACTTCAGTAGCTATTTTGTTCAAAAAGAAACTCATGGTTTTATCACAAAAACATGCTGGTGATAAATTTCACAGTGAAAGCAAAACGCAAAACTTGTTAACTGTTGCCATTGGAGTTATGTTGGGGGCTACAGTTACTCTTACTTCAATTGGAGCAGGAGCATTGGGAACTGTTACTTTATTTTTCTTGTATCCACTTTTGCCAACGCCTCGTTTGGTTGGTACTGAAATTGCTCATGCTGTACCTTTGACTCTTATTGCAGGATTGGGACATGCCTCTATGGGGAATTTGGACTTAACTATTTTGGGACAATTATTATTAGGTTCACTTCCCGGAATTTATTTGGGAAGTATGTTAAGTGGCAAACTTCCAGATTTATTACTTAGAAATGCTATTGCAATAATGCTGTTTTTTGTAGGCTTCAAATTGATCAGTTAATTTTTATATTAATTTTAAAAAGGTTATTTCAACAAGTGCTTTTTTAAACAAACACTTGTTTCTATATTCTCATATTGATCATAATTTGGAATTAATTGGTAGCCTGATTTCTGATATAGTGCGATGGCATTTGGATTGTTTTTTCCTGTTTCGAGAACACAGCTGTTATATTGATATTCATTTGCCCAAGTTTCTAATTCTTTCAAAATAGTACTGGCGATAGCTTTTCCTCTAAAATCGGGATGTACAAACATTCTCTTAATTTCGACAGTATCAGAATTAAATTCTTTAAAAGCACCGCAACCAATAGCTACTTCATTATTATAGCAAATTACGACATGATTAATATTGTCTAATTTGTCAAATTGAGCGTAAAATGCGTGATCTTCACCATCTCTTATTGCTAAATCCTGGTCTAGTAAAATAACAAGTTTTTGAAAGTCTTTATTTTGAGAAGTGGTTCTTTTTATTTGCATTATTTTTAATTCTTTTTTTGTTTCCTGTAAAGTTAATTATTTGGTTTTAGTTTTAACGTAATCCCTTTTTGATCTATTTTGATTTTTTCGGTTGTGTTGTTCATGCGCTTCGTCAATAGAATGTGATGTTTTGATGCTCTCGTCTTTTTTGGAAAGTTCATTAAGTCTATGATAATATTTTTGAACAATAATCATTTCTTCTTCAGTCATACTTTCAATATCAACCAAGCTATTACTTGCATATTCACTAGAAGCTACTAATTCATTTAATTTCAATTGAATAGCAAGTGAGTCTTTGTTTTGAGCTTTTTGAATTAAAAATACCATCAGAAAAGTTATAATTGTTGTACCTGTATTGATAACTAATTGCCAGGTTTCGGAATAATTAAAAAAAGGTCCGGAAATTGCCCAAACCACGACAAGTAAAAAAGCGCTTATGAAGGCAGGTGTACTACCTGCGGCTTTTGAAACATTTGCAGCAAATTTTTCGAAAACACTGTTTTGATTTTGTTTTTTATTTTTCATTGTGATTTAACTTTTATAGTTGATAATACTTATGAAAGTTAATTACTCACATACAATTATGCTTATACAACTTTGAGAATTGTTTATATAATTTGCATTGAAATTACAAATGAATCGAATGGTGATTTTTTGAATGTCTTAGCGGGTTTTATCAATGACTAGTTTTGAAAGTTTTATCTCGGAAGTTTTTTTATAAATAATTTGCAAATGTCTAAACTACCATAAGGATTTTTTCTCCTATTGATTTTTGAAAAGAAATTTAATGGAGAAAGGAGAAAAGTTATATGGAGCCTTTTAATTTTTAGGAGGTTCGATCATACCTTTTCCTTCTAGTAATATTCCTGTAGGTGTACCTTGCCAATGAATAAATTGCCATCTTTTGTCGCGATAAATCCATCCTGAGCTATATAAAAATTCAGCAACAAGTTGTGAATTAATAAAAACTTTACCAAAGCCTGTTCGCAAAGCAAAATTACCATAAACTCGCTGTTTTTGTTGACTAAGCTCCACTGTTGAACCTTTAAATCTTGGAATAAAAGGAATGGCTTCTTCAAGTGTCATAGCTACACCATTGGCATTAATCGTAAAGTATTCTGGCCCACATATTTTCTTGAAAGCTTCTGAATCTCCATTTGATGTAGCAGCAAACATATCTTTTTCCGTAATCTCTAGTTGATCAAGAATGGGTTTCGATAGGGATTGTGCTTTCATTTGAGTTGTTACTAAAAATAGCATTAAAATAACGGGAAGTGTAATGGTTTTCATAATTGTTTGTTTTTATATTTGTAAACAGATGATTATCAGGTAAATATAAAAAATAATTCACAAATTAGCTATAGAGTATTTTCATTAAAACAAAATCATTTTTTAGCAGTTCCAGTTATTTTACTGAAATACATATACCAATTCCATTCCCACGTTTTTCCATTGTCGTCTGAAAATGCCTGACTCCAAACAGGATTGTCCTTATCTCTGGCATCCCAACGAAAAACGACTAAAATATTTTTATTGTCAAAAAAATCTTTGGTAAAAAAGTGAGCTACATTATTTTCAAAAGATCCTACAACTGGTGGATCCAATTTTCCTTCATTGGAATCAGCCCAGTAAATGCTCCACAATTTGGTTTTTGGATTAAAAAGTCTGACGGTCATTCCTTCAAAAGGCTCGCCATCAAATGTTGCCAGAAAATTGTCAATATTTCCAATGCCATTTAGAACTATATACATTTCCTGAGTTGATTCAAATTCTGTCCATTCGTCACAATTGCTTAAACGACTTTTTAGTTTTTTATTCCGAAGTTTCCATTTGCCTTGAAAAAAATCAAAATCATGTTTGGAGGAATTTGATGATGCTGTAATTACTAATTCTCCGTTTGCGTCAAAAATTACTTTTGGAACTTCTAAGTTTTTATTCTTTATCATACTTGATTTTTTGTTCATTTGTAAAATTAGTTAAATTGTTTTTAAATGTCTTATAATTAGTTTTTTATGAAAAATATCTTTTCTTTTGAATAAAAAAAACGGCATTTAAACTGTCTTTAAATGCCGTTTTTTATTGGATATAAAAAAATTATCGAATTGCTTTTACAAAGTCTGCGATTTTAGAAGTTCCTTCTTCTGATAAATGTTTGATGAATGCGCTACCGATAATAGCGCCTTTAGCATATTTAGTGGCTTGGTTAAAAGTTTCTGCATTGTTGATTCCGAAGCCAACAATTTGTGAGTTTTTCAAGTTCATCTCTGCAATGCGTTTGAAATAATCTTCTTGAGTGCTTCCAAAACCTGATTGTGAACCTGTAACGCTCGCCGAACTTACCATATAAATAAAACCATCAGAAACGCTGTCTATAAAACGAATGCGTTCATCAGAAGTTTGCGGTGTAATAAGGAAAATGTTGATTAGTCCGTATTTATCGAATATTGCTTTATATTCATTGGCATAAACATCTACAGGAAGATCTGGAATAATTAAACCATCAATTCCAATTTCTGCACATTTTTGACAGAAAGCTTCGATTCCATACTGTAACATTGGGTTAAAATATCCCATGATCACTAGTGGAATCGTAACAGTTTTGCGAATATCTTTTAATTGATCAAATAAAATTTGAGTAGTCATTCCGTTTTGTAAAGCAGTCGTAGAACTCGCTTGAATGGTTGGCCCATCTGCTAACGGATCGCTAAAAGGCAATCCGATTTCGATCATGTCGATGCCGTTTTTCTCTAAATTCTGAATAATTTGTACAGTATCATTTAGATTTGGATAACCTGCGGAAAAGTAGATAGAAAGTATTTTTTTATCTTCTTGTAATTTCTGATTTATTCTGTTCATTTTATAATGTTTTATAGAGATTTCAAGATCTCTAATTGTATTCTATATCAATCAAAAGATGAATTTTATTGGAATTCTTTAGAGACCTAACAGGTTTTTAAAACCTGTTAGGTCTGATCTGAATAATATAATGTTTTCTAATTTAAATCGCAGCACTATACGCCCAAGCATTTTGATTGGATTGCAAATGCACCTCTACACGTTTGTAATGTAATCCTTCGTATAAATCAGTTTGGTGGAGTTCTTTCATCGTAACTTCGTACAAAGTTCCATTTATAAA
>NZ_DATIDY010000258.1:0-7038 GCF_035456085.1 Flavobacterium sp.
CATGGACATTCCAATTAACAAATCGACTTCATAAGTTTTATTGCTCAAAGGAAAACCGCAAGTTCGACCATGGGAGTAATTTGGCATTTTACCTGCTCCCAAATTAGATTGTAATCCTAAATAATTACGGATTACATTCCGTTGTCCCTCTTTATAAATATATCCTTCAAAAGAGTAGTATCTCTTGGATTTGTACTTTTTATTAGTCTCTATAGTTCCCCAATTATTTTCATTAATTGCTACTCCTCCGACACCAGTAATTGTTAGGTCAGATTTAAAAGTCTTTATTAACTCTTCAAAATAATCTTTTTCCAAAACCGTATCGTCATCCAAAAAACAAACTACTTCCATATTTGCACCCACATGCGAAATACCAAAATTACGTTGCTTTGTAAGTCCACGATTAGCACCATCAACCAAAAAATAGTTTAGATTTTCGAATCGGTTCTCCTCTAAAACAATTTTAGTTTCATTGTTTAAAGATCCGTCAACAATTAAAATTTCGTCTGGATGTAGAGTTTGTTCTTTTACCGATTGCAATAATTGAAGCAAAGGTTCGGGACGCATATAAGTGCAAATAATTAAGGAGAATTTCATTGTTACTTATTTAGTTCATTAGCCCAAAATACACTTCTATCCCATTGCTTTTGAAAATTATTATAATACCCCAAAGGATTTTTTATCTTTTGAAGCCTATAATACTTAAAAAATAAAGTCGTTTTATAACTATTGACCTGAGGTATAGTATTATGTAACACCTTATACAGCATCACTGTAGGTGAAGGCTTAGGCTGAATAGTGTCGTTATGCCATTGCAAAACTGGTTTTGTCCTAAATCCTCCTATAGGCGCTTTCAAATGAAGTATTTCAGGTTTGGGCAAAAACAAAACATCACAACCTTGATTTCGCAATTGCATTCCAAAATCTCCATCTTCTCCAAAACCAAATTCATAACCTACTTTAAAGACACAATCTTTCAAACTATCCGCAAATATTAAACTACAACCAGAACCAAAAGTCCCCCACTGAAAAACAGGAGTCTCTTTTTGTTTTTGCCCTTTTTGCAAACATTTCAAGGTAATTGCCTTAACACCAAACTTATTTATCTGATGCAAAGATTTTTGAATACAATCCTCCTCTATTCGTATATCATCATCGGCCAAGAAAACCCATTCACATTCAATTTGATTCAAAGCTAAATTACGAGCATTACAAGCTCCTGCTTGATGCGTAAAGCTATGTTTTATTTCAAATGGCCATTCTTCTGTCGTCAAATAATCCAATTCCGATTTACTTTCTACATCTGGATTTTGCTCAACAATAATGACATTTTTAGGTAGATGTGTTTGTGCCTTTAAATCCTTCAAAATATCATATAAATAATTCTTTCTTCCTATAGTTGGAATAATGACATCCACTGTTGCTTTGTGAACTATTTTTGCAGAGGATTGAACTTTAACACCATCTAAACTAATATTTAATTTACTCCTATTTTTGTAAAAAAAAGAAAAAATGAAAGGCAAAAAGGGAAATTTTTGTTCATAGATTAGCAAATTAAACAACAATAAAAAAATCCAACGCATTCTATAATGTTGTTTAACAAAACGAAAAAGAGTATACGGACTTGTTTTTATTGGGAGATATTCTGATTCTAATTTTGGTTTTAAAAGCTGTGGTTCAGAATAGCATAATAATCCTTTAGGCATAGATAATTTTGCCAGAGAACATAAAAAATAATCAAAATCTCTATCCAAAGGAATAGTCTTATTTAAAGCCAATAACACTTTGGCGGGAATACAACCAACGGCACTACTCATTTGCCAAGTTGGAAAAGTAACCGACTTATTTACCTTTATAAAAGGAGACTCTTCAACATACCCAATTCTTTCATCAAAAAACAAAGTATTAGGATTATAGGAAAGTAATATTTTTTTATGATGAAATAATTGCTCTATTTCAGAAATATTCAATTGCTCTTTTAAACTGAGATGACACCAGACCAAAATATTCTCAGGGTCCTTTTTAGCTAATAACATTAATGATTCAGCTATAGATAAATTACGATATTTATCCGTAATAAAGGAATCAGTATTAGCAAATTCAACAACTTTATTTTTATTATGATAAACAACTATCATTGTATATTTTTTTATGAAAACTGTGAGAATGTAAATATTTATAACTTTTTAAACCTATTATTCTCTATCAATAATTTCATTTAATTGAGCATTGTTTGTAAAAATCCAGACTTTGTTGTGCGACAACCGAAATACTAAACTTTTTAATTACTTTCTCCCTGGCCAAAAGTCCAAACTCCTGTCGCAATTGAGTGTCTGAAAGCAATATATTAATTTTCGAAGCATATTCAGTATGACTTTTTGGATTAACCAAAAAACCATTTATTCCATCATCAATTACATCAGTAGCCCAACCTATATTGGAAGCCACAATCGCCTTTTGTATTGCCATAGACTCAATCCATGAAACAGGCAACGCTTCCGCAAAAGAAGGAAACACACAAACCGTTGAAGCACTAATATGCTTTTGAATTTCCTGATAAGGGACGCTTCCTAAATAGCTAACATTAGACAAGGCTTTTTCTGTAAACAAGGATTGCATCATCTCCCAAGTAGAAGGTGAACCCGAAATAATATCCTGAACATCCTTACCTACTAAGACCAATTCTGCCGATGGATTAAGTGCTATCAATTCATTAAAAATAAATGGCAGTTCTAACAAGCCTTTTTTTCGAATCAAACTTCCAAAATACAAAACGGTATTGGGTACTTCCTGTATATTATTATCATTTTCAAAAGAATTAATATCAATTGAATTCGGAATGACTATAAAGTTCTTTTGCAAACCAAAAACTTCATTGGTCAAATTGGCTGTAAACTGACTTACAGATAAAAGACCATCAGCATTCTTTAAGGCTCTTTTTTCATGAAATTTATTTTTCCATTTTACAGGCCGTTTATCTAAATGACAGAAATAAGTGTCAGACCCATGCAGTCTAATAATAACAGGACATTTCATGGGTTTTATAAAAGAGGTAATTCCAGTCCAATCAGGAGCTTCAACCAAATCAATTTCCTTATCTGCATGCAGTTGATTGATGATCTTCTCTATTTTTTTTTGTGTCAACCACCAAGATAAACCTCTGAATTTTACATTTCGTATCTGTTGCACTACAATCCCGTCATCATCAAAAACTGCTTCTTCTTTTTGCCCATAAACCAAGACACGAACTTGACAACCTTCCTGTAAAAGCCCCTTGGCCAAATTTTTTATGCTAGTACCGATTCCTCCCGAATTTCCAGTTTTAGAATGTGGGTATTCAGGTGTTAAAAAGGCTATTTTCATTGATTTAAACATCACATTTCATAATCTCCACTTCTTTCGATTTGACACTAAACATTTACGATTTGTCATGTCGAGCGCAGTCGAGACACATTATTATTTCTTAAAAAAATCTTTTAAAATTCGAGCAGTAAAAATTCTCGCTCCAGTATCATTCATATGACCGCAGGAAGAAAAATATTTGTCCTCAACAACCACATTTTCATAATTGTGAATTTCAGGATATAGTTTTTTAACCTTTTCAAAATAATCAATACCTTTAGTATTCCCACACATTGGAGTCATTACGGCAATAAAATTGATATTATTTGTTTTACAAATTTGCTTGATTTCTTCATAATATTGATTATGTTCTAAAGGTTTCAAATTGACAATATTATTTTTCATGTTACCTTTTTTATTTTTCACTAAAGGATAATAACCGTTGTTGTCCAACAAACTTGATCTTTTATGAATCAAAGTAAAAAAAGTTTCTCTTATACCAATACGAGAATCAAATTTTATGTACCTATAAAAAGGAATATAATACAACTCGTTAAAATTTTCTTCCTTCTCAAAATGTTTTCTTATAATCTCCGATCTATACAAATAAGGCAAAAACTTAGCTGAAATTCCATCAGCTTGATGGTCACTTGATAAATTCAAATCGGCTTCAAGAATCACATTTTTAATTTTATAGTTTCGTTCTATCATTAATTTCAATAGTAATGAAGCCTCAAATAAATGTCCACCGCTCATTCCGTAATTAAAAGTTTTCAGTCCTTTTTCTTCAAACATTGGGGCAACAAAATGATTATTGGCACGGGATGAACCTAAAATCACTACATCATAATTTTCGTTTTTGGAGTTGTAAACGTGATCTATTTTTCCTCGATTCTCAGACTGCAAATAGACTGCAGTATAGATGAAATCCAAGACAATAGCAATTACTATCGTCAAGATTAGTGCTTTTAAAATGTATAATAAAAACTTTTTCATTAAAACTATATTCTATTTATCTATAAAAGAATTTTGTGTCTCCTTTCTTTTTTCTTCCCCCGACCCTAAAGGGTGGAAAAAAGAAAACAACATCATTTCCTCTATTTTCGTCTCCCTTTAGGGTTGGGGTAAAACGAAAATCACATCTTTCTTTATTCTTCCCCCGACCCTAAAGGGTGGAAAAAAGTAAACAACATCATTTCCTCTATTTTCGTCTCCCTTTAGGGCTGGGGTAAAACGAAAATCCACATCTTTCTTTTTTCTTCCACTGACCCTAAAGGGTGAAAAAAGAAAACAACATCATTTCCTCTATTTTCGTCTCCCTTTAGGGTCGGGGCTAAACGAAAATCCATAACTTTCTTTTTTCTTCTCCAGCTCTAAAGGGTTGAAAAAAGAAAACAACATCATTCTTGTATTTTCGGCTCCCTTTAGGGTTGGGGCAAAACGAAAATCTCAATTCCTTCATTTCCGACTCCCTTTAGGGCTGGGGTATAAGCTCTTTAATTCTATTTATAACCTCAGGTAATTTCATTAGCACTTCCTCATTCCTAAATCGAATTACTTTCAGTCCTTGAAATTCAATATCGCTTGTCCTTTTATCATCACGAAGCTTTTGTTCTGGATCTAAATGATAATCTCCGTCAATCTCAATTACCAACTTTAATGCATGACAATAAAAATCAGCAACATATATACTTATTGGATGTTGTCTTCTAAACTTATATCCTTCTATCTGATTATCTTTTACTGCTATCCATAGTTTTTCCTCAGCCTCAGTTGGATTCGCTCTTAATTTTTCTGCATTTGAAAAAATCTGTGGTGTTGCTCCTTTCCACATATCATCTGGTTTAAGCGGATTCTGATCCATACTTTTAAACTTTTTAATTCAAAAAAATCATTTTCGTCTCTCTTTCCTCTATCTCCATTTTCGGCTCCCTTTAGGGTCGGGGTAAAACGAAAATCCTCATTTCCTAATTTTTGATTCCCTTTAGGGTCGGAGCAAAACGAAAATCCTCAACTTTCTTTTTTCTTTCCCCAACCCTAAAGGGAGGAAAAAAGAAACAACATCATTCAATATTTCAAATCATTTCCTCCATTTTTGGCTCCCTTTAGGGCTGGGGTAAAACAAAAATCTCTAATTCTTTCATTTCCGCCTCCCTTTAGGGTCGGGGCAAAACGAAAATAGACATCTTTCTTTTCTCTTTCCCCAACCCTAAAGGGTGGAAAAAAGAAAAACAATATCAGTTCATTGTTTTCGGCTCCCTTTAGAGCTGGGGAAAAACGAAAATCCCCATTTCTTCATTTTCACCCTTTAGGGTCGGGGGTAAAGCGAAAATCCTCCGTTTCTTCTAAAACTGAAAATAGATAAACTCTTTATAATCCGAATAAGTTCCAAAAGCGAGAATCGCTGTTATAGCCAAAGCCAGTTTCAGCATATTGTACTTCCCAGAAATAGGTTCCTCTTTCGATCTATTATTCCATTCAACCAAAACAAACAGGCCAACCATCAACAACAATTCATAATTGTAACGCTCGTTGGCAAGATATTGAGAAGCGAATTCTCCGTTAGTGATAATTCGCTTCAAATACAAAAAAGCATCAGTTATGGTATTGGCTCTAAAAAACACCCAGGCTATACAAGTCAGCGAAAAGGTATAGAGCATCTTACCAATTATACCAACCGATTGAAAGTTCCATTTTAAAACGACTGCTTCAAGATTATTGCGGTTTTTGCTTAACAATAACAATGGTAAAAAATACAAAGCGTTAATAAATCCCCAAGTTACATAAGTCCAATTGGCACCATGCCAAAAACCGCTTACCAGAAAGATAATGAATGTATTGCGGACTTTCATCCAAGTACCACCACGACTTCCACCCAATGGAATGTATAAATAATCCCTGAACCAAGTAGTGAGCGAAATATGCCAACGTCGCCAAAACTCAGCTATGTCTCTTGAAAAATAAGGGTAATTGAAATTTCGCAACAAATCCAACCCAAACAATTTGGACATTCCCAAGGCCATATCCGAATAGCCTGAGAAATCCCCATAAATTTGGAATGCAAAATAAACCGCTCCCAAAATAAGAGATAGCGAGTTCATTGAAGGATAATTATCAAAAATAGCATTGGCGTATGTGGCACAAGTATCAGCAATAACCACTTTCTTGACCAATCCCCAAATTAATTGACAAATGCCTTCTTTCGCTTTTTCTAAATCAAATTCACGTTTAACTTTTATTTCCGGCAATAAATGGGTCGCTCTCTCAATAGGTCCAGCCACCAAAAGCGGAAAATAGCTCACAAACAGCGAGTAATCCACAAAATTATATTCCGCTTTGATTCGTTTGTAATAAATATCAATTACATACGATAAGCCGTGGAAAGTGTAAAAAGAAATTCCCACAGGCAATACCACATTCAATAGAAGTGGGCTCGCTTTAAAACCAACACTGGTCAGCATTTGTGCAAACGAAATCGAGAAGAAATTATAATATTTGAAAATCCCCAGAAAACCCAAATTGACAATTATGCTCAGCCAAAACCAAAACTTCCGCCCTTTATCATTGGCGCTTTTTTCAATTCGGATTCCTGTATAATAGTCCAAAAATGTGGAGAAAACCAACAAAAACAAAAATCGCCAATCCCAACAAGAATAGAAATAATAGCTGGCAATAATCAATAAAGCATTTTGCGAG
>NZ_DATIDY010000259.1:0-10620 GCF_035456085.1 Flavobacterium sp.
ATAGGATTGAGTAAACTTGTATGTTTAATTCTTTATAAATAGTAAATGAAAAATTTCAAAACAATCCTTTTTTTACTCCTCATATCCTTTAGTTTTTACCTTCCTGTTTTTTCACAATCACTATCAAATAAATCCTCAAGAGAACATATTTCTTTAGACAAAGATTGGAGATTTGCTTTTGGGCATCCCTCAGACACTAAAAAAGATTTTAATACAGGAACAGCATATTTCTCCTATTTAGCCAAAGCCGGTTTTGGAGATGGAGCAGCTAATGCTGCTTTTGATGATCGTTCCTGGCGAAACTTAGATTTGCCACACGATTGGGCTGTAGAACAGGGTTTTAGCGAGCAGGCCAGTTTCAGTCATGGATTCAAAGCCATCGGAAGAAATTTCCCAGACAAAAGCATTGGCTGGTACCGCAAAAAAATAACTATTCCCGAAAGTGATTTTGGACGCCGAATCCATATAGCTTTCGATGGCGTTTTCCGTAATTCGGTTGTTTGGGTAAATGGCCATTATTTAGGAAATCAAGACAGCGGCTATTTGGGTTTTGAATACGATATCACCGATTATATTAATTACGGAGGCGAAAACACCATCGCCGTTCGTGTAGATGCCACGATGGAAGAAGGTTGGTTTTACGAAGGAGCCGGAATCTATCGTCATGTTTGGTTGAACAAGACCAATGAGCTTCACGTTCCTGACAACGGCACTTTTGTACAATCAAAAATAAAAGACAATACCTCTGATATTAATGCATTAGTTACATTGACTAATGAAGGCAAAATGTCAAAATCATTTAAAATCATTCAAACTATTTTGGATGCAAACGGAAAAAACATTGCCGAAAAAACAATCAATTCCTGTAGTTTAAATCCAAGGGAAACTAAAGATTTTTCAACTGATTTATCTGTTGAAAATGCAACGCTTTGGTCACTGGAAAAACCCTATTTGTATGAAATGATAACTTCGGTTTATGAGGATGAAAAATTAGTGGACACTTACAAAACTTCTTTCGGAATCCGTTCAATTCGTTTTGATGCCAACGAAGGTTTTTTCCTTAACGGAAAACACGTCAAAATAAAAGGAACCAACAATCATCAGGATCATGCTGGAGTTGGTTCGGCTATGCCTGATGCTTTACAGGAATTTAGAATTAAAACCTTAAAATCATTCGGAAGCAATGCTTATCGTTGTTCGCATAACCCGCCTACTCCTGAATTGTTAGAAGTTTGTGACCGTTTAGGAATGCTTGTTATTGACGAAAATCGCTTGACAGGAATCACTCAAACACATTTTGGTGATGTAAAAAAAATGATTGAACGCGACAGAAACCATCCTTCCATCATCAGTTGGAGTATTGGGAACGAAGAATGGGGAATCGAAAATGATATTGTAGGCGCCAGAATTGCCAGTTCCATGCAATCGTATGTAAAATCTATAGACGCTTCAAGACCTTCAACTTACGCATTTAGTGGCGGAATCGGAAGCAACGGAATCACAACTGTCATGGATTTGTTGGGAATCAATTATATAGTAAACAAAAGCACTGATAAACAACACGAATTATTTCCAAATCAATCCATTTGGGGGACCGAAGAGGGTAGTACCAATGCCACACGTGGCGAATATTACCGCGACAACGAAAAACACTTTATGCCGGCTTATGACAAAGCGCCAAGTTCTAGTTTTATAAGCATAGAAAATGGTTGGAAACACTACAATTCTCGTCCGTATTTAGCAGGAATGTTCGTGTGGACAGGTTTTGATTACCGTGGCGAACCAACTCCGTTTGGCTATCCATCAACAGGTTCTTATTTTGGAATGGTCGATCAATGCGGATTTTACAAAGACACGGCTTGGTACTTGAAATCATGGTGGCAAAACGAACCAGTTTTACATCTTTTACCGCATTGGAATTGGGCTGGAAAAGAAAATCAAAGCATCGAAGTCTGGGCATACAGCAATTGCGATGAGGTTGAATTGTTCTTGAACAAAAAAAGTTTAGGCAAAAAAACAATGGAAAAAGACAGCCACCTAGAATGGAATGTCAATTATACTCCCGGAACTCTGGAAGCAATCGGATATAAAAACGGAAAGAAAATCCTAACCGAAGTGGTTAAAACAACAGGAACTCCAACAATTTTAAATTTAGAATCAGATAAAAATACGTTCGACGCTTCCAAAAATGACATTGCACTAATTAAGGTAAGTACCAAAGACAAATCAGGTCTTGAAGTTCCAATTGCAGATAACGAAGTAACTTTTACAATCACAGGACCAGGCAAAATTATTGGTGTTGGAAACGGAAACCCAACTTCGCTTGAACCGGATAAATACATCGAAAGCATTGCTGTTATTGCGTTGGACTCCTTTAAAGAAAAGTATGTTGCTGATTTGAATTCAGTACAAGAAACCAAAGATAATATCGCTATTGAGTCATGGCAAAATGCTTTCAAAGAAGAAAGAAACGTCGATTTTGGAAAAAAAGTAAACGCAATAACATACCGCACAGAATTTGAGTTGCCCGCCAATTTTGAATCGACTACGATAACTTTATTTTACAAAAGTCTTGGAAAACAACAATCAATTTTCATCAACGGTCAACAAATTGCAACAAATTTGAACGAAAACAAAAATGGCAACACTTTTATTTTAGACAAAAAAATACTTCGTTCAGGAAGCAATACTATCGCGGTTGTGGCCGTTCCGCTGACCAAAGTCAATTCTTGGGATGTGATTAATCAAAGTTTAGGAAGTATCCAAATTGTCACCAAAGCCGAAAATTATAAACGAAAATTATTCAATGGTTTGGCTCAGGTAATCGTTCAAACCACTGGTGAAGCTGGCGAAATCAAATTGACCGCAACCAGCAACGGACTCAAAAATGTCGAAATAAAAATAAAAGCAACAAAGAATTAAGATAGTTTGGGCGTGACCTCTATGAAAAAATAAGAAAAATATTTTTTCATAGAGGTCGGGCTGTACGTTCCCGCTTTTTATTTATGGCAAAAAAAACCATAAATAAAAGAGCTCCACTGCCATCCCTCACGCGAAATCTGCATAACATTTATCTTAACAGGTTTTCAAGACATAAGTGTCTCGAAGATGAACAGGATAATGTTTGGTTGATTTTTTCACAATATTGTCATTCCGGAGGAGTCTCACGTTAGTTATTCTCGTCGCAGAAATTCTTAAGGAATGACAAAATACGGCGATGAAATAAAATTTTAAATTAATAAAAACAAAAAATGAAAAAGTTACTTCTCACATTATTATTAGGGAGTATTACACTTCAAGGTTTCTCACAAGGAAATGTCTATAAACAAGGAACCGGAAAATTCGAAGGACTTGCCATGACCCCACCAATGGGTTGGAATTCATGGAATACTTTTGAAACCAATATCGATGAAAAACTCGTAAAAGAAACCGCTGATTTAATTGTTTCTACGGGAATGGCAGCTGCAGGTTATAATTACATTGTTCTCGATGATGGTTGGATGACCAAAGAGAGAGATAAAGATGGGAATTTAGTTCCCGACCCAGTAAAATTCCCAAGCGGAATGAAAGCCTTAATAGATTATGTTCATTCCAAAGGATTAAAGTTTGGTTTGTACAATTGCGCAGGAACACATACTTGCGCCGGATATCCGGGAACGCGCGGTTACGAATACCAAGATGCCCGTTTTTATGCCAATTTAGGAATCGATTTTTTAAAGTACGATTGGTGCAACACCGCAGGAATTAACGCTCCAGAAGCTTACGGAACAATGAGTAACGCTCTGAAAACAGCAGGAAGACCTATAGTTTTCAGTCTTTGCGAATGGGGTGACACACAAGTTTGGAACTGGGGAAAACCAATCGGAAACTTGTGGAGAATCTCGGGAGATATTTACCCATGTTTTGATTGCGAATACAAACATGAAGAAGGAAATTGGTCATCTTGGGGAGTTATGAAAATTGTAGAAATGCGCAAAGATATTCGCAAATTTTCAGGCCCGGATCATTGGAACGACTTTGACATGATGGAAGTGGGCAATGGAATGACCAACACCGAAGATAAAACCCATTTTACTATGTGGTGTATGATGGCATCGCCGTTAATCGCAGGAAATGATTTCAGAAAAATGTCAAAAGAAACATTGGCAATTTTGACAAACAAAGAATTAATCGCTGTAAATCAGGATAAATTAGGAGTTCAAGGATTTAAACTTTCTGCCGAAGATGGATTAGAAGTTTGGGTTAAACCTTTATCCGAAGGAAATTGGGCTGTAACATTTTTAAACAGAACAGATGCTCCTAAAAAAATCAATTTTGATTGGAAAAAGAATCCAATAAAAGATGTTGATTTTGGTTACGAAGCCGATTTTACCAAGTCCGTTTTCAAACTAAAAGACCTTTGGAAAAATAAAGAAGTTGGAATCACCAAAAAGAACTTTACTGCCGATCTCGCTTCTCACGATGTAATTACATTAAGATTGATCCCTTAAAATAAAAGAATTAAGATGTTTAATCTTAACAAGTTCAGGTTCTTATCCTAACAGGTTTTCCTAACCTGTTAGGTGTTTTATTTGTATCCTAATGGAATCACCTGAAGTTCTCAAAGTAAAAAAGTAAAAAATGAATTCAAAGTCTAAAATCATAACATTTTTATTAGTATTAAGTTGCAGTATTTCAAATGCTCAATTCGTTAAAAAGCATGGTCAACTTAGTGTAAAAGGAACACAATTGGTCGATAAAAACCAAAAGCCAATTGTTTTGCGTGGAGTAAGTCTTGGATGGCACAGTATCTGGCCAAGATTTTATAACGAAAAAACAGTGGCTTGGCTTAAAAAAGATTTTCATTGTACCATTGTTCGTGCTGCATTGGGAATCGAAATTGGTCCTCATCCTTATAAAAAGGAGCCAGATTTCTCTAAAGAAAAAATCGAATCAGTTATAAAAGGCGCTATCAAATCAGATATTTATGTAATTGTAGATTGGCATAGTCATAATATTAATTTGGAGGAAGCCAAAGCCTATTTTAACGAAATCTCAAAGAAATATGGTAAATATCCAAATGTGATTTATGAGGTTTTCAACGAACCAGATTACGAAACCTGGCCAGAAGTTAAAGCCTATTCTGAAGAAATAATCAGGGTAATACGAGCAAATGATCCTGATAATATTATTTTGGTAGGTTGTCCAAAATGGGATCAGGATGTAAATCTCCCAGCCGCTGATCCTATAAAAGGCTATGATAATTTAATGTATACGATGCATTTTTATGCCGCTACACACGGAAAAGAATTACGCGAACGAACAGATGAAGCCTTAAAAAGTGGTTTGCCAATTTTTGTTTCTGAATCAGCAGGAATGGAAGCTTCTGGTGATGGACCAATGAATTATAAAGCTTGGCATGAGTATATTGATTGGATGGAGCAAAGAAAAATAAGCTGGATTACCTGGTCAATTTCGGATAAAGATGAAACTTGTTCAATGCTAAAAAAATCCGCCAGTCATGATGGTAATTGGAAGGATGAGGATCTTAAGGAATCCGGTTTAAAAACAAGGGAATTGTTAAGAAAATACAATAGTAAAAAATAATTTATTAAAATTAAAACCAACTTTTAAACGAGTTGGTTTTTTTTGTATTATGAAAAAAGTATATTGCATCACTTTTTTTTATTGATATACAAAAAAATATATGAAATTAACTTTAAAATTAACAACTTATTTCAAATTAGTACTATTAATCATTGGGATTAGTTCACTTTTTTTATTATTGTTTATTTCACTTTATTTATATACAGTTAAACAAGAAAAGGATGTTTTCAAAGCCAATTCAGATCAATACAAAACCGAAATAAACAGGTTGTTTGATTTTAATTCAAAAACTCAGGTTGTTACAATAAATGATCTTACTTATTGGGATTCTTTGGTCAAATTTACTAAAACTAAAGATTTGACATGGTTTAAAAAATACATAACTAATGAGTTTCCTACGTATGAGGTAGATTATATTGCAGTGTATGGTTTGGATAAAAAATATATAACTAGTACTGCAAAAAAAGATTTTAAATCCAAATATTTTATCACGCAGCAAGCAATGGAAAGCTTGTATAAATCCAAGTTTTCCAGATTTTATATGAAAGTTCCTGAAGGCGTAATCGAAGTTCTTGGCGGAACTATTCACGCTTCAAATGATCCCAAAAAAACAAAAACAAAACCAGCCGGCTATATGTTCATGGCTCGTTTGTTGAATCCATCTTATTTTAAGAACTTAGAAGAAATCTGCAGTTCAAAAATTAGTCTTTTGGAAAATGTTGGTATAAAAGTAAAAGGGAATAGGGAAGTGTCTTCGGTAATTAATCTCAAAGATTCCGAAGGTCAAGTGGTTGCAAAATTATTATTTAAGCGGCCTTCCTATCTCAATTTTGGAAGGACGAAAGAATTGTTATTAATTATTGTAGTTACCACATTGGTAGGACTAATTGCCTCAGTTCATTATTCCAGAAAATGGGTTTATAGACCGTTGCGATTGGTTACTAATATTTTAGAGAGCGACGGCGAAATTTCGATTAGTTTGTTGAAAATGGAACCAGGCGAGTTTGGACATATTGGCAAACTATTTGAAGATCACAGGAAAAATCGCTTCCAATTGGAAAAAGCTAAAGAGAAAGCTGAAGAAAGTGATAAACTGAAATCTACTTTTTTAGCCAATTTATCCCATGAGATTAGAACACCTATGAATGCTATTATTGGTTTCTCGGATTTACTTTTGAATGAAAGTTTAGAAGAAGATTTAAAAAGGAAGTATTTAAAAATCATTAATAGTAGCGGTAAAAACTTAGTATCGATAATTGAAGATTTAATTGAAATGTCCAAAATTGATGCGAAGTTAATCACACCTAATTATAAAGGTTTGGATCTTGATAGATGTTTTAGCGAACTTTATAATACACTCAAAGTGACCATTCCGGAGGATAAAAACATTGATTTTTATATCAGTAAAAATTCCGATAAACTTGAAAAAGACATTTTAACGGACGAAGTAAAATTGAAACAGATAATTGTCAATTTACTGACAAATGCTATAAAGTTCACAGATACTGGCCATGTCGCATTTGGTTATTCGATCAATAAAGAGGAGCAGTTAATAGAAATTAAAGTTGAGGATACGGGTATCGGAATTGGTAAAAAAGATTTGAAATTTGTCTTTGATCGCTTCAGAAGAGTTGATGATGATTATTCGATTTCACTTAGTGGATTAGGTTTAGGACTTTCGATTTCCAAAGCATATGTAGAAATGCTTGGAGGCGAAATCAAAGTCAAATCTGTATACGGAGTTGGTTCTGTTTTTATGTTTACGATTCCGCTGATTTATGATGAGCATACTATTGAAAACATTGAGGTCCACGAAGAGAATTCAATAAAGAATTCTGATTCTAAAACGATCTTGGTAGCAGAAGATGATAATATTAATTTTCTCCTTTTAAAAACGATACTCGAATTAAAAAAACACACAGTTTTGAGGGCAAGAAATGGTCAGGAAGTTGTTGATTTTAGTCTTGCAAACTCAGAAATTGATATCATTTTTATGGATATAAAAATGCCTGTTTTAGACGGCTATGAAGCTTTTGAATTGATAAAAAAAAATAATCCAAATCGAATTGTAATTGCTCAAACCGCACACTCTTCATCTGAAGTAAAAGAAAGAATTATGGACGCTGGATTTTCAGCATATATAACTAAACCTTTGGATAAAGAGAAAATCTATGAAGTTATTGATAAAGTAATCCAAAACAATTCACCTTCTTAGACCAGTTTCTTGATAATTATGTTTTAATTACTAAACGGTAAGATCATAACTATATAGGTAATCTTCTCTGACAAAGCCCATTTTGTGATATAGTTTTTGAGCTACATTATTGCTTTTTGCTGTTCTTAAGCGAATGGTTTTTGAACCAAGTTCAGTTGCCAAAGCTTTGGTTTCTAGAATTAGCTTTTCGCCAAGTCCTTTTTTTCTTGCCGATGAATCTACAAAAAGATCATTTAAAATAAGTATTTTATTTAAAGCCAATGATGAAAAAGTAATGTAGATAAGTGCAAAACCATCTATTTTTTCTGGATTTTCATCGTCACAAGCCACAAAAACAATTGCTTCATTATTGTTTAATCGTTCTTTTAGATACTCATAATGTTTTTCATAATTAGATGGGTTTTTATAAAAAACAGCATATTGATCAAATAATTTAGTTAATTGATCTAAGTCCTGAATGGTTGCTTTTCTTATCATAATGGTCTGATTAATGGATGTTTGAGAATTAAATATACAAAATTATATTAATAAATTATGTTGCTTACTTTGATTTGTATTTTTTTTATTATTAATCCCTTTGTTAAAAAAGATGGGTTTAACACCACAAATCCTATTTTACAAACGAAAATTATATTTCTTAATTATCTTTTTAAAAAATAAAAATAACTAAAATATTTAAATTATGTTTTTTAAACACACAACCCCATTTTATTTTGGGGTATAATTTTAAAAATAATATAAATTTTTAAAAAACATATAATATTATGTGTTATTTTTGTTTGAACCCTGTAAAAAATAGTGGGTACTAGGTAAAATACTTGTTATTGAATTAATAAAAATAAGGCTTTAAAAAAGAAATTTGTAAAATATTGTACAGTGATTTTTTGAAATTAATAATTCTTCAATGAAATGCACGAAAAAGTTTTAATGTTAATATAAAGTTAATAATTTTACTAAAAATAAAGTAAAAAATTAACCAAACTGATTAAAAATCTTTGTCAAGTTATTAACTAAAAAACATTAAAACATGAAAAAAGTAATTACTATTTTACTGCTAGCATTGACTTCGAGTATTTCATTTGCACAAGATGATTCTTCTGCAACACCACCTGCTACTACCTTTGGTGGATCAGCTGATGCTTATTACAAATATGATTTTTCTGAGATTCCTGTTGGGTACACTAGTTTTACCAATACACATAACTCATTTGAATTAGGAATGGTTTCAGTTGAAGCTTCGCATAAATGGAAAAAAGCTTCTGTATTCGTAGATTTAGGTTTTGGCGGAAGAGCCAAAGAGTTTACCTATAATGATAATCAATATTCATTTATGATAAAACAATTGACCTTTACTTATGAGCTTTCAGATAGCTTTAAGATTACTGCTGGTACTTTTGGAACGCATATTGGTTATGAGTTGTTGGATGCCGTTGATAACAAAAACTACAGTATGTCATATGCTTTTACGTATGGACCTTTCTTTAATACAGGGGTTAAAGCACAGTATACTTCTGGAAAATTTAGCTTTATGGCAGGAGTTTCCAATCCAACAGATTTTAAATCGGCTATGGAAACCGGAACTAATGCAAAGACTTTTATCGGTCAAATTGGATATGTGGCAGATACTGGAAGCGCATATTTTAATGTGACAACAGGTAAATCTAATGGAAGTCCAATCCGAAACGATGACGGTGATGTAATTGCACCTTCAGACGAAGATAAAACGCAATTTGATTTTGTAGCTACAAAAAAATTAGGCGATAATTTTGCTCTTGGCTTTAATGCAACATACGCTAATACAAACAATAATGTAGATGGTGATTTGGATGGTGATTGGTTTTCGTTAGTGCTTTATCCAACGTACACATTCAGTCCTTCACTTCTGTTAGCTTATAGATTAGAATACATGGATACAAAAGATGCTGCACCTTCGGCGGGAGCCATTGCAGGATCTTCAATTATAGGGAATACATTGTCCTTAAATTATAAAGTGGGAAATCTAACAATTATTCCAGAATTTAGAATTGATTCAGCTTCAGAAGATGTTTTCGTAACTACAGACGGAGCTTTTAAAGGAGTGAACACTTATGCTCTTGTTGCGGCCACGTATACTTTTTAATTTTCATAAATATTTTTTTTTTGGGCTGTCAAAACTGTAAATAGTTTTGGCAGTTTTTTATTAAACAACATTTTGGGACATTAGTGTATTTTTGTAATTAGCCATTTATCATTCACTGTGTCAATTATGCAGGAATTAGCTTGATTTTTGTTTTCTTTGTAATTCATTTTAAACACAAAAAATTGTTTTTCTTTTCAAAAAATAAACCTGTACTGAAAGATTTGATTCCTTCGAACTACGTTGATATCCATTCACATTTATTGCCAGGTATCGACGATGGATCTCCTGTGTTTCAAAATACACTGGAACTTATACAATCATTACAAAATATTGGGATGTCTCAATTTGTTACGACTCCTCATATTATGAGCCTGGTGTGGAATAATACGAAGGAAAGTATTTCTACTGTTAGAGATCAGACAAAATTGGAATTAGAAGCAAATAATGTTGTTGTTCCTTTTCGTGCAGCTGCAGAATATATGATGGATGAACAATTTGTTAGACTTTTTAAGGCAGGTGAATTGTTAACATTAAAAGACAATTACGTATTAGTCGAAATGTCTTATATTAATGCACCAATGCAATTGTATGATTTACTTTTTGATTTGCAAGTAGCTGGTTATATTCCGGTTTTGGCACATCCAGAGCGTTATACTTTTTATCATAATAACCTTCAGGAATATGAAAAATTGAAAAGAGT
>NZ_DATIDY010000260.1:0-14978 GCF_035456085.1 Flavobacterium sp.
TAACAGCTGGCCAGATAATGTGAGTCTTGATAAAGCCAGAAGACTTTTGTGGCCAATCAAACAAAAATATGGTAAAAAAATCTCCTGGGCAGATTTGATGATTTTAACCGGAAATGTAGCTTTGGAGTCAATGGGTTTTAAAACTTTTGGTTTTGCCGGAGGGCGCGCAGACGTTTGGGAACCGGATGAATCCGTGTATTGGGGTTCTGAAACTACATGGCTTGGCGGAGATGAGCGTTATAAAGATGGATCAGAAGGTGTGCCAAAAGAACATGGAGTATTAGTTTCTGATGATGATGCAGATGGTCACATTCACTCTAGAAATCTGGAAAAACCTCTTGCGGCTGTACAAATGGGACTTATTTATGTAAACCCAGAGGGACCAGATGGTAATCCAGATCCTATCGCTGCTGCAAAAGATATAAGAGATACTTTTGGCCGTATGGCAATGAATGATGAAGAAACAGTAGCATTAATTGCTGGTGGACATACTTTTGGTAAAACGCATGGTGCCGCTTCTGCGGATCACGTAGATAAAGAACCAGAAGCTGCAGGATTAGAATTGCAGGGTTTTGGTTGGAATAATAGTTTTGGTTCTGGAAAAGGTCCAGATACCATTACAAGCGGATTAGAAGTTACCTGGACAAAGACACCAACACAATGGAGTAATAATTTCTTCGAAAATTTGTTTGGTTTTGAATGGGAGCTTTCTAAAAGTCCTGGTGGTGCACACCAATGGGTAGCTAAAAATGCCGAGGCGATTATTCCAGATGCTTTTGATAGTTCCAAAAAACATTTACCAACAATGCTTACAACGGATTTGTCATTAAGATTGGATCCGGAATATGAAAAAATTTCACGTCGTTTTCTTGAAAACCCAGATGAATTTGCTGATGCTTTCGCCCGCGCTTGGTTTAAATTGACACACCGTGATATGGGACCACGTTCCCGTTATTTGGGTGGCGATGTTCCTCAGGAAGAATTGTTGTGGCAAGATCCAATTCCGGAAGTGGATCACGCATTAATTGATGACAATGATATCGCTCAATTAAAAGAAAAAATTGTTAATACAGGTTTAACCATTTCGCAATTAGTTGCGACAGCTTGGGCTTCGGCATCAACGTTTAGAGGATCAGACAAACGAGGAGGTGCCAATGGAGCACGCATAAGACTGGCTCCGCAAAAAGACTGGCAAGTAAATAATCCTGCTCAGCTTAAACAGGTTTTGGACAAACTTGAAAGTGTTCAGGCTGAATTTAACGCTGCGCAACAAACTGGAAAAAAAGTTTCTTTGGCTGATTTAATTGTATTGGCTGGAAACGCAGGTATCGAAAAAGCAGCAAAAGCCGCAGGATATACTGTAACAGTTCCTTTTTCAGCAGGTCGTACGGATGCCTCTTCTGAGCAAACTGATGTTGAATCTTTTCAATATTTGGAGCCAAAAGTTGATGGTTTCCGAAACTACCGTGGTACTAAATCAGCAGTTCCTACAGAAGAACTTCTGATTGATAAAGCAAATTTATTGACACTTACTGCGCCAGAATTAACCGTTCTTTTAGGTGGACTTCGTGTGTTGGATATTAATGCTGATGGTACAAAAAATGGAGTATTTACACACCGACCAGGTCAACTTACTAATGATTTTTTTGTAAATCTTTTGGACATGAGCACTCAATGGCAAGCATTGTCTGATGACAAGGAGTTATACGCAGGAAATGATCGTTCTACAGGCCAGCCAAAATGGATTGGAACGAGAGCAGATCTTGTTTTTGGTTCTAATTCAGAATTAAGAGCTGTTGCTGAAGTTTATGCAAGCAGTGATGCCAATGAGAAATTCGTAAAAGATTTCGTTGCCGTTTGGACAAAAGTGATGAATCTTGATCGTTTCGACTTAGTTAAGTAATCAGGTTTTTATTTTAAATCAAAAAGGTGGTCAATTTTTTGATCACCTTTTGTGTTTTAGAATCTACCAACGACATTTTTCCGTAGAGACATTGCACTGCAAAGTTCCTACACAAGATATACTTTTAAAACCGATGGAAGAAGTTATTTTATATTGCTGAAACAAAATTATATTCCGCAAAGACGCGAAGGCGCAAAGGAATGAAACTTTGCGCCTTCGTGTCTTTGCGAGATATTTTATAGAATTCTGATTCGGATTTCTTTCGATAAAAAAACTTTAAACCTAAACCGGAATTTTTTCAATCAAAATTTCTGAGTCCGTAAGATCAAAATAAGTGCACGTCATTTCAATAATATCAACTCTCCATTTTGCGATTCCGCATTGACCAGCGTGATTGCAAAAAGTTAAATAATCCGTTTGACCATCTTGATGCATTACTAGAAATTCGATAAACCGCTCTTTGTTCACAGTTTTAGAAACTTCAATCAAATCATATTTTTCATCGGAAGTGACAGTATAATTATTTACACCATAATATTGGACATGGCCATCATGCACAAAAGTATCGTACCCTTTTACGCCCAAAATGATTAAATCTTGTATGTAATTTGGAAAATCAGCACCACTTTTTACTTTAGCATGGGCTTCTTTTATTTGCTCTATCGTAAACATATTTTTTATTTTTAAGGTTGATTATTGTTTTAAAAATGCAATTAATGGCTTTATAAATTGATCAAAAGATTCAATATGTGGCAAATGCCCAGTGTTGGGAATCTCAACTAATTTAGAGTTCGGAATTGCTTTTTGGGTTTTCTTGCCTAATTCGGCATAATTTCCCATTGTTTTACGGACTTCTTCAGGCACGAGTTGTTTTCCAATTGCGGTTTTATCTCTTGTTCCAATAATCAAAAGGGTTGGACTCTTAATGTTTTTAAATTCATATAAAACAGGCTGCGTAAAAATCATCTCGTACATAAGTGCCGAATTCCAGGCAACTATATTATAATCCGGAGCTGTTGTCCAGCCAGCGCTTAGTTCGGCCCATTTTTGAAAATCAGCGTTCCATTTTCCGTCATAATAATTTTCCAATTGGTATTTTTTTATGGCTTCATAATTTTGTTTTAATTCGCCGTCATACCACCAATCTACAGTTTTGTAAGGAACGACCAATTTCCAATCTTCTAAACCAATTGGGTTTTCGAGTACTAATTTTTCTGTAGTTTCAGGAAACATTAATGCAAATCTTGTTGCTAGCATTCCGCCCATGGAATGCCCTAAAATGGTTGTTTTTGTAACTCCTAATTGATCTAATAACTTCTTTGTATTTTCTGCAAATTGCTGAAATGTATATTGAAAATTATTTGGTTTGGATGATTTTCCAAAACCAATCTGATCAGGGACAATTACTCGAAAACCCTCTTTGGTTAACGCTTTTATTGTAGTCTCCCAATAGGCGCCATTAAAATTTTTTCCATGAAACAGAACAATATTTTTATTATTGTAATTTTCAGGTTTGATGTCCATATAAGCCATTTTCAAAGATTGGCGTTGATTGTTGACTTCAAAAAAAAGAACAGGAAAGGGATATTCGTAATTGCTCAAATTGATATCTAAGGCTTTTATGTTTTCCTTTTGTGAAAAACATACAAAAGGAATTATCAGTAGTATAAGTGCTATCTTTTTCATAATCAATGCTTTATTTGTGGTTATACTAAAATTAAACAACCTTTTTTTAAAACCAAAAATTAGAATACTAAAATTGTCAAGTAAATATTATTTGTATTTTATATTAAAGATCAACAAAATCATCACTTTTCGGAAAAATGCTTAAAGCATCAATTACGATTTGTGGAGTAGGCGTGGCAAGTTTCCTCAACTTTGTATCCATCCAGGCTCCATCAACAGTGATTGTAGCACATAACATTTCATTATTATAAAATTCATGAATGATTGACCATCGCGAAGCATCGGCTTTCATTTTTGACATTTTGGTTTTCATAATTATAATGTCAGAGAGTTTAATTTCTCTTCTAAAAACGCATTCTTCTCGGAATAAAATTGGACCAATATGTTCGGTTTGCATTACCCTTAAAGAGAGTCCTAATTGTTCGAGTAATTCGACACGGTGTTGTGCACCAAAGTCATAATATGCGCTGTGACGCAAGTGAAAATTGGGATCTAAATCAGACCAGCGAAAGGATAACTGTTTGCTAAATGTAGCCATAGAATTAAATTATTTTAATTTTTTCGCTAAGATACTAAGGAATTTTAAGCTTGCGGAAAACATTAATCAAACATGGGAATTTTATAACTAAATCTTTCTTTTTAAAAATAGTTTTGAAATTTTTTTATTCTACATTTGAATGGATTTCTCAAATTTTAAGAAAATTATAGATTTATCAAAAAACAAATAACCAATTATCGAACCGAATTAAATCAAGTTTTTTAATTCATACGTCTTACCTCCCAATGAAATGATATTAATTGTAGATGATATTCAAGCAAATATAGTAGCTTTAAAAAAAACATTGGAACTGCATAATATCGAAGTAGATACTGCACAATCTGGTGAAGAAGCTCTGAAGAAAATTTTAAAAACGAATTACTCCCTCATTATAATGGATGTTCAAATGCCCGGACTCGATGGCTTCGAGGTCGTGAACATTCTTTCTGAAAATCAAAAAACTAAAGATATTCCCGTGATTTTTTTATCGGCTATTAATGTTGAGAAAAAATATTTTATCAAAGGTTTTGAAACTGGTGCTGTAGATTATATCACGAAACCAGTTGATACTGATTTGTTAATTTTAAAAGTAAAAACCTTTTTAAAGATTTACCAACAGCAAAATGATTTGAAAATCATGAAAGAAATGCTGTCCAACGAAATCAAAATTAGAAAAGAAGCACAAGATAATCTTGAGGTAAAAATCGCTGAAAGAACCAAAGAACTGGTTTTGAAAAATGAGGAACTCGAATTAAGAAATGATGAATTGAGACAATTTTCATGGGTAGTTTCACATGATTTGAATGAGCCTATCAGGAAAATTCTAATATTCATTGGTATAATCAAAGATCTTTATTTGGTTGATAATGAAAAAGCGGTAGATTACATTAACCGAACTATCAAATCAGCAGAGAGAATGCAAACATTAATTACCGATTTGCTTGCTTATTCCCGATTAGCTGCTAGTGTGGTTTTCGAAAAAACAGATTTGAATGTTGTTTTAGAAGAGGTTCTTTCGGACTTTGATTATGTAATAGAGCGTAATAATGCATTGATAGAAGCAGATAAACTCCCAACAATTGACAGTGTACCGAGTCAGTTGAGGCAGGTGTTTCAAAATTTGATAGGGAATGCTCTTAAATTTTCTGGAAACGTCGAAGCGCCTAAGATTAAAATTACTTCCGAATTAATAAAAACAAAAGAATTTGATGGTGAAGTTTGTCCAGATGGTGAATATTGCCGAATTGTAGTTTCTGACAACGGAATTGGTTTTGATGAAATTTATCTGGATCGGATTTTTGTTATTTTTCAAAGTTTGAATGATCGTAAAGAATATGAAGGAACAGGAATAGGTTTGGCTATTACAAAAAAAATTGTTGAAAAACACAATGGATTGATAACTGCAAAAAGTCAATTAGGTAAAGGAGCAAGTTTTATAATGATCCTGCCGATAAAAAATAATAGCTAAAATTTTATATTAAATTATGAAAAATAGAAAGTTCAAAAGAAATGTAAGAATCAGTACGGTTATTTCATTATTGGTTTTAATCATTACTTCTACAGCATCTTACATAAGTATCAGAAAATTACTAGACAGCGTTTTTTGGGTCAATCATACTCAGGAAGTTATTTATAATTTAAATGCAAGTCAAAGCATGCTTTTAGATTCCCAAACCAATGTGCGCGGTTATTTGATTACTGGAAACGAAGAATTTGTGCGCATGTTTAATGAATCAGAATCCGGTGCGAAGACCTACTTTGATAAGCTTGACGAATTGACTATCGATAATCCTGTACAACAAAAATCAATACAGGAAGTAAGAGTTTTAAAAGAAAATTTTTCTAAATATCTGAATAACCAAATTGCCAAGAAAAAGCTCGGTAAACAAACACTTTTCTTTGATTTGACCGAAGGAAAAAGGATGATGGCAGAGTTAAAAAGCAGTTTTAGAAAAATCGAAAAAAATGAATTAAATCTATTAAAAGAGCGAAATGAAAACTCGCAACGCTACGGAAATTATAGTTTGATTTTAATAATTGTGGCTTTTGTAGTGGCATTTGTTATATCAATTATTTTCATGTTGAGGATTTTAAAGGATTTCAATGAGCGCGCCTTATTACAACAGGAATTGGAACGTAATGATATTGAAACTGCCGAAAGAATCAAGGCTATCAGTACCATCGCAAGCCATATTGCCAAAGGTAATTATGATATTAGAATAGACGATACTAAATCGGATGCCTTGGGAAGCGTTGGAGAATCACTGAACAATATGAGCCAATCGCTGAAACGATCTTTTACTTTACTATCGCAAAAAGAATGGTTACAAAGTGGTGTTGCAAAGCTTAATAATGTAATGTTAGGTGATAAATTCATAGAAAAATTAACTAACGATGTTATTGAATTTTTGTGCAGTTATACCAAAAGTAGCGCGGGTGTTTTGTATATTCTGGAAGGTGAAGAACTTGTATTAAAAGCTGGATATAGTTACATTCCGACTAAAAACAGAGAGCGTATCCGAAAAGGAGAAGGCTTATTGGGGCAATGCGTAAGCACAGGTGAACTTTTAGAATTGAAATCGGTTGCTGCTGATGATATTCATATCAATTACGCATTGGGCGAAATAAAACCAACTCATATCGTGGCGGTTCCTTTGTTTGACAATCAAGCTGAAGGAGCTTTCGAATTGGCCAGCATATCAGGATTTACTGATCTTCATTTGGAGTTTTTAAGAATCGTGAGTAATAATATCGGTATTGCTATCAAATCGTCTCAAAATCGTAAACGTGTTCTGGAACTATTAGAAGAAACAAGATCGCAGTCCGAAGAATTGCGCATTCAACATAGCGAATTGGAAGCAATCAATGCCGAGCTGGAAACTCAAACTGAAAAACTACAAGCTTCGGAAGAAGAATTGAGAGTACAACAGGAAGAATTGGAACAAACTAATGAAGAGCTTTCGGAACGCAGTATTTTATTAGAAGAAAAAAATAATGAAATACAGAGAAAATCCGAAGCATTAGAACTTACTACTCGTTACAAATCAGAGTTTTTGGCAAATATGTCACATGAATTGAGAACGCCTTTAAATTCTATTTTGCTGTTAAGCCGTTTGTTAGCAGAAAACAACAATAAAAGCATGAATAAGGAAGAAATTGAGTTCGCTCAAGTCATCCAAAGTTCAGGAAATAGTCTTTTAGGATTAATTGACGAGATATTGGATTTGTCCAAAATTGAAGCAGGAAAAATGGAACTCGAATTTTTGGAAGTAGAAACCAAAGAAATTACCGATAACTTATATAATTTGTTTTCGCAGGTTGCAAAAGAAAAAAACATCGAATTTGAAATTATTGCTGATGAAGCTCCAGTTATCCTTAAAACAGATAAAATGAGATTGGAGCAAATTCTTAGAAATTTAATTTCCAATGCTATAAAATTTACAGATAGAGGATCAGTAAGTTTAGAAATAAAAGTAAATACGGATGATGATAGAATAATTTGTTTTATTGTAAAAGATACCGGAATCGGAATCCCATTGGCAAAACAACCACTTATTTTTGAAGCTTTCCAGCAAGCCGATGGTTCAACTAAACGAAAATATGGAGGAACAGGTCTTGGATTATCAATTAGCAGAGAATTGGCAAAATTATTGGGCGCAGAAATTATTTTGCATAGCAAAGAAGGAGAAGGAAGTACTTTCACGCTTTGTTTACCAAAATTTGGATCAATAATCGAAAACAATAATGTTGACAATTTAGAGCAAATAGGAATTGCCAGTTCCGAAATCGAAGAAGCACAAGAAAGAAAGAGAAGATACACAGCTGCGGTGCTTCCTACAGAAATTGAAGACGACAGAAATTCCATTCTTCCAAATGAAAAAGTGATTTTAATTGTCGAAGATGATATCAATTTTGCACAATCACTTTTGGCTTTTAGCAGAAGAAATGGCTATAAAGGAGTCGTTGCTGTCCGCGGAGACTTTGCCCTCAATTTTGCTATTTTGTACAAACCTGTTGGAATTCTTTTGGATATTGAACTGCCGGTAAAAAGCGGTTGGGAAGTATTGGAAGAATTAAAGAATCATTCGAATACTAAGCATATTCCGGTTCACATCATGTCTTCTCATAAACTTAAACAGGAAAGTTTATTAAAAGGAGCAGTAGATTTTCTGGATAAACCAGTAGCGTTTGAAAAAATCCCTGAGGTCTTTGTTCGAATTGAAAACATCATCAACAAAGATTCACAAAAGGTTTTAATTATCGAAGATAATCCTAAACATGCCAAAGCGCTTGCTTTCTTTTTGGAAGCTAATAACATCAATTCGGAAATTAAAAGTGAAGTTAATGAGGGATTGACAGCTTTAACGAAAGAAGATGTTGATTGTGTAATTTTAGATATGGGAATTCCAGACAAACATTCGTATGAGATTTTGGATGGTGTGAAAAAAAATCCTGAATTAGAAAATATTCCAGTCATTGTATTTACCGGTAAAAGTTTGTCACTTAAGGAAGAAGTGAAAATTAAAAAATATGCCGATTCTATTATCGTCAAGACCGCTCATTCATACCAAAGAATGCTGGACGAAGTTTCACTTTTTTTACACTTAGTAGAAGAAAACAAAGATTTAGATGGAAAAAAAGAAAGTTATAAAAAACTGAATCAGCTTAATAATGTATTGCAAAACAAGAAAGTCTTGATTGTAGATGATGATGTTCGAAATATCTATTCTTTGACAAAAGCATTAGAAGTTTTCAAAATGAATGTTATTACAGCTTTTGATGGTAAAGAAGCCATTAAAGTGTTAGAAGAACATCAGGACACCGACATCGTATTATTAGATATGATGATGCCTAATATGGACGGCTACGAAACAGCCGAAAAAATAAGAGTAAACCCTAAATTTATCACATTGCCATTGATAGCTGTTACAGCAAAGGCGATGACGGGCGATAGAGAAAAATGTATTAGGGCAGGTGCTTCCGATTATATAACAAAACCTGTAGATGTTGACCAATTGTTATCTTTATTAAGAGTTTGGTTGTACGATAAAGTTTAATATAAATTTGAGTTGGAGTATGAATAAAAAAAGAGTCTTAATTATTGATGACGATTCAAGAAATATCTTTGCTTTGGTAAATACATTAAAAGCAAAATCCTTTGATTGTTTATCTTGTTTAAGCGCAGAAGAGGCTTTAAAACTATTAGAAACTAATGAAATTATTGATGCTGTTTTAATCGATATGATGATGCCGGAAATGGACGGATACGATGCGATCCCATTAATCAAAAAAATCCCTTCCCGAAAATCAACATTAGTTATTGCCGTTACGGCTCAGGCAATGGCAGGTGACAGAGAAAAATGTATTAATGCAGGTGCAGATGATTATATCTCAAAACCTATAGATGTGGATAAATTATTGAGTTCATTATCCAAAATTTAAATGAAAGATGATAGAGGACATTGAATTAGAAACCCTAATTAATGATATTTATGAATATTATGGTTTCGACTTTGGAAGTTATTCCAGAGCATCATTAAAAAGACGTGTAAATAGAATTTACCAGTTGGATGGCTTCACTAATTTTTATGATTTTTTATCAAAGGTAAAATACGACCCGGAATATTACACCAAAATGATTGACGAGATTACAGTCAATGTAACTGAAATGTTTCGCGATCCTTCTTTTTACAAGACCGTACGAAATGAAATTTTACCTATATTAGCTACAAAGCCTTTTATTCGTTTGTGGCATGCGGGCTGTTCGACAGGAGAAGAAGTCTATTCGATGGCTATTTTGTTGAAAGAAGCCGGATTACTTGAAAAATCATTGATTTATGCAACTGATATTAATTCTAAAGTTTTAGAAACCGCCAAAAAAGGGATTTTTCCTTTGCGAATGATGAAGGATTACTCCGAAAACTATAGAAATTCGGGAGGTCAAGAGGATTTTTCTAATTATTATATGGCCAATTACGGTAATGTTAAGTTTAATGAAGATCTGACCGCAAGAATGGTTTTTTCGCAACACAATTTAGTTTCTGATAATTCGTTTAATGAGTTTGATATGATTTTGTGTCGCAATGTTCTGATTTATTTTGATAATGATTTACAAAAAAGAGTCATCAATTTATTTGACGAAAGCTTATCAATGTTAGGTTTTTTGGCATTAGGTACAAAAGAGACAATAAAATATTCAATATCACAAACGAAATACAAACAAGTACATAATGAAAAATTATGGCGCAAAATAAAGTAATATCAGATTACAAAGTCGTAATTATTGGAGGTTCAGCCGGTAGTCTTCAAGCATTAATGAATATTTTACCCGCTATACCTGCAATAACTACGTTTGCACTTGTGATTGTATTGCATAGAAGAAGCACTGATGATTTAACTTTAGAGCGTTTAATAAAAATAAGAACAAAAATCCCAGTTGAAATCATCGAAGATAAATTGCCTTTTTTACCTGGATATTTATATATTGCTCCATCAAATTATCATTTATTGTTTGAAAAAAATGGTACTCTGGCGCTAGATTCTTCTGAAAAAGTAAATTATAGCCGACCAAGTATTGATGTCACCTTTGAATCAGCAGCAGAAGTTTACGGACGAAATTTAGTTGGAATTTTACTGTCAGGTTCAAATGCTGATGGAACCGCTGGAATAAAAGCAATTCAGGCTGCCGGAGGAGTAATCATAATCCAAGATCCCATATCAGCCGAAATGCCTTTTATGCCTAATCACGCCATCCAAAATTCTACTCCAGAT
Organism: Flavobacterium sp.; assembly: GCF_035456085.1. Lineage (GTDB taxonomy): Bacteria > Bacteroidota > Bacteroidia > Flavobacteriales > Flavobacteriaceae > Flavobacterium. The sequence continues at coordinate 10,899 of NZ_DATIDY010000260.1, forward strand.
TACATCATGCATCCACACGAAATTCTAGACTTTATTAATTCCATTGATACTTTATAGTAGAAACATTTGAATTCAACTTTTTCAGAAACCTATATACTATTCATTCAATAGAAAAATCTGAATTTTAACATAACAGATATTTTTTTATTCTTACCTTCAATTTATGATTTAAGTAACATAAAAAGGAAGCATTTTGAATCTGCAGTATAAATATAAATCGCAAGATTACGACCAATTCATTTTTTGCCTTGAAGCCGTTCCCGATGTAGAAACAAGCAGCATTACCGAAGTGGTCAAAAATCTCGAAAGACTGGCACTTGAGCAAGGGATTGCAAGTATTTATAAAACTTGTGATTCTATCGAAGGTCTCGAAGAAAGTTTGACGATTCTGCTGTATGATGACCACAATTTCAAGGATTATGAAATCATTTATTTGGTTATGCAAGGCAAAAGAAATACAATTTGCCTAAATAATTACTATTATAGTTTTGAAGAAATAGCAGAACTTTTTGAAGGTAAAATGAAAGGTAAAATAGTACATTTTGCCAATGCAAAAATATTGGATTTAGATCAGGAAGAAGCACAATATTTTCTCGATATTACTGGTGCCCGAGCAGTTTCGGGTTATGGTGTGGCGCATAAAACTATAAACAGCAATTTGTTGGATAAGGCTTTTTTTAGCTTATGTCAGGAATTTGATGATGTTGTAGAAATAGTAGAAGAGTTGCATCAAAAACATTATGCGCTTTGTAAGGCACTTGACTTTAGATTGTACTATTAAAATTTTTGATTACATAATGCAAATTTCTTAACCGTGATAATCCATTTTTCTTCGTATTTCCTCCTGTGCATTTTGTCCGGCCCATTTTTCGCATAAATATAAACCAAGATCAATAGACGAAGAAACTGCTCCAGCTGTAATGGTATCACCATCTTCGACTATTCTTGTTTTTACCACTTCTTTACAATAGTTTTGGAGTGTTTCGTATTCCTGAAAATTAGTAGTTGCTTTTTTGTCTATTAAGAATCCGGCTGCGCCTAATAATAAGCTGCCTGTACAAATAGAAATTTTATAAGGCACAGTTTGAGCCGTTTTTATCCATTCGATAAATTCGGTATCCAATACTAAATTTCTTGTACCGAATCCTCCTGGTATAATGATTGCATCATAATTTGCTAATGAATTTTTGATTTTAGTGGGAACTACTTCCAAACCAAAATTATCTACTATATTTTTATTTGAAAAAGCACAAATGTCCCAAGTTAAATCAGGTAAATATCCCATTGATTTTAATCTGCTTAATGGATCATAAATACCAATAAAATCCAACAAAGTTATTTGGTCAAAAAGGATATATGCAATTTTCATTTTAATAGTTTTTTGAGAGTGAATTGTTCGATGTTATGATTTTAACTTTCAAATAGTTCTATTTCGGCTAAGGTCAATCTTTTAATTCTCCTTCGAATACCACAACGGCTTCTCCATAAATAAAGACTTTGTCCTGAATAATTTCGGTATTCATTGTTCCTGTTCTGGACGAAGATTGGAAAGCATTTAGTTTATTCTTATTCAATTTTGTAGCCCAATATTTTGTCAAAAAAGTTTGTACTCCTCCCGTTACTGGATCCTCATTTGTTCCAGCCCAAGGCCAAAAATATCGGTAGTGAAAATCAAAGTCACTGTTATTTGATTGTGCTGTTACTAAAACACCATTTATTCCATCATAAGATTTGATTAGCGAAGGAAAGTCTGGACGTAAATCTGCTAAAACCTTTGTGTCTTTGATTTCTATTAAAATTATTTTATTATTTTGACTGTATCTCTTATTTACTATTTCATTAATACCAAGAGCATTCAACAGTTCGTTTGGAATTTCTATTTCTTCAGTTTCATATACAGGAAATTGCATTTTGATTTTAGCTCCAGATTTTTCTATTTTTAATTCAACATTGTCGATGTTTATGAATGTAATAGTATCAAAAGATGTCGTGTCAAAAAGAATTTTTGAAGAAGCTAATGTGGCGTGACCACATAATGGAATCTCCATTTTTGGTGTAAAAAATCGGATACTATATACTTGATCAGCAATTTTTTTAATAAATGCAGTTTCAGAAAAACCAATTTCAGTTGCAATGTCCTGCATGGTTTTATCGTCTAGATTGTTTTCTGTAATACAAACTGCCGCTGGATTTCCTTTAAATTTTTCATTCGTAAATGAGTCTACAAAATAAGTCTTCATAATTTTGAATAATGATATATCAACAAGTCCTTTGTGTATTTTATTAATAACGTCTTGCTAATGTACAGTTTTTGCGAGACATTTAATTTGTATTAGTAAATGTTAAATTGGAATTTTTCTGATTGTACTACCTGAGTCTTTTTTTCGTAATTACTTTCAGAAATAGGAATCTTAGTTTTACGGATTTTTGGTATAAAAAAACCTCTTTACATTTCAATAACAAATGTAAAAAGGCTTTCAATGTGGTTTATGGTTACAGACTATTTATTTCTCAACTTGTAAATTAGTACTAATAGCAATTCTGTTCCAGGCATTTATTGTAACAACAGCCATTATAAGTTGAGCGATATGATTTTCGTCAAAAAACTGGGTTGCTTTTTTATAGACTTCATCAGATAATCCGTGATTGTGAATTAATGTGATTTCTTCCGTGATGGCCAGAACTACTTTTTCTTCTTCTGTAAATAAATCGGTTTCTCTCCACGTATTCAGTAGAAAAATACGTTGAGGTGTTTCACCGTTTTTGATAGCATCTTTGGTGTGCATATCTAGGCAAAACGCACATTTGTTGATTTGCGAAGCGCGAATTTTTAATAACTCTTTGTGTGTTTTTGATAATTGAGTGGTTGCCAAATAACCTTCTAATGCGTACATTGCTTTATAGGCTTGAGGGGCGATTTCGTTGATGTTGACTCTTTTTTCCATTTTTATCTGTGATTTAAATTTTGATACGACAAAGTTCTAAATCATACAACAGAAAAAACTTAAACTGGTTTAAGAACGTTTTTTATTTCTTATTTCGCTTAAATATTCCGGGGTAAAACCTAAGAAAGAAGCAACTAGGTACTGAGGAATTCGCTGCACAAACTCGGGATATTTATTGTTGAGGTGATGATAAAATTCTTCTTTCGAAAAACTATATAAATATTTCATTCGCATCTGTGAAGCGGCGTAAGCACGTTGGTAAACAAATCTGAAATAGCGCTCCATTTTTGGATATTCAATTAATAATTTTTCTTGCGAATGATAATCGATCACTAAAACTTGTGAATTTTCGACCGCTTGGATATAAAATTCTGAAGCTCGTTTGTTTTCATAAGCGATATTATCAGTGATCCACCAGTTTTCAATGGCAAATTCGGTGGTTTGTTCCATGCCTTTTTCATTAACAAAAAACTTTCTTAAGCATCCGCTGAGAACAAAATAATTAGATTTACAAATATGTCCTTCGATTAACAAATTCTCTTTCTTTCTAACTTTTATAACCTGAAAAAATGCTGAAATAGCAGCGAATTCTTCATCATTTATGGCAATGAATTTATCTAAATGTTTTTTGAATATTTCAGACATAATTTATAAGAAAGAGTTTGTGGATTTTTAAATTTAGGAGCTGTCATTTTTATTTAGCTTCAACCACTGCTAAATTATTGATTATTTTCCATTCATTATCAGTATCCAAAACCAATGAATTGTATGAAATAAAATGGTTTTCTAAACTTTCTAAACGAAGTTTAACCGATGCAATTGTTTTGCTTTCATCAATACTTTCTATTATCATTTTTCGGGGTAAACCGCCAAAAATTCCATCACGAATATTAGCCAAATATTTTTCTTTGTCAATTACAGTTACGCCTGTAGTTCCCATAAAACCATTGTTGGTCACACGAAAATCTTTATGTAATACTTTGTCTAAAAGTGCTGTGTCGCTGTTGTCTCCACCTTTTACAAAATTGGTGATGGTTTGTTTTATTTTGTCAGTCATTTATTTTGTCTAAAGTTTAATTGTATGTCTAGAGGTGTCTTTACAAATGTAAAAAAGTACAGCATAAACTGTACTTTA
>NZ_DATIDY010000261.1:0-6171 GCF_035456085.1 Flavobacterium sp.
AAAAATAAATGAAAGTTTGTTTTAGATTTATTTAGTTTTAGATTTATTTATTTGCTCCAAAATATTAATTGGGTATTTAAAAAAATCAATTTTGGTGAATACATTCACTGAAAAATATATAAAATTGGTGAATATGTTCACTAAAATTGATTAAAATTGGTGAATAGTAATTATTTGCATATATTTGTTTTAAATTTATAACTATGATTTTTAGAGATTTAACTTCAAGGATTAAAGGAAATTTAAATAAAGGAAAGGCTATTTTACTTATTGGTCCACGACAAGTGGGCAAAACTACTTTGGTAAATGCTTTGTTGGAAGGTATTCCGTTTCTTTTTTTGGATGGTGATGACACTGTGGTTGTGGATACTTTGGCGAATGCCAATACAGAAACTTTAAAAAGTATTATAGGTAATTATAAGTATGTATTTATTGATGAAGTACAGCGTATTCCTAATATTGGTTTGAAGTTGAAGATTATTGTTGACCAAATTAAAGATGTGCAAGTAATTGTGAGTGGTTCATCAGCTTTTGATATCAATTATGTTACTCAAGAACCGCTTACGGGAAGAAAATTTGAATATCATTTATTTCCCATTTCATGGAATGAATTTGAGAATAGCGTTGGCTATATCAAAGCACAACAACAATTAGAACTACGTTTGTTATATGGAATGTATCCTGATGTTATTAATCATTTTGGAAATGAATATGAAATTCTGAAAAACTTGGTTTCAAGTTATTTGTATAAAGATATTCTAAGTTTAGCAGGAATTAGAAAGTCAGAAGTTTTAGAAAAAATTTTGCGAGCTTTGGCTCTGCAAGTTGGAAGCGAAGTGAGTTACAACGAGCTTTCCCAATTAGTTGGTGTAGATAAAAACACAGTGAGTAATTATATTGATTTGCTCGAAAAAGCTTTTGTGATTTTTAGGCTTAATAGCTTTAGTAAAAACCTTCGCAACGAAATTAAAGCCAATCGAAAAATTTATTTTTATGATAACGGTGTCCGTAATATGCTAATTGGAAATTTTAACGCGCTTGAATTCAGACAAGACAAAGGTGCTTTATGGGAGAATTTTTTAGTTTCAGAGCGAATAAAGACGCTTGCTTACTCCGATAGTTTGGCGAAACCGTATTTCTGGAGAACTACTTCGCAACAAGAAATTGATTATATCGAAATAAATGCAGATACGATAAATGCTTTTGAATTCAAATGGTCGCCTTTGAAAAAAGTAAAACTTCCTAAACCATTCGAAGATGCTTATCAGCCTAATTTTTTGGTTGTTACCAAAGAAAATTTCAGAGAATTTTTTAAATAAAAAAACCGAAGCATATCACTTCGGTTTATATCTAAGATCAGAAATCGTTACTTTAAAATCAAAATAATTTACAACAACCCAGCGCGTTTCAACAACGCATCAGGACTTGGTTCTTGCCCTCTAAAGCGTTTGTACAATTCCATTGGCAATTCAGTTCCTCCTTTTGAAAGGACATTATCTTTGAATTTTGTAGCAACTTCTTTGTTGAAAATGCCATTCTCTTTAAAATATTCAAAAGCATCAGCATCTAGAACTTCGGCCCATTTGTAGCTGTAATAACCAGAAGAATAGCCACCTTGAAAAATATGAGAAAAGGCTGTGCTCATCGCATTTTCTTTTACATCAGGATATAATTGAGTAGAAGCAAATTGTTCGCTTTCAAAAGTTTTGATGTCAGTGATATTGGTAGGATCTTGTCCATGCCAGCCCATATCTAATAGTCCAAAACTCAGTTGACGCATAGTTGCCATTCCTTCTTGGAAGCTCGCACTTTCTTTGATTTTTTCTACATATTCTTGTGGAATCACTTCGCCAGTTTCATAATGATGTGCGAACAAAGCTAAAGCTTCCGGTTCATAGCACCAGTTTTCCATAATCTGACTTGGTAATTCTACAAAGTCCCAGTAAACTGAAGTTCCGGATAAATTTGGATAAGTTGTATTCGCCAACATTCCATGCAATCCGTGACCAAATTCATGAAATAAAGTCGTCACTTCATTAAATGTCAAAAGTGATGGTTTGGTTTCTGTTGGTTTTGTAAAATTACAAACGTTCGAAATATGAGGTCTTTCGTTTTTACCGTCTTTAATATATTGTGATTTGAACGAAGTCATCCAAGCGCCATTTCGTTTGCCTTTTCTCGGAAAGAAATCAGCATAGAAAACAGCAACTAGCTCACCAAATTCATCTTTGACTTCATAAGTAGTAACTTCTTCGTGGTATTTATCGATGTCGAAAACTTCCGTAAATGTCAATCCGTAAAGTTTTTTGGCAATGGTAAAAGCTCCATTTAATACTTTCTCTAATTGAAAATAAGGTTTCAATTTTTCATCGTCCAAATTGAAAAGCTGTTGTTTCAATTTCTCAGAATAATAAGCTCCGTCCCATTTTTCTAATTGTTCGATTCCGTCTATTTTTTTAGCGAAAGCTGATAATTGTTCAAATTCTTTTTGGGCAGCAGGTTTAGCTTTGGCTAATAAATCATTCAAAAACGATTTGACTTTATCAGGATTTTGAGCCATTCTTTCTTCCAAAACAAAGTGAGCATGCGTTGCATATCCTAAAAGATTAGCTCTTTCAAAACGTAATTTGGCAATTTTCAAAACGATTTCCTGATTATCAAATTCATTATTTTGAAAACATCTGGCACCAAAAGCAATCGCCATTTTTTTTCGCAATTCACGATTGTCGGCATACGTCATAAAAGGCAGATAACTTGGATGGTCTAATGTGAAAATCCAGCCTTCTTTTTCTTGTTCTTTTGCTAATAACCTAGCGGCTTCAATAGTTCCTTCTGGCAAACCAGACAAATCTTTTTCATCAGTAATATGCAATTCGAAAGCATTGGTCTCGGCCAAAACATTTTCGCCGAATTGTAAACTCAACTTTGATAATTCTTTGTCAATTTCTCGCAACTGATTTTTTTTGTCTTCAGGTAAATTCGCTCCGTTTCTTGAAAAACTTTTGTATTGTTTGTCCAAAAGGGTAGCTTGTTCAGGATATAAGTTCAAAGATTCTCTTTCGTCATAAACCGATTTTACTTTTGCAAATAAATCAATATTTAAGCGAACATCATTTCCAAATTCAGATAATAAAGGAGAAACTTCCTGAGCAATTTTTTGCATTTCATCACTCGTTTCGGCCGAATTTAAATTAAAAAAGATATTTGAAATTCGGTCTAAAGTGTCACCGCTAAATGATAAAGCTTCAATTGTATTTTCGAAAGTGGGAATTTTTGTGTTATTAACTATAGTGTCGATTTCTTTTTTTGCTAATTCAATAGCCTCTTTGAAAGCGGGCAAATAATCTTCGTTTTTTATTTTCGAAAATGGCGCTGTTCCAAGCTTTGTGTCGAATTGATGGAGTAATATATTCATGATTTTAAGTTCTATTTATGTCAAATTGTTGATTGTCATATTTTTATGTATTGGAGAATAAACAAGAAAAAGATGTTAAAATTTGAAATAACTATGTGTTTTGTCGATTTTTTATATACTTTTGTCGAGTAATTAATTCTTAGAGAGTTAGTTCGCTCGAAAATTATAAACTCTTTTTGTCCCCAAATCAAAAGAAATTTATATTGATTAATACTAAATTTTTCCCCAAATTTAGAATTTACAATATTTAAAAAAGCTCCTTTTGGGAGCTTTTTTTATTTTGTCAAGTTTTCAGAAGATTTATAAACTGCTTCTTTTAGTCCTTCTTTATAAGTAATGATTCTGCCCAAAATGGTTTTGTCAGCACTTCCAATGATTTGAGCTGCAAGTATTCCTGCGTTTTTAGCTCCATTTAAAGCTACAGTGGCAACGGGAACACCGCCAGGCATTTGTAAAATAGATAAAACAGAATCCCAGCCATCAATCGAGTTACTTGATTTTACAGGAACACCAATTACAGGAAGAGGCGACATCGAAGCTACCATTCCAGGTAAATGGGCCGCTCCACCAGCTCCAGCAATAATTACTGAAATACCACGGCTGTGTGCATTTTTACTAAAATCAAATAATTTTTCAGGTGTTCTGTGTGCCGAAACAATATCAACTTCTGTTTCAACTCCAAATTCTTTTAAAATGTCTATGGCGTCTTGCATTACCGGCATATCCGATATGCTTCCCATTATTATAGCTACTTTGCTCATTTAGTTTTTTATTTAAATTTTAAGGTTTAAAGTTGAGTCTGTAATCTGATTATTGAGTACTGACTACTTTTATCATATTTTTTACGTCCTCGGCAATTTTTCTTGCTTTTGCCATATTTTCATTTACAATCGTAACATGTCCCATTTTTCTAAAAGGCCGTGTTTGTTTTTTACCATAAATATGTGGTGTAACGCCATTCCAACCCAAAATAGTTTCAATGTTTTTGTAAACTACATCACCGGAAAAACCTTCGGCGCCAACTAAGTTCACCATAATTCCCGCTACTTTACTGTCGGTATTTCCTAAAGGTAAATCCAAAATTGCTCTTAAATGATTTTCAAATTGTGAAGTATAACTGGCTTCAATTGAATAATGACCTGAGTTGTGTGGACGAGGAGCGACTTCGTTTACTAAAATTTCATCATCTTCTGTCTGGAACATTTCAACAGCCAAAAGACCAACATGATTGAATTGTTGCGAAACATTCAAAGCTATTGCTCTTGCTTTTTCAGCCACATTTATATCTATTCGGGCAGGACAAATTACATATTCTACCTGATTAGCTTCGGGATGAAACTCCATTTCAACTACTGGATATGTTTTTATTTCGCCTTGTGGATTGCGACAAACAATTACTGCCAATTCGTTTTTGAAAGGCACCATCGTTTCTGCAATACATTCTACATTTGGTAAATTTTCTAAATCAGAGGTTTGTCTTATGATTTTTACGCCGTTTCCATCATAGCCAAATTCAGTACATTTCCACACAAAAGGAAGCTGGATTTTGGATTCTACTAAATCAACTACCAAGTCTTTTAAGGTTGGATATCTTTTAAAAGGAGCTGTCGGAATATTATTTTTGATATAAAAATCTTTCTGAACGCCCTTGTTCTGAATCAATCTCAAGGTTTGTGGCGACGGATATACTTTTGTGCCTTCCTTTTCTAATTTCTCTAAAGCATCAAGATTGACCAATTCAATTTCGAAAGTCAAAACATCAACTTGTTTTCCAAAATTATAAACGGTTTCAAAATCCATCAAATCGCCTTTAAAAAAATGATTACAAGCTATTTTAGAAGGAGCCTCATCACTCGGATCTAAAACATAAGTTTGTATGTCAAATTTTCGGGTGTCAAACAAAAGCATTTTGCCTAATTGTCCTCCGCCGAGGATTCCTAATTTAAATTCAGAAGAAAAATAATTCATTTGTTGTAGTTATTTTTTTTAATGGTCAAATGCAGTCGCTTTGCTCGTACCATTCTTTGTGTATTAATTATTGGTATTTATTTTGGTTAAAAATTCATCGGGCGTTAAAACGGTAATTTCAGAATTTTTAAAATCTTTTAAATCTCTTGTTATAATGCAATCCATATTATGAATGGATTGAGCTGCTGTAATTTGAATGGCGTCTTCAAAATCTTTATGACTTGATTTTAGGCTTTTTTTTAAAACGGTTTCCGTTATTGGAATAATAGAAATTGTTTCTAATAAGTCTTCAATAATGGAGCGCAGTTCCTTTTCGTCAACCATTTTTTTTGCAATGTAATGTAAGGTTGCAATTGAATTGGAGGTTGAGTACATTTTAATTCTTTTTCTTTGACAATAATCAAAGATTAAAATAGCATCTTTTGCAAATGGGGCTCTATTGGCAACAATATCAACTAAAATATTGGTATCTAAAAAAATCTGATTAAATACCATACTTTTCTTTGTAATATTCGTCTCTTGCTTTGTTTTCGTCAAAATCTTCTGGAAGTGTAATCCTGCCAATCAATTTTTTTACTTTCGGATGTATTTCGTCTTCTTTTTCTGATTTCGAAGTTAAGTTTTCAAAATAAGCTTCAACCAGTTCAGATAAGCTTCTGCCGGTTTGTTTTGCATACGATTTTGCTTTTTCAATTACCTCTTTGTCTAACGATAAAGTGAGTTTGGTATTCATAATACGTATATTTTTCACAAAAGTACGTAATAATTTATTTTTGATTGTTCATTTT
>NZ_DATIDY010000262.1:0-4170 GCF_035456085.1 Flavobacterium sp.
GAATATTTAATCATAAACGGAGTGGTAAAAACCGTCACTGCCGAAACTGCAACAACTATTGGATACAAAAAAGAATTAGTAACTTTTAATGTGACTCCCAATGTGGCAATGATAAACGAGAATTCCCCAATTTGTGACAAACTCATTCCGGTTCTGATAGAATCTTTCAAGGGTTGTCCTGATAATAAGGCGCCAAATGTAGAACTAATGGATTGCCCAAAAATAGTTACTACAGAAAGAATGATTACTGGTACAGTATGTTGATACAATACGTTAGGATCAATTAACATTCCGACAGATACAAAAAATACAGCTCCAAATAAGTCTTTTACGGGTTTTACGAGATGCTCAATGTGTTCGGCTTGAGTGGTTTCGGCAATGATGGATCCCATGATGAAAGCACCAAGTGCAGGCGAAAATCCTACAGTAGCTGCAAAAATTACCATCGTTAAACATAGTGCCAGCGAAAGTATAAGAAGCATTTCGTCTGTGAGTAAATGTTTGGTTTTTTTGAGTACTGTTGGAATAATAAAAATTCCGCCCAAAAACCAAAGCACCAGAAAGAATACCAATTTCAGCACCGACATTACAAGAGCGCTCCCGGAAAACTGATTACTCACCGCAATGGTTGACAATAAAACCATCATTAATATGGCAAGAATATCCTGAACAATCAGCGAACCAATAACGATTCCGGCAAATTTTTGTGTCTTTACACCCAATTCGTCAAAGGATTTCAAAATAATAGTTGTTGACGATATCGATAGGATTACGCCCAGAAAGATACTATCCATCTTTGGCCAACCCAGCCATTGTCCCACACTGTAGCCGATAGCGCACATACTCGCGATTTGAACCCCTGCAGTAATAGATGCAGTGCCGCCAACTTTCATCAGTTTCTTGAAACTAAATTCTAATCCCAGACTGAATAGCAAAAAGATGATTCCAATTTCAGCCCAAACTTCGACGCTTTTAATATCTTTTATCGAAGGAAAAAAATCAAAATGATTTCCGGCCAGAAAACCAGCAATCAAATACCCAAGTACCAATGGCTGTTTGAGTTTTCTAAATATCACAACAGCAATTCCTGCCGTCATTAGAATCAATCCTAAATCGGTAATTAAAGGTTCGAGATGTTGTGTCGTTTCGGCTACTGCACTCATAGGTTCTATTTTTTAGGAGCTAATTAAGAAAAAATAATTTAACGCGTTGGGTGAAATTATTTTTTACCACATAGAGACATAGAATTTATAGTTTTAAAAGAGAGTTAGATAACCGTTTCACTTCTCACATAGACTGACTATGTGGAAAATAGTGCTATTTCTATTCGTTCCTTAATGATTTGCTATTAAATCTATGTTTCTATGTGGTTAATTTTTTTCATTTTTAGAATTTCACCCAACGGGTTAGTTTATTTCCCTCAAAACATTTCGCTACTGCTAGGCTAGATTACTATCGGGAATAATAGTGTTGGATATAAAAATACTAATTTTCAGGTGGGAATTGGTATTAAAATAGCTTTAATTTAACTTGTCCAAATCACTCAAACGGTAAAAAGCCATTTTATGCTGATGGACATAATTGCAGATAAAAATCAAAGTAGCAATGTCTGTTTGGTATTTGGCGGTGATTTTCTCTACAGGTTTGTGACCGTATAGAATCAGTATTTTATGTTTTCGTTTGGCAAATTCCAATAATTTTATAAGATATGGAATACTGAAATTTGGGTAATCAGTGTCTATTCCAATTCCCAATACTAATCGGTTTTTTTCGAAATAACAATATTGAAAAGCTGGATCTAATGCAGCATATGTTGTTCCTCTTATGATTTTAAATTTTTTTAAAAGTGCGGAATCAATTTTAGGATTTCTAAAGCCATACGGATAAGCAAACGAAATAACTTTCAACGAATAAAAGTTCATCAAATCCAGCATCGGATTAATTTCTTTGTTGATGTAGTTGTCAATTCCGTTTTCTGCTACATATTCAGTAGCTTTAAAATGATGATAACCATGCCCGGCAATTTCGTGACCTTCTTTTTGTAATTTTTGGAGTTGAATTATTTCGGAATGGGTTAACGTGTTTATTTTGGAAACACAAAAAGTTGCTTTCCAGGAGTAATGTTTTAAAATTATATCAACATCATACCATTCATCAACGCTTTTGTCATCAAAAGTAATGACTACTCCAGATGTAGGATGTTTGGGGTTAGGTTTTGGGATTGGTTTTTTATCTTCACATGAAAATAAAAAAAAAGTACAAAGCAAAATGAAGGATAAAAGTTTCTCGTTCATAATTGGCTTTGTACTTTTTGAATTATTTTTAATTTATATTCCTATAAAATTGCTTGGAGTAATTTGCAATAATTCGGCTTTAATTTCGTCCGAAACATCTAGCGTTGCTATGAAACCATGAATAGCTTTTTTGTCAATAGCTTCGTTAGTTCTTGTCAAACCTTTCAAGGCTTCATAAGGATTTGGATACGCTTCACGACGTAAAATAGTTTGGATAGCTTCGGCAACAACCGCCCAGTTTTTCTCTAAATCTTCTTCAAATTTTGATTCGTTCAAAAGCAGTTTGTTCAATCCTTTCAAAGTAGCTTCAAAGGAGATAATGGTATGTCCCATTGGAACACCAATATTTCTCAAAACCGTACTGTCAGTCAAATCACGTTGCAGTCTTGAAACTGGTAATTTAGCAGAAAGATGTTCAAAAATAGCATTGGCGATTCCTAAATTTCCTTCAGAATTTTCAAAATCAATTGGGTTCACTTTGTGTGGCATTGCTGATGAACCAATTTCTCCCGCTTTGATTTTTTGTTTGAAATATTCCATCGATACATACGTCCAAATGTCTCTGTCTAAATCGATGATAATCGTATTAATTCTTTTCAAAGCATCAAAAAAAGCTGCAAAATGGTCATAATGCTCAATTTGAGTCGTTGGAAAAGAATGGTGTAATCCTAAATTGTTTTCAACGAATTTTGTACCAAATTGTTTCCAGTCAATTTGTGGATACGCCACATGATGCGCGTTGTAATTTCCGGTTGCACCACCAAATTTAGCCGCAAACGGAATGTTGAATAACAAACGCATTTGCTCTTCCAAACGCTCAACAAATACCGCAATTTCTTTACCCAAACGAGTTGGAGAAGCCGGTTGTCCGTGCGTACGCGCTAACATCGGGATAGCAGCCCATTCCTGACTTAATTCTTTTAATTTAGAAATCAATGAAATCAATGATGGCATATAAACTTGCTCAAACGCATCTTTAGTCGAAAGCGGAATTGCAGTATTATTAATGTCTTGAGAAGTCAATCCAAAGTGGATAAACTCTTTATATTCAGATAAACCTAGTTTTTCAAAAGCATCTTTGATAAAATACTCAACGGCTTTAACATCGTGGTTGGTCACTTTTTCAGTCTCTTTAATCCAAAGAGCATCTTCGGTAGAGAAATTTTTATAAATGTTGCGTAAACTGTCAAAAACATCAGGGTTTACGTTTTTTAATTGTGGCAAAGGAACTTCGCATAAAGCAACGAAATATTCGATTTCAATTAATACGCGGTATTTGATTAATGCTTCCTCGGAGAAAAAAGGAGCCAGAGTTAAAGTTTTATTTCTATAACGACCATCAATTGGTGATATAGCATTCAATTCGTTTAGGTTAGTCATTTTATTTGTAGTTTTTTTGAAAGGCACAAATATAAAGAGAATTTAAAGATTAAGGGGGTACAAATCTTCATTTTTGGTCTAAAAAAGAGTAAATAAGTTTAAAAATTAGTGTAATTTGTAACTTTAAAAAATTAGAAGTGCCAGCGAATATTTATTGATAAAAATAATTTGGGCATGACCGCCAAGAAAAGGCCGTCGGTAACCCTAAGAGTCTTTCAGCAACCGTTGAATGCCTATTCAATTCAAAACAATGACAAAACAAGAAATTACAATTTTTTGGTTTCGACGCGATTTGCGTTTTGAAGATAATGTAGCGTTGTATCATGCTTTACAATTTAATTATCCAGTAATTCCGTTGTTTATTTTCGACGATGATATTCTGACTAATTTGCCAAAAAATGATGCCCGTGTTAGTTTTATACACGAATCTTTGCAAAAAGTAAATGCGCAACTCAAAGCCATTGGAAGTTCACTTTTAATAAAAAAAGGAACAACA
>NZ_DATIDY010000263.1:0-23947 GCF_035456085.1 Flavobacterium sp.
AAAACTTAGAATCTTAGTGACTCTAATGCTTAGAAACTTTAAAAATTTAAAATTGTATAATTGTTACTTTAAAATTATCTTTGCCCAACTTTCACACAACTAAAAAATGAGTTCAGATACTTCCAAAAGATATGCACAACGTGGTGTTTCGGCATCCAAAGAAGATGTGCATAACGCCATTAAAAATATTGACAAAGGTTTATTTCCACAGGCTTTTTGTAAAATTGTGCCAGATTATTTAACCCAGGATGAAGATTATTGTTTGATAATGCATGCTGACGGAGCTGGAACAAAATCCTCATTAGCTTACATGTACTGGAAAGAGACCGGAGACATTTCAGTTTGGAAAGGTATCGCTCAAGATGCCCTAATCATGAATATTGACGATTTATTATGCGTTGGTGCTACCGACAATATTTTACTTTCGTCAACCATTGGTAGAAATAAAAATGTAATACCTGCTGCAGTCTTATCAGCTATTATCAATGGAACTGAAGAATTGATAAAGGAATTAGATTCTTTTGGAGTAACTATCCATTCAACAGGAGGAGAAACTGCCGATGTTGGAGATTTAGTTAGAACAATAATCGTTGATTCTACAGTTACTGCCAGAATGAAACGTTCTAAAGTAATCGATAATGCCAATATAAAAGCCGGTGATGTTATTGTTGGATTGGCTTCTTTTGGACAGGCGACTTATGAAAAAAGCTATAACGGCGGAATGGGAAGTAACGGATTAACATCTGCTCGTCACGATGTTTTCGGAAAATATTTGGCAACAAAATACCCAGAAAGTTACGATTCAGCAGTTCCAAGTGAACTTATCTATTCAGGTCAAGTTCAATTGACTGATGCTGTTGAAAATTCTCCAATCGATGCCGGACAATTAGTACTTTCTCCAACAAGGACTTATGCGCCAATTATCAAGAAAATTTTAGATAAATATACTTCTCAGGAAGTTCACGGTATGGTTCACTGTAGTGGTGGAGCGCAAACTAAGATTTTACATTTCGTTCAAAATTTACATATTATAAAAGACAATTTATTTCCAGTTCCACCTTTGTTCAAATTGATTCAGGAACAATCCAAAACAGATTGGAAAGAAATGTATCAGGTTTTCAATTGCGGACACAGAATGGAAATCTACGTTCCGGAAGCTATTGCTCAAGACATTATCGAAATTTCAAAATCGTTCAATGTCGACGCTCAAATTGTAGGTAGAGTAGAAGCTTCAGATTCAAAAAAACTGACAATTAACAGCGAATACGGAACGTTCGAATATTAATTAAAGAGTTACTAAGAAACTAAGTTGCTGAGATTTTATACTATTTCAGTCATAAAGAGTCTTAGTGTCTCAGTATCTCAGAATCCTTGTAACTTAAAATTATGTACGAACTACTTTTTTGGCAATATCAGGAAGGAATCTATCTCAACCATCATTTGGTTTACGAAGCTTTGGTCGAACAACAAGAAGTAGAAGGTCTTGAAACACTTCCTGTTACTGTGATTTTAAACAGAATCAACAGTGTGTTTTCCAATTGGGAAAAAGTAGATGAAAATAGTTGGAAAAATCCAAAAGGTAAAGGTGCTTTCCAAGTAAAAACCACACCGCAAAGCATTCAAATTGATTGCTATGGTACTGAAGGCAAAACGATGAATCTCCTAGCAGATACCTTGGAAGAATTCAAATGTCCTTTGTATGATCCACAAGTTCCAGTGCGTTACGACGAAATGAACGAATAATTTTTTCAGGAGCTAATCCAGCTGTACGTTGCAATCCCACAATCTAAAAACACTTTTTTCTAAGTCATAAAAGGAGCTTCCGTTGGTCGCTCTTTTATAACAAGAAAAAAATAGTGTTTTTAGGCTGTGGGATTTTCACTTCCATCTGGGCTAATGTCATCAGAAGTTTTTGATACTATTTCGGAGTTTTTTAAATTAGCTAAAAAAACTATGTCCCACACCCAATTTCCTCAAAATATAGTTCTTGAAGATGAATTTGTATTACTCCGACCTTTAGAATTGACAGATGTAAAAAATCTTTTAGATATTTCGCTCAATGAACCTGAAACCTGGAAATATTCTTTAGTTCGTGCCGATGGAAGAGAGAATCTGGAAAAGTATATTGAATTAGCCATAAAAGCGAGAGATGATAAAAAAGAATATCCCTTTATTGTCTATGATAAAAAGTCGGGAAGATATGCTGGAAGTACTCGTTTTTGCGATATTAATTTATCGTTCCAGAATTTGCAATTAGGCTACACCTGGTATGGAAAAGATTTTAGAGGAACAGGACTCAACAAACATTGCAAATATCTTTTGCTGGAATTTGCTTTTGAAATTCTGGGAATAGAACGAGTAGAATTTCGTGCCGACAATAACAATCAACGAAGTATCGCTGCCATGAAAAGCATCGGCTGCAAAGTCGAGGGAGTGTTGCGTAATCACGCACCAATAGCAGGTAGTAGTAACCGCAGAGATAGTATTATTTTGAGTATTCTAAAAGAGGAATGGTTTAATGAGACAAAACAAAATTTAGCCAAAAAGCTTTAAATCTAAACCTGTGGCTGTTTAGGAAATGAAAGATGAAAAGTGGTGCCTATATTCTCTTCACTTTCAATCCAAATTTTGCCGCCGTGTTTTTCGATAAATTCCTTGCAAAGTATTAAGCCTAATCCAGAACTAGGTTCGTCTTCAGTTCCTTTTCTGTTTATTTTTGTATCTAATTGAAAGGCATTCATAACCATTTCAGCATTCATTCCTATTCCTGTATCAGAAATTGAAATAATTGTGTTGTTAGCATCTTCTTTGGCTTCTATTTTTATTGCACCCTTCTTTGGGGTGAATTTAATTGCATTGGATAATATATTTCGAAAAACCGATTGTGATATGTTTCGATCTGCATAAATTTCTAATGAATCGTCTATCGAGTTTTCAATAACTAAATCTTTTTTGTTTGAAGCATCCTGTAGCATTGCAGTACATTCCTTTACGATTTGTAATAGATTGTGGTTTTTTGGTTTGAACGCAATTAATCCTTGTTCCATTCTGGACCATTCGAGTAAGTTGTCCAGCAGACTACTGAGGTTATGGGCTGAACTTCTCATATTTACAGCGGTAAACTGGATTTCTTCTTTATCCAGCATATCGATGTCCTCGGCTAATAATTCTGTCAGGCCTAAGAAACCGCCGAACGGACCTCTTAAATCATGAGCAATAATCGAGAAGAACTTGTCTTTTTGTTTGTTGACAGTGGATATTTCTTTGTTCTTTTCCAACAACATTCGATTTGTCTTTCTTTTTAATGCATATAACAATAAAATTAATGACAATAGAATTGCTGTGGCGATTGTTATGATTACCAAAGTATAAACTTTTCGAGAATCGCGTTTGATATGAAGTTTTTGAATTTCAATTTTTTTATCTCTTAGTTCAAATTCCTTTTCGGTTTTGATTTGTGACAATCTGTTTTCTTTTTCATAAGTCAAAACTGTTTGGTCTATATTGACATATTTTTTATAGCATTCTAAAGCCATTTTGAATTCACCATTCTCTTCATAGCTTTTAGATAATTCAATATAACATTCATTTACTTTATCGAATTTTCCATCTTCGGTAAAAAGACGGATTGATTCGATAAGATTTTTAATGGCTAGTTTCAAATATTTGCTTTTCTCACTTTTGTGTTCGAAGGAAAAATTATAGTTTGCTCTCCCTATTTCAAGATAGGTGCTTGCAATATGATAACGGGATTTTATTTTGATAAATCCGGTTAATGATTCATCATAGAATTGCAAAGCTGTTGCATATTTCTTCTGGAAATTATATGTTTTTCCAATATTGAAGTTGGCGATGCTAATTCCATATACATCAGTAGTTTCGCTGTATTTTTGTTTTGCTTTTATATAATATGCTAATGCTTTCTCATAATCACCCATTTTGTTATAAATTTCGGCCATACCGAAAAGGTCATTTGCCGTCTGATAAATGTGGTTGATTTTGGTATTTATTTGGTATGCCGAATTAAAATAAGTCAAGGCTTGCTTGTAATTCCCGATATCTCCATACACGGTTCCAAGATGGTTATAATTATCCGATGTATTCTTTTGGTCTTTTAATTCTTTATAATAGAATAAGGCTTTTTTAAAGTTTTTTATTGATTTTTCGTAATTCTTTGTTACCCAATTGCACATTCCCAAATGATTGTAGGCCACAGCCATTCCTTTTTTCCAATTTATTTTTGTGGATATATTCAGGGCAATTTCTGAATATCCCATTCCAATTGAAGGATTTCGGTAAAAATTGTGAAAACAAATTTCATTAAGAATATTTATCTTTATTGTATCGTTTTTTGCTTTTTTTAATTCAATCTTTAATGAATCTATTTTCATTAAATCATTATCTTGAGCAAAACCAGTGACAGTAATCATTAAAAAAATGATAAGGATTGCTATTTTTTTCATTTTAAAGGGGCATTAATTGATTTGGGTTTTTTAGGAAATGAAAGATGAAAAGTGGTGCCTTTATTCTCTTCACTTTCAATCCAAATTTTACCGTCGTGTTTTTCGATAAATTCCTTGCAAAGAATTAAACCTAATCCAGAACTAGGTTCATCTTCCGTTCCTTTTCTGTTTATTTTTGTGTCTAATTGAAAGGCATTTGTAACCATTTTTGCATTCATTCCTATTCCTGTATCAGAAATTGAAATGATGGTGTTATCAGCATCTTCTTTGGCTTTTATTTTTATAGCCCCCTCCTTTGGTGTGAATTTAATTGCATTGGATAATATGTTGCGAAAAACCGATTGTACAATGTTGCGGTCTGCATAAATTTCTAATGCATTGTCGATTGAATTTTCGATAATTATATCTTTCTTATTTGAAGCGTCTCGTAGTGTTGTTGTACATTCCTTTATAATATTTGATAAATTGTGATATTTTGGTTGAAACTGAATTAATCCTTGCTCCATTCTGGACCATTCAAGTAAGTTGTCCAGCAGGCCACTCAGGCTATATGCTGAGCTTCTCATATTTATAGCTGTAAATTGAATATCTTCCTTGTCCATCATATCAATATCCTCGACCAATAATTCTGTTAAGCCTAAGAAACCACTGAACGGACCTCTTAAATCATGAGCAATAATCGAGAAGAATTTGTCTTTTTGTCTGTTAATATTGGATATCTCTTCGTTTTTTTCCAATAACAATATGTTGGATTTTTTTTTCGAAACATATAAATTTAAAAATAGCACCAATAATATGACAGTTGCGAATGTTATGGTTACCAAAAGATATAGTTTGCGGGAATCACTTTTAATTTTCAGTTTTTGAATTTCAATTTGTTTATTGCGTAATTCAATTAACTTTTGGCTTCTCATTTCTCCTATCTTGGCTTCATTTTTATAAGACAAAATAGATTCTTTGATATCGACAAATTTTTCAAAATGCTCTAAAGCTAATTTGTAATTTCCACTGTCTTTATACGCTTTATGCAATTGCTCATGGCATTCGTTAATTTTGTCAAAAGTGCCAAATTCAGTAAAAATATTCAAAGCTTTCTTTAGATATTGAAGGCTTAGATCGAGATTTTTTGCTTTGTTTTTTTGGGATTCTAAAGATATATTATAATAGGTTCTCCCCATTCCGAGATAGGAATCAGTAAGGAAATATTTTGCACGGTCATCAAAATTCCTCAACGCTGCCTCATAATATTCTATAGCTTTGTCGTATTGTTTTTGATCTTCATATATTTTCGCAATTTTATTATAGCAGTCACCTTGGCCATTTTTGTCAAATAATATTTGATAGATTTCTCTGGCTTTTGAATAATATTCAATGGCTTTTTGATAGTTTTTTAGCTGATAAAATGCTTTGGCTATACTGCCAAGATTGTAGCCTATAGCAACTTTGTCTTTCGTTATCTGGTTTACTTTGTAAGCTTTAAAGAAATAATTAAATGCCTGATTGTATTTTTTTATTTCGAGGTTCAATAATCCCAAATGATTTAAAGCATTTGCTATACCTTGTTGATCTTGTATTTTTTCATTGTATACTAATGATTTTTGAAAATATTTTATAGATGCAGCGAAATTGGCATCAACCCAGTAGCAAATACCCAAGTTGCTTGCGGTTGTTGCAATCCCTTTTTCCCAGTTTATTTTTGTAGCAATAAGTAGCGCTTGTAAACCATAAACAGCAGCTATCTTGGGTCTCTCATAATAACTACCACTAGTCATTTGGTTTAATATGTTTACTTTGGTAGTGTCTGCTTTTGCTTTTGTTAACTCTATTTTTAAGGAGTCAATTAATTTAATTCCTTCATCTTGAGCAAATAAGCTATTCACAGCCAGCATCAAAATAATAATGGCTAACCTCTTCATTTCTTACCTTTAATTGGATTCAATTGTATATTTTTTAGGAATACTGAAGTTGACTGTTGATCCTTCTTTTTCAACACTCTCGATCCAAATTTTTCCCCCATGCTTCTCTATAAATTCTTTGCAAAGAATTAGCCCTAAACCAGAACTAGGTTCGTCGTCAGTTCCTTTTCTATTGGTTTTTATATCTATTTTAAAAATATTTTGGAGGATTTTAGCACTCATTCCTATTCCTGTATCCGTAATAGAAATGATAGTGTTTTTATGATTTTCTGTGGCTTTTATTTTAATAGTACCTTCCCTTGGTGTAAATTTTATAGCATTCGATAAAATATTTCGAATAACGGATTGTAGAATATACTTATCTGCACATATTTTCAAAGATTCATCAATTAATGTTTCAACTTGAATCTTTTTTTTGTTGATAGAATCTTCTTGAGTTTCAATACATTCTGCTATTATTTTTGAAATGTTATATTTTTTTGGTGCAAAAGGAATTAGTCCTTGTTCCATTTTGGACCATTCTAGTAAATTGTCTAATAGTCGGTTCAAGTTATTGGCTGAACTTTTCATATTCACTGCCGAAAACTGAATTTCTTCTTTGTCCATACTATCGATATCTTCTGCTAACAGTTCTGTTAATCCTAAGAAACCACTAAACGGCCCTCTCAAATCGTGAGCAATGATTGAAAAGAATTTGTCCTTTTGTTTATTAATGTTTATTATCTCTTCGTTTTTTTCTAATAATAATTTATTTGTAGATGTCTTTATCATATACAAATAGAAAAATAGAATTAAAAGAACAGCAATCGATAGAGTTATCGTAACGAGTAAATAGACTTTTTTGGAAGCACTATTTATTTTTAGTTTCTGAATTTCAATTTGTTTGTCGCGAATGTCAATTTCTCTTTTAGATTGAAGATTGGCTAATTTGTTTTTATTTTTATCAGAAAATAATGAATCCTGTAAGATGTTGTGTTTTTCAAAATTGTCCAGTGCCTGTTCGAAATTACCTTGTGCTTTGGTCGTTTTGTAAAGCTCTAAATATGACGAATTCAAGCCTTCAGGAATCTGTATTTGGTTAAACAATTGGTTTGCATGATTTAGATATTCAAACGATTTCGCTAATAATTGTTTTTTGGCGTTCGGATTTTCCAAAGCCATTTTATAATAAGTCGACCCAATCTCAATGTATGTATTTCCGATATTGTAGCTCTGGTCTTTATCATAACTTTCCAAAGCTTTTATTAGATAGTCTAAGCTCTCGGTATATTTTTTCTGATCAGCAAATATTTTTCCAATTTTAGAATAGACATAAGCTAGTCCATTCATGTCATGCATAGTATGATTCAACTCTTTTGACTGATTATAAAACTTAAGAGCTTTTTCGTAATTTTTTTGCAAATAATGAGCAACTGCAATATTATTAAGATTGTAAACCATTAATACTTTATTATTGGTTTCTTTATTTATATCATACGCTTTACTGAAATAAGTAAAAGCCAAATTGTATTTTTTAATTTCAAGATGAGTCAATCCTAAATTATTATAAGCCGCCGAAATACCATTTTTATCATTCAGCCCTTGATAAATAAAGAGCGATTTATAAAAGCAGTTGATAGCTTTGCTAAAATCTGATAATACCCATTGGCAAACGCCAATGTTGTCGTTAGCTTTGGCGATTCCTTTTTTCCAGTTTATTTTTGTTGCTAGTTTAAGGGCTTTTTCTCCAAAATATATTCCTTCTCGTGGCTTGGTGTAAAAATAATTGCTCGTAATCTTGTTCAGAATATTGATTCTGGTTGTGTCTGGCATTACTCCTTTTAAAGAAGCTTTTAAAACTTCAACAGACTGTGAATAGTCTTCTTGTTTGGCAGCAATTCGTTTTAAAGTTTGATTCGATAAAGCAATATATTTCTCTTTATTTTTTAAATCAGATTTTGAAAGCAATAGATACACATTGCTTAATTGATTAAGCGTATTATTGATGTTGTTTGTTTGGTTTTTATCAAATTTTTTTAAAGCTTCAGAAAAATTATCTACGGCTTTTTCATATTTTTTTTCCTTTGCATAAATCTCACCAATTTTGGTTAAACAATAAGCATATCCGTTTGGATCATTTATCTTTTGATTTATTTGGAGTGATTGCTGATAATAATTTAGAGCCTTTTTGTAATTATTTAGATTAAAATAACAACTAGCAATGTCATTTAAATTATAGACAATTACTATCTGATTTTTTTGATGTTTGTTTAGTTGAACCGCTTTGTTTAAATAAGCAATTGCCTCTGTATAATTGGATAAAGTTTGGTTGCAAATTCCTAAGTTTCCATTTGCTTCAGCCATTCCTTTTTTCCATTGTTTTTTTTCTGCTAAAGTCAGCGCTTGTTTCGCATACTGCAATCCTTCTTTCGCATTAGTATATTTATAGCTGGAAGAAATTTCGTTAAGGAGGTTTATTTTGGTAGTATCAACAGTAGTTTTCTGAAGTTTTGTTTTTAAAATTGTTACAGCATTTTGGTCTTGACCATTAGCAAAAGAGAATGCTAATAGCAGACTAAAAAGCAGCCATTTGTTAATTTTAAAAATAAACATCATGATTATTTATTTGTCTTTTTTAAATTTGAAAATATCAATAATTAATTGATTAACGTAACGTTGCAAATTTAATTAAATCGTCGACATATTGGGATGTCTAAACGATTAAATGTGTTAATTTATATATATTATAAAATTAATCCTACTTTTTAATTAAAATTTTTTGAATAATAATTATAAAGTCCTACATTCAATTTTTTATGAAAATCAAATTTTTTTATCGGTTTTTTTATAAGTAAGTTTTTTGGATATTTTTTTATTTGAATGAAAATACTTTTGAATGAAATTGGATACCTTTGCAATAAAAGAAAAAGAATGAAAATAAATCTCAAAAACGGAATAGATAAACTCATTTTTGGAATGAAACAAAGTGATGTGATTGCTATTTATGGTAAGCCTAATAAAAATTATAACGACGAGGATGATAATGTGATTTTGGTATATAATGCTCTTAAAATCCGTATGACTTTTTACAAAGATGAGGATTTAAGATTAGGATATTTGGTAGCTTCTAGTCCCGATTTAGAGTTATTTGGCAACAAAATAATGTACAGAAATATTACCGCTGTCAAAAAAGATCTAGCTCAAAAAGGTATAACCAAATTTACTCAAGAAGAGTTCGATACTTTTGAAAATTATTTTAATGAAGAAAATTGGATCATTTTGCAAACTGAATTTGATGAAGTTGTTAAATTCGAAATAGGCGCAATAATCAACAGCAAAGATGAATTTGAATGGAAGTTTAAAAAGTGATTAGTTCTTAGTAATTAGTTCTTAGTGATTAGTTCTTAGTGATTAGTTCTGTGTGAATTGGCCATTTTTAAATAAATATTCGAATCTTGGAAACTCAGAATCCTAGCCACTAAAAAAAAAAGCAAAAGCCACGACAGATAATAAATGTCGTGGCTTTTGCTTTTTATAAAACTAAATTATTCCTGTTTTTCAAACATCTCCAGTTCGAAAATCAAATTGGCATTTGGTGGAATTACTCCTCCAGCACCTCTTTCGCCGTAGGCTAAATCTGAAGGAATAAAAATGATTATTTTTTCACCATAAGACATAGTTCCTATTCCTTCAAGGAATCCTGGGATTAGGCCGTCTTTTCTTCCAGCTTCAAAAGGAAAAGGTTTGTAGCCGTTTTGTGCAGCTCTATTAGCATCAAATTTTCCGTAGGCTTTGCTTACGTCTTCATAACTGCTGTCAAATAAAGTTCCGTCTTCAAAATACCCTGCATAATGAAAATAAAAAGTAGATCCATTAGCTGGTTTTACACCTGTTCCTTTTTTTATAACGCTATACGCCAATCCTGATGGAGTAGTAGTGGCTTTAGCTTTTTCGGCAGCAAAATAGGCAAGTTTTGCATTAATAACAGAACTATATTTGGCTATATAAGCCTTTTTTGCTTCCGCGTCAATTGCTGCTTGTTTTTTTCTGTTTTCTGCGTCAATTGCAGCTTGCTTCTTTTGATCTTCGGCTTTGTTATTGAAGTAATCTGAAAATACTTTTACAGCGTCAAACTTTTTGGCTAAATCACCTTTTCGGGTAATTGTAATTTTCGTAATCACATCATCTTGCACAATTGAATTTACAACGCTCATACCTTGAGTCACCTGACCAAAAATAGTATGTTTTCCCGTTAACCAAGGTGTGTCTTTATGTGTAATGAAAAATTGACTTCCATTAGTCGCAGGACCAGAATTGGCCATTGCCAAAATTCCAGCTTTGTCAAATTTCGAGTCATTAAACTCATCTTTGAAAGAATATCCTGGACCTCCTGACCCAACACCGTCCGGATCGCCACCCTGAATCATAAAATCGCTGATCACTCTATGGAATTTTAAACCATCATAAAAATGTTTTCCTTTTAATCTTTCAACGGTTACAAATGGGTTGGTTCCTTCTGCAAGGCTTATGAAATTAGCCACTGTGACAGGTGCTTTTTTGTAAAATAATTCAATAGTAATGTTTCCTTTATTGGTAGCAATTGTGG
The DNA here is from genome assembly GCF_035456085.1 of Flavobacterium sp. GTDB lineage: Bacteria > Bacteroidota > Bacteroidia > Flavobacteriales > Flavobacteriaceae > Flavobacterium. Next base: position 10,965 of record NZ_DATIDY010000263.1, read on the forward strand.
CAAAAATTCCTTCGGCTGGTGCGGCTGGTTTTTTTACTGTTGTAGTCGCTTTTTTGGATACAACTGCTTTTTTTGGGCTTTGTGCGTGTAAATTAAAAACTCCTAAAAAGAGTAATAATGCGATTTTGAATTTCATTTCTTTTAAGTTTAGCTTATTTCAATTAGTTTAAAATTAATTAGACATTTTGTCCTTTAATTCTATCTCAAAAATTATATTAGTATTTGGAGGAATAACATCACCGGCTCCAGCTTCTCCGTAACCAAGATGTGAGGGAATAAAAATAACAGCTTTGTCTCCAATTGACAATTTTTCAATTCCTTCAATAAAACCAGGAATTAAACCATCTTTTCTTCCAATTTGAAAAGGGATAGGAGTGTATGCATTGGCAGCAGCTCTGGCTGGATCATATTTTCCAAAAGTTTTGGAGACGTCTTCAATACTGGAATCAAATAAAGTTCCATTTTCCAAAAATCCAGCATACGGAATATAAACAGTAGTTCCAATTGCAGGTTTTTTTCCATTTCCTTTTTTAGTAATTACATATTGTAATCCTGTTCCAGTTTTGGTTGCTTTGCTTTTTAGTTTCGCAAAATAAGCTGCTTTCTGATCACAAACTGCTTTGTATTTGGCTTCGTATTCTTTTTTGGCAGCGGCTTCGGCAGCGACTTTTTGTCTTTGATTTTCTGATTCTATAATGAAGTAGTCGTGAAAAGTTTTTCGGGCATTAAATTTCTTTGCATCCACACCATTTCTGATAATAGTTACATTTTTTATGAAATCATCTTGCTCTATTTTATTAACTACCTCAAGATTATAATCAACCACATGTCCGAAAATCGTATGTTTATTGTCAAGCCAAGGAGTTTCTAAATGGGTAATAAAAAATTGACTGCTGTTTGTCCCGGGACCGTTATTTGCCATTGCCAAAATTCCTCCTTTATCAAATCTTAAATCAGAGAACTCATCTTTGAATTTATAACCTGTATCTCCAGATCCAGTTCCCAAAGGATCTCCAGTCTGAATCATAAAATCTTTGATTACTCTATGAAATTTTAATCCGTTGAAAAATGGTTTGCCTTTTAGGGTATCGTTTACAATGTATTCGTTATCTCCTTCTGCCAATGTTATAAAATTAGCAACAGTTACCGGAGCTTTTTTATAATCTAACTCTAGTAAAATAGTGCCTCTATTGGTTTCAATTTCGGCATATAATCCATCAGGTAAATTATCGTATTCTTTTTTACAAGAAATTAAAGTTATAATAAGTAATAGTACTAATAAAACATTTTTTTTCATTCTGTTTTTTTTAATTTGTTAAACTATCTTTAATAGGTTTAGGTTTTACAGCTGGAGCAGCTTTTGCAACTGTCGGAGTTTGCATTTGTTTGTTATACTGCTCTTCAGGCATAAAATCATTAAGTGTCACAGTACAAAATAAAGGCTGATTGGTTCCTATTTTGTTATTATCTCCATGATAACCAAATCCCATATGCGATGTGAACAGAAATTGTACTTTTTCTTTTTTGCGCATTAATTTTATACCGTCTCTCAATCCCATCATAATGTCTTGCTTGTCGACTTTGTAAATTTGAGGCTCTAATTCTTCTTTAGAATAAATGACATTTCCTTTTAAATCTTTTATTTCATAATCAAAAAAGGCAATGTCTCCTTTCTTCGGAGTAAGACTATCGGTTAGGTTTCTGGATTCATAATAATACCAATATCCTTTTTTGGATGCGATATATTTTTTGGATCGATCACTTTTGATAACAGCTTGGATCTGATCTTCTTCTTTTGCAATCATTTTTTTATTTCTGGCAATAGACTGTTTCATGAAGCTTCCGGACGAATGCGAAATAGGTCTTCTGGCTTCTTGAGGTTGCTTACAACTTGACATTAAAATGGCAGAGAAAAATATAATTAGTAATACTTTAAAATGATTCATAGGGGCTATATTTTTAGATTTTGTACTAAATTTTCGAATTTACTAATAGTTTCTTCCATAGAAACCATTGATTTTCCTCCAGCGGCATTACTGTGGCCACCACCGTTGAAATGATCTCTGGCAAATTGGTTGACATCAAAATCACCTTGCGAACGGAAAGAAATTTTGATAATTCCTTCTTCTTTATTTTCAATAAAAATGGCTGTGAATATGATTCCTTTTATACTCAAACCATAATTAACGATACCTTCAGTGTCACCTTTTATATAATCAAAACTATTTAGTTCTTCTTGTGTTAACGTGGTGTATGATGTTTTATGATTCATCATAACTTTCATGTTTTGCAAAGCACGTCCCAACAATTGTAAACGATTATACGAACTATTATCGAACAATAAGGCCGGAATTAAGGTGTTTTCTACGCCAAGATCGATCAATTCGGCAACAATTCTGTGAGTTGTTCCTGTGGTTTTTGGAAAACGAAAGGAACCTGAATCGGTCAATATTCCTGTATAAATGCAGGTTGCTATTGTTTTGTCTATATCTTCTTTTTTGTCTAAAAATGAAATAAAGTTATAAATCATTTCGCAAGTTGATCCAAAAGCAACGTCTGAATACGTGTAAGTCGCATAATCATCAGGTTTTTGATGATGATCGATCATGATAAAAGGAGCAGTAAGTTTTTCTAAAACCTGTTCCATTTCGCCAACTCTGTGCAATGCATTAAAATCTAAAGTAAAAATAACTTCAGCATCTTCTAATATTTTGGTGCAATTTGCTTTGTCCTTTTCGTATATTTTTACAGTTTCAGAACTTGGCATCCAAGCTAGAAAATCTGGAAAATCATTTGGAGAAATCACCGTTGGCTGATGATTGTTTTTTAATAAAAAATGATATAATGCTAATGTCGATCCCATGGCATCACCATCAGGGCCTCGATGTGGTATTATTGCAATTTTTTTTGGCGTTGATAATAACAACTGTATCGCTTGTATGTCTAGTGTATTCATAGTTTGCGAAATTACATTTTTTAAGCTATAAGTTGAAAATTTTTGGGAAATTATAAAGTGATATAGATTAAAGATATTTTAGCCCTTTTTTTCTAATACTTTGATACAAAATGGATTTTGGACCTTTTACAATTTGTGATTTATAAATTCCGATTGATCCTGAGAAAAAATAGGCGATTAAACACGCAAGCCCGATATAAAAACCACTTTCTATCCCAAAAAGTTCCATCCCCATTACTGTACATGCAATTGGTGTATGGGTAGCTCCCGAAAATACGGCAACAAATCCCATTCCTGCCAACAATGCTATTGGCAATGGAACTATAATTGATAATGCGCTGCCTAAAGTGGCGCCTACAAAAAAGAGCGGAGTAACTTCACCACCTTTAAATCCTGCTCCAAGAGTAAAACCTGTAAAAAGTATTTTTAATAAAAAATCATAAGGTGTATTTTGAATTGAAAAGGCTTTTACAATTTCGGGAACTCCTAAACCTATATATTTTGTAGTACTGATAAAATAAATCGTAATGGCAAGTACAATTCCTCCAATGAAAGGTCTCAATGGTGGATATTTTATGTTTTTAGAAAATAATTTGCCCCAAAAATGGGTAGTTCTTGAAAAAAGTAAAGCAGCCAATCCAAATAAAATACTGGAAATAAGAATCCAAAATAAAACAGTTAAATTGAATTCGGGAACAACAGGAATGCTATAATGGGTATGTTTTATTCCCCAAAATTCTACTGTAAAATAAGCGATGTAAGCTACTAGAAACGAAAGCAAAATACTTTTGATATTAATTTTGCTGAAATAAACAATTTCCAATGCGAAGATTGCTCCCGCCAAAGGGGTTCCGAAAACCGAAGCAAATCCAGCACTGATTCCTAAAATAATGATGGTTCTTCTTTCGGTTTGATTTAGTTTAAAAAGATTGGTACATAAATCAGCAATCGCTCCGCCCATTTGCACGGCAGTTCCTTCTCGTCCTGCCGATCCACCAAAGAGATGGGTGATCAAAGTTCCCAAAAGCACTAACGGTGCCATTAGAAAAGGAATCTTTTTTTCAGGTTTGTTGTACTCTTCCAAGAGGAGATTATTTCCTTTTGTAATTCTTGGATCAGCGTAATAATAAAGGTATCCAATCAATAATCCGCCAAAAGGTAAGAGCCAAATTATCCAAATATTATGATCTCTTGTTTGGGAAACAAATTCTAAAGAAACTAAAAATAATGCAGATGCAGACCCAGAAAAAATGCCTGTCAAACAACAAATGAAAAACCATTTGAGCATGACAAGCATTATTTGTTTTATTTTTTGATAATCCATTAATCGTAATACTTTTAAAACTTTGTTATGCAAAAGTATTACAATTCATAATCTTATTAGAATTATTATGATGCGATTGCTGTAAGTTCGATTTCAACCAAATATTCAGGAGCAACCAATTGGTTAATGCCGTAGAATCCAGTTGTTGGTTTAATGTCTTTAAAAAAAGTAGCATGCGCTCTGGCAACATCTTCAAATGTGCTTACGTCAGTAGTAAAAATACGTGTGCGAATTACATCTTTCATTCCTACATTGAGATCTTCAAGAACTTTTTCTACTCTTTCCAAAATATTCAAAGTTTGCGCATAAGCATCGTCTGCTTTCACTTTATCACCGTCAACGATGGCAACAGTTCCAGATATTTCGATGATGTTTCCGATACGAACGGCACGACAATATCCCATTTTGTCTTCCCATGGCGATCCAGTTAAGATGTTTTCTCTTTTCATTATTTAGCTTTTTTAGTTTGTTAATTGGTGTTAAATCATTGAAGATTTAGATTTAAGGGCGCAATTTATAAAAATTAGATTTAAAAAATGAGTTTGATAATGTGTCAAAGCCCTTATTAATACTGGTTTTTACTTTTTATAACAAAATAATAATAAATAGTGAGTAGGGCGAAAAGTTAGTGTAGTTTTCATTAAAATAAGTTATGATGCTTTCAGAGATTTAACGCTTTATTAGTTTGAATTTAGATTTTCTTAACAAGACGACAATAATAAATTATATTAGTTTTGTGATTCTATAAACAGTGTTTTTTTTATTTTTGGAAATAATGTTAAAACTAAAAACCTACTTTTTGATAGTATTTAATAAGCATATTCAAAAAATGTTCACAGACACAAATGATGAAATGCAACTTTTAACTTTCAAAAAAAAATAGATAACAACAGATGAAAAAAATATTTTTATTTATTTTTCTAATGGGTTTTGCAACTTGCACGTATGCACAGGTTGAGTTTAATAATAAATTTAAAGGAATTCCTCCTGCAAATACAAAACCAAAACCTGAAAAAAAGGAAACACCGCCAGATCCAAATGTTCCGATAATTATTCCGCCTAATATTTATAAAAATCCAAATGTTATTAAGTCGCCACCTAATCCCGTTTCTGATTATAAAATTGGAGTAAAAAGTGAGATTTCAATGATCCCGAAGGAAAGTGAGTTTATAAATCCTGGCGATGAAGTGAGAGATCGATTGAATAAAAAAACAGATCGTCAAGAAGGGCTTGTTTACCGTCGTAATCAGGATTTGGGAACATATAAAAGTGATGCCGAATCTGCCAATGTCTTATATAGAGACGCCCAATATGTTGATGGCGATTTGATTCGGGTTTATTTAAACGGAAAAGTTATCCAGTCACAAGTGTTTTTGGATAGTAATTTTAAGGGTTTTGAAATTAAGCTACAAAAAGGTTTTAATAAAATCGATTTTGAGGCGTTAAACCAAGGTTCTTCTGGTCCAAATACCGCTGAGTTTAAAGTTTATGATGACAAAAAAAATCTAATTTCTGCAAGTGAATGGAATTTAGGAACTGGTTTTAAAGCTTCAATTATTATTGTTAAAGAATAGTTTTTTTAAAAGTTGCTAAGTTTCTAAGATGCTGAGTTTCTAAGTTTTTTTTAGTTGTGAAGTATTTAATCTGCTGATTTTCTTGAGTTTTTATTTCTTGTTTTTTTTATCGTAGGTTCTTAGAAGCTTAGTGACTCAGAAGCTCAAAAAAAAATCAAAATTCAATTTTTCAATTCCGAATTTATAAAGTATTTTTGCGCATGCAACACAACGTACTTATTTTAGATTTCGGATCGCAATACACACAGCTTATTGCACGTAGAGTTCGCGAATTAAATATATTCTGCGAAATTTTTCCTTTCAATCATTTTCCGAGTGATTTATCGAGTTATAAAGCAGTAATTCTTGGAGGAAGCCCTTTTTCTGTTAGAGGAGAAGATGCGCCACATCCAGATTTATCTCAAATTAGAGGAAAACTCCCAATGCTTGCCGTTTGTTACGGAGCGCAATATTTAGCCCATTTTAGTGGTGGAGAAGTTGCCGCATCCAATACAAGAGAATACGGTAGAGCTAATTTATCCTACATTAAAGAAGGCGAAACTTTCTTTGAAGGCGTTTCTGAAAACAGCCAGGTTTGGATGAGCCACAGTGATAGTATCAAAGCATTACCAACTAATGGAGTAAAGCTGGCAAGTACACATGATGTGGAATATGCCGCTTACAAAATAGAAGGGGAAACTACTTATGCAATTCAATACCATCCAGAGGTTTTCCATTCTACTGATGGCTCAAAAATGTTAGAGAATTTCTTAGTGAAAATTGCAGAAGTTCCTCAAAATTTCACGCCAAACGCTTTCGTTGAAGAGATTGTAGCTGAAATGAAAGAAAAAATCGGAAACGACAAAGTTGTTTTAGGTCTTTCAGGAGGTGTAGATTCAACAGTAGCTGCCGTTTTATTGAATAAAGCTATTGGTAAAAATCTTTATTGCATTTTCGTAAATAATGGATTGCTTCGTAAAAATGAATTCCAAAGCGTTTTGGATCAATACGAAGGAATGGGATTAAATGTAAAAGGAGTTGATGCTTCTCAACGTTTTTACAATGCTTTAGCTGGAGTAACAGACCCAGAATTAAAAAGAAAAGCCATCGGAAATGCTTTTATCGAAGTTTTTGATGATGAATCACATAAAATTGAAGATGTTACTTGGTTAGCTCAAGGAACTATATATCCTGATGTTATCGAATCCGTTTCGGTAAAAGGACCTTCGGCAACAATCAAATCACATCATAATGTGGGAGGTTTGCCTGATTATATGAAACTTAAAGTTGTTGAACCTTTGCGTATGCTTTTCAAAGATGAGGTGCGTAGAGTGGGAGCAACTCTAGGAATCGATCCGGAATTGTTAGGAAGACATCCTTTCCCAGGACCTGGATTGTCTATTCGTATCTTAGGTGATATCACCGAAGAGAAAGTACAAATTTTACAAGATGTAGATAAAGTTTTCATCGACGGATTAAAATCTTGGGGATTATATGATAAAGTTTGGCAGGCGGGAGCAATTTTGCTTCCTGTAAACAGTGTTGGAGTTATGGGCGATGAGCGTACTTACGAAAAAGTAGTTGCACTTCGTGCCGTAGAATCTACTGACGGTATGACTGCTGATTGGGTTCATTTGCCTTATGAATTCCTGATGAAAGTTTCTAATGATATTATCAATAAAGTTAAAGGGGTGAATCGTGTAGTTTACGATATTAGTTCAAAACCACCTGCAACAATTGAGTGGGAATAGTAAGTTTTTTAACATTAAGTCGTTACATTTGTAACGACTTAATTGTTTAAACCTACTATTTTATGAAAGAATTTTCAAAGTTTTTATTGTTTGTTGCTTTTGTGTCAAATGCCTCGTTTGGACAACAATCTGCAACAAAACATACAGTTTTAAAAGGCGAAACCATCACCCAAATCGCACAAAATTACAAAACGACCCCTTCTGAAATTTATAGACTTAATCCAGAAGCGCAAAACGGAATCACAGAAAATCAAATTCTCTCGGTTCCAGAATTACTTCCAAAATCCTCAAATTCGATTACCCATATCGTTGCTCCAAAAGAAACTTTGTTTGGACTAGCAACAAAGTATAATGTCAAAGTTGATGTTATACAAAATGCAAATGCAGCGGTACTTGCTAATGGATTGCAGGTTGGTCAGGAATTAATTATTCCGCAAGAGATTAAATCTGAAAATACAGTATCAAAAAAAACGCACCTGGTTCAACCAAAGGAATCATTATTTAGCATTGCGAGACTTTACAATGTATCTGTTGAAGATTTGGACAAAATGAATTCTGCACTTCTGAAAAATGGATTGCAAATAGGACAAGAGATTACTATTCCGAACAAAAAGAAAACTTTGGATGGTAGAGTAAGAGTTATAAATGCGGAAACTATTTTTTACGAAGTAAAAGCTAAAGAAACAAAGTATTCTATAGCAAAGCAATTTGGTATTACAGTTGAACAATTGGAATCCCAAAATCCTGAGATCGTAAACGGATTGGTCGAAGGAAATAAACTGGCAATTAATGTAAAAGAAGTAAAACCAACCAACGAAAATGAAGAGTTGATGCTGGCTTTGGCTGAAAAACAAGTAGTTTTAGAAAGATCAAAAGCGAGCACTAAAGAAATTAATAGCCTAAAAGAAAAGTTACAATTACAGCAGGAAATCAATCAAAAAGTAATCAATGTAAATGGACTTTTGTCAAACTTAAAGGAAATTGATAATACTAAAGAAGGCTCAGCTGAAAAATTGAAAATGGTTTTGGAAGCCAATAAAAATATTCAAGAAATTCTTTTGGTTAAATTGGATTCATTGGTCAATACAATGAGCAAAGATTTAACGGTTTTGAAAAAAACAGAATTAGTTGACCTTGATGAATCTATTCGTTTGCAAAAAATTTCAAATGAAAATATTCAAAAAACTAATGAATTATCACAACAGCTAAAAAAACAATTGGCCGAAAACAGAAAGGTGTATTCAGGTTTGATGGATAAAGCAGAACGCATAGTTGTTGAAGAGAATCAGCAATACAAAAAAAGCATTCGTGAAAACAGTAAAACACAACCAGCTCAATCAAAGTCTTCTAAATTGACTCCAGAAGAATTAAAAACGATGGAAATGCAACAACGTGTTCGTGATTTGAACAACATACAACTAATTACAAAACTGGATTCATTGAATAATGAAAGTAAATCAGAACTAAGATTGCATATTAGCAAAGCGAGTTTTTACAGTAAACAAGCTAGAACATTTGATGATAATTTGGCTAAATTGAAAAATCAAAGCTACCAAAATAAAGCTTCAGAAGCTCAAGCGAAAAATAAAACTGGAATAGTTGTAAAACCGCTTACATTAGATCAAATCAATAAGGAATTGGCAAAACAGCCAGCTAAAGTTAAGTCGGTCAAAATCGAGAAAGTAGAAGGAGTGAAAAATGTGGAATCTGGTTATTATGTAGTCTTAGGAAGCTTTAAAGATGCTAAAGAAAGAGATGCTTTTATAAAGAAATTATCAGATTCTGGTTCTTTAGAAAGTAACTTCTTTTATAATATAAATGTGCTTTCGTATTATGTGTACTCGAAAAAGGTTGCCACCAAAGAGGAGGCACAATATGAATGTATTAAAAAACAAGGGAAACCACTTTTCGAAAAAATGTTTATTGCAAATGTAGTTTCTGAATAATCTATTTAAAGAATAAATTAACAATTTGAGGAGGTATATTTGTTATAAAGAAAGTATTTTTACTAAAAAATAAATTATAAATGACCAGATTTAATACAAACTATTTTTTTGCAATAATTGCTATCATATCTTTTTCTTTGACTTCAGTTTTAGGACAAGAAAAGATTGATAAATATGTTGTGGCCAAAGGAGAAACAATTAATCAAATTGCTCAAAAATTTAATATTACTCCTTACGAGATTTATAAGCTCAACCCAGATGCACAAAGCGGATTGAAGCCTAATAGCGTATTGTTAATTCCAAAAAGTAAAGGAAAAACTGCTGCCGCTTCAAAGCCGGCAACTAAACAATTGCCAAAAACACACGAAGTTGTAGCTAAAGAAACTTTATTTGGCATCGAAAAAAAATACAATGTTACCGATGAGGAACTAAAAAAAGCTAATCCAGATCTTGTAAAATATGGTTTGCAAATTGGTCAGATTTTAAATATTCCTTCAAAAGGTGCTGCTCAATCAAGTGTTGTAGCTAAGAATGCTCCAGTTTTTCATACGGTTTTACCAAAAGAAACAAAGTTTTCAATTGCCAAACAGTATAATATTACAATTGAGGAATTGGAACAAAAAAATCCTGATATTGTTGCTAATTTACCAATTGGTTATGAGTTGCTAATAAAAGGAAGCAGACCGAAAGCGGTAACTAAAAATGTTGCTCCGGAAACAAAAGCAACTTCTGCAAAACCAACTGCAACAGTTATAAAAGAGCCAGTTAGCTATATTGATTACACTGTAAAAGCAAAAGAAACTTTTTATAGTTTGTCCAAACAGTTTGGATTGACTCAACAACAATTGATTGAATTGAATCCAAATTTATCTGCTGGGGTTCAAGAAGGAATGGTTCTGAAAGTGCCATCAAAATCAAACCAAATTGCTGCTAATTCTACTAAACAAAAAGTTGTTTTGGGTAAAAAAACAAGTAATGATAAGAAAACGTTAGTATTAGTATTGCCTTTTAATGTTGCCAAAAATGAAGCAGATACAGTTACTTCGACTGTCAATAAATTAAACAATGATAAATTTCTAAACATGACTTTAGATTTTTATTCGGGTGCTGTAATGGCAATTGATTCTGCGAAAGTTTTAGGTCTCAATATGGATATCAAAATTTTTGATTCGAATGAAACAAAAACAACTTCAAATGTTGCGAATATTTTTAACGATCACGATGTTGCAAATGCAGATGCTGTAATTGGACCTTTTTATCAAAATAATGTCGAAAAAGCGGCTAATATTCTTAGTCAAAATAACGTGCCGGTTATTTCTCCATTATCAAGAGATAATGCAAATCCAACTCCAAATTTATATCAATCAATTGTTCCCGCTTCTGATTTAAAATCGGCGATGTTTGATTATTTAACTGCAAAACAAGGTAACACCATTGCTGTAATTGACAAGAAAAAAGAAACAATTAGAAAATATATTTTAGAAAACCACAAAGAAATAAAAATCGCTCCATTGACAGAAACTGGCGGTTTAAATGTTGAAGCTTTTAAAAGTCTGTTTGTAAAAGACAGAATGAATTATGTTATTCTCGAAACTGCCAATACAGCAATGATCAAATATACTATAAACACTATGATAAGTGTTATGGCATCATATCAAGTACAATTAGTTGTTTTGGAACAAAATGAAACTTTGGATACAGATGAAATTAATTTTGAAAATTTAACCAAGTTGCATTTAATGTATCCGTCGTCAACTCGTGAAAACAATTCTCCTGAAGCCGAATTATTCATGCAGAGTTATAGAAAAAAGAATAAAGTAAATCCAAGTACATACGCAATTAGAGGTTTCGATGTTACTTTTGATACGATGATGCGTTTATCACAAGATAAAACTTATCAGGAAACTGCCGAAACTATGATAACCGAACAAGTTGAAAATAAATTTGAATATCACAAAAAAGACGAAGGCGGTTACGTCAATAGAGGTATTTACATTTTATATTACGACACTGATTTGACTGTAAAAGAAGCAAAGTAGAATGTAGTTGGCAGTATTCAGATTTGACATTTGACATTTGACATTTTAGCATTAATAACTAACAATTCATAATTTATAATTTTAAAAAATGACTTCAAAAGTAACTTATTTAGGAGATCTAAGAACTTCTTCAACACACATACAATCAGGTACAGAAATTTTATCTGATGCTCCAGTAGACAACAATGGAAAAGGAGAAGCTTTTTCTCCAACTGATTCAGTTGCCAATGCTTTGGCTACTTGCATGATGACCATCATGGGAATCAAAGCAAGAGATTTAAATGTTGATTTTAAAGGTTCAACAGCCGCGGTGACTAAGACGATGAATGCCGAGCCAAGAAGAATCGGCGCGATCGAAATTATTTTTGAAATGGTTGGTGTTTCAGAACAAAAAGACAAAACTATTTTGGAGAGAGCAGCGATGACTTGTCCTGTTTTCTTGAGTTTGAATGAAGAAATTAAGAAAGATATTAGTTTTATTTGGAAGTAAAACATTTAAAATAATTAATAATTTCAATGAAAAGAAGCTCAATTATAGGGCTTCTTTTACTTTTTAAAATGGATCAAAACCAAAAACAACTTATAAAGCTGGCCCATACCAAAATGCCTTTCGGGAAATATGAGGGCTGGTTTCTTATTGATATTCCTGAGTATTATATCGTGTGGTATAGCAATAAAGGATTCCCAAAAGGAGAACTTGGCGAACAATTGAAATTAATTTACGAATTAAAACTCAACGGACTCGAAGAGCTAATTCGGAACATAAAAAAGAAATATCCGAAACCTTAAATAATTGGATAATTGAACAATTAGAAAATTAGATAATTTAAGATGGGTGCTATAATATAGGTGGAAATGAATTTAATTAATCATTTTCTAATTTTTAAATTATAAATTGATTAATTGGCAAATTTTATAATTGGCACATTTTCTAATTTTCTAATTAGCAAATTGTCTAATTAAATTTGTACTTTTGCCACGTTTTTTACACAACTACATACAAACAACAACAGAATGAATCAAACGAAATATATTTTTGTTACAGGCGGTGTGACTTCTTCTTTGGGAAAAGGAATTATAGCAGCATCTTTGGCAAAATTGTTACAAGCAAGAGGGTATAGAACGACCATTCAAAAGTTTGATCCCTATTTAAATGTAGACCCAGGAACATTAAATCCGTATGAACATGGTGAATGTTATGTTACAGATGACGGAGCTGAAACCGATTTGGATTTAGGGCATTACGAAAGATTCTTGAATGTTCCGACATCTCAGGCGAACAACGTAACCACCGGAAGAGTATATCTTTCTGTGATTGAAAAAGAGCGTCGTGGAGAGTTTTTGGGTAAAACAGTTCAGGTAGTTCCTCACATCACCAATGAAATCAAGGAGCGTATGCAGTTGCTTGGTAAGT
>NZ_DATIDY010000264.1:0-5201 GCF_035456085.1 Flavobacterium sp.
AGCATACACTACAATATAGCGAACTTTTGTAGGCAGTTTTGGTTTTTGAAAAGAAATATAAAATTGGGTAGAATCTTCAGAAACCGAATTGATTAGTAAACTTTCTGTAATAACCTTTTTGAAATTAGGAACAGGCAAAGGTAATGCAGGATATTTGTATTGATTTTGACATAGAATTTTGACTACATCTTGATTCTTGTTAATAAACCATTTGGCACTAAAATAGCCATTTCCCTGTACATTTGGATAATTGCGGGTAAGGTCAATTTGATTTGGAATTTCATAAGCATTATTCCAGTGTCTATCCGAATCGGCTTTGATTTTATAGGTACTATTTCCCATGTATAAAGCTGTATTGCTCGGAACATTTTCTGACCACCATTTTATTAATTTAGCATACGATGCGGTTTTGTGGTCAATGCTCCAGTACAATTGTGGTAGCACATAATCAATCCAATTATTGTTCATCCAATCAACAGGATCGGCAAATAAATCGTCATAATTGGTTTGACCGGACTGTGTGTCAGAACCTTTAGGATCAACAGATTTATTACGCCATACGCCAAACGGACTTATACCAAATTGTACCCAAGGTTTAAGTTTTTTGATTCCAGCAGAAATGTTTTTGACAAAAGAAGTCACATTCGAACGTCTCCAATCCTCAAGCGAAACACCATTTCCATATTTTTGATAAGAAGCAGTGTCGTTAAATTCAAGCCCTTTTATACGATAAGGATAAAAATAATCATCAAAATGTATGGCATCAATATCATATTTTATAACCACTTCTTCGACAATATCACTTAGATGTTTTTGGACTTCTGGCAAAGCTGGATTGTAATAGTATTTACCTCCAAATTCAATCATCCAATCTCTATGTTTATTATAATCATGATCGATACTCAGGTTTTCGGTTTTTAAATCCATTGTGGCGCGATAAGGGTTAAGCCAAGCGTGGAATTCAAAACCGCGATTGTGGCTTTCTTCAATCATCCATTTTAGAAGGTCACAGTTAGCATTTGGCGCTTTTCCTTCTCTTCCAGTTAAATAACGAGACCAAGGAGCCAGTATTGTTGGGTAAAATGCGTCACCAGCAGTACGAATTTGGACAATTACAGCATTATAATTAAGTTTTTGATACGTGTCTAAAATTTGAATAAAATCAGCTTTTTGTTTTTCAACCGAATCCGAACTGCTTTTAGGCCAGTCAATATTGGCAACTGTGGCAATCCAAACAGCTCTAAATTCATTTTTGGGATGCATTTCTCTTCTTTGGGCAAAGCAAAGTATGGAAGAAAGGAATAAATATATAGTTGGGTATAATAAGGACTTCTTTAGATACATTCTTTATTCTTTTTATAAGAATTCAAAAGTAGTTTTTTTAGATAAGTTTATTAAATTATTTGCAATAAAATGTAGATATAATGCTAATGCAGTAAAGTAATGATCGAATTGAGACATTCCTTATGTTTTGAAGCAATTTTTTATTTTATGAAATTATTGTAGAGGTTCTTATAATGCTGAAATGTTTGGCATTATTTTTGGTTAAAGGGCTATCGTATTAGCTTTTATAGTTTTACAATTGCATTTATTTACCATTCAATTTGATTTTTAGAATCAATATTTAAGTTGGATTTTGTTAAAATGTATTTTTATGAATGTATATTTGACTTTTTTTAATTGAAAATAAGAAAAGTTGTTTTTTGTATTCAAATTATAAAAATAGAAATCCTGACTTTAAAGACTGGATTTGTTTATATATTTGATAGTAATAATTTCATTTATAAAAAAAAATCGCAAAAAAAATACAATTAGTTTTAATGATAAAATTTAAAATATGGCATTAAAGGATCTTTTTAGAAAAAAAACTGTTCAAGATATCTTAAAGCAGGTCGAAAAAAATGAAGCTGATGGGCATAGTGCCTTAGGAAAACACTTAACGACTAGAGATTTAACTGCTTTTGGAATAGCTGCGATTGTTGGTGCTGGTATTTTTAGTACGATCGGTAAAGCTAGTTTTGATGGAGGTCCTGCCGTAATATTTTTATTTTTGTTTACTGCTATTGCTTGTAGTTTTGCCGCTTTTGCCTATGCCGAATTTGCTTCGATGGTACCGGTTTCTGGTAGTGCTTATACATATTCGTATGTTGCGTTTGGAGAATTAATTGCCTGGATAATAGGTTGGGCGCTCATCATGGAATATTCCGTTGGAAATATAACGGTCGCCATATCGTGGAGTGATTACTTTACGGGGCTGCTCTCCAGCGGGGGAATTGATTTGCCACAATGGGTTCAGATGGATTATTTAACCGCTTCGAATGGTTTTAAAGATGCCACAGCTTTGCTACAAAGTGGGAAGTCTTTTGAAAATTTAAGTTTAGGATTGCAACACGCTTATACTGCGTGGACAACTTCGCCTGTAATTGGTTCTTTTCATTTTGTTGCCGATTTACCAGCTTTGTTAATTATTGTTTTGATTACCGCATTGATTTATAGAGGGATGAAAGAATCTCGTAATGCTAGTAATTTAATGGTTGTTGTAAAACTTTGTATTGTTCTTTTGGTAATTGGTGTTGGTATATTTTATGTAGATACTGCCAATTGGAACCCATTTGCACCAAATGGTGTTTCAGGAGTTTTGAAAGGAGTTTCAGCGGTGTTCTTCGCTTATATCGGTTTTGATGCCATTTCTACAACTGCCGAAGAATGTAAAAACCCACAACGTGATTTACCGCGAGGAATGATGTGGGCGATTATTATTTGCACCATTCTTTATATAGCTATTACTTTGGTTCTTACCGGAATGGTAAGTTATAATAGTTTGGATGTTGGTGATCCGTTAGCTTTTGTATTTAATGAATTGAATTTAAAATGGATGTCGGGAATTATTGCAGTAAGTGCGGTAGTTGCGATGGCGAGTGTTTTATTGGTTTTTCAAATGGGACAGCCGCGTATTTGGATGAGTATGAGTCGTGATGGTTTGTTGCCAAAAAAGTTTTCTAATGTACATCCAAAATTTAAAACACCTTCATTTGCAACAATAGTTGTTGGTTTTGTAGTAGCAGTTCCTGCCTTGTTTATGAATTTAACAATGGTTACCGATTTATGTAGTATTGGAACTTTATTTGCCTTCGTTTTGGTTTGTGCCGGAGTTTTGGCTTTGCAAAACAGAACCGATATTCCGAGAGGAAAATTCAAAACGCCTTATGTGAATTCGAAATTTATTTTCCCAATTTTGATTGTTATTGCATTGGTGGTTTCTTTTACAACTTATAAAAAAGAAACAATGGCTTTTGTTACCAATGAAGCCAAAACTTTCGATTCCGAGACAATAATTACATCTTTAAATAAAGAAGAGAGTCAAAAAGTATACAATTATTTGGTAAGTATTGAAGGGAAAACTTCGGATATTAAAAATCTGGATGTTGAGCATTTATTGAACCAATATCAAGAAGATGATGCGAAATATGCTAGCGTGGTTGCTGGATTACCAATTTCTGATTCTTTGAAATATGAAACTGGTTTTGCTTTGTTCAAACACAAAATACCAATGTGGATTTTCTTGATTGTGGTCGTTGGTTTGGTATTTTGGTCTTGGAAAGAAAACTTGTCATTGATTCCTCTCTTGGGTTTAATTTGCTGTTTGTATATGATGGCTGAACTGAGTGTTTGGAATTGGATTTATTTTACAGTTTGGTTAATAATTGGATTGATTATTTATTTCACTTATAGCCGCCATAATAGTAAATTGAATTTTAAGACAGAGTAGTTTTAATTCAATATAATAAAATAGTATGAATGTCCTGAGTCGATTTGATTCAGGACATTTTTTTTAAAATTTAATTTATAATAAATAGAGTAAGTAAACTTTTAAATAGATAGATCGTTCTTAAGTACATCAGTATCTTATTTAGAGGTTGTGTTTTAAGTAAAGTTTTAATTTAAAGTATTGATTTTTAGTTATTAATTTAATTGTGAGAAAAATTATCAAATCAATAAATTATAAGTTATTTTTTTTATATTTGTGTAATCGATTACAATATGTGATCTTTTATAAACTTAAACTAAAAAATATTATGAAAAAAAAATTACTTTATTTAACATCAATTGTGTTGTTTTCAATGGCATCAATTAATGCGCAAACAACTGTTTGGGATTTTCAAGATTCTAGTAAATGGCCACTTAGTGCTACTCCTCCTGTTACTACACCTGTTACTCCTCAAGAGTCTAATTATCTTGTAGAAACTGTAGTGAATAAATTAGGTATTGTTCCTGGTCTTTCTACAATTAAAAATTTTGGAACTATTAATTTAAATAATGCTGTATTTGATACTTATAGTAGTACAACTCGTTTTCAAATGAATGGAGCTGGTTATACAACTGCAACTGGTTTTGTATTTACTCCAACGCAACGTTATCTATATTTTAATCTTGATGGAGCTGCTACAGTAAAAGTATGGTTTAAAACAGGAAGTAATAGTGCTGTGAGAACTATATTTGTAACTGATGGTAAAGCTACGATTGCTTCAGGTACCTCAAATACAGGAGGTAATACAGATTTTGTTGTTTTAACGGCTGATGTTAGCACTCTTCAA
Source organism: Flavobacterium sp. (assembly GCF_035456085.1). GTDB lineage: Bacteria > Bacteroidota > Bacteroidia > Flavobacteriales > Flavobacteriaceae > Flavobacterium. The sequence continues at coordinate 4,596 of NZ_DATIDY010000264.1, forward strand.
GCTGCAGCAGGTAAAATTTATATCTTTGGAGATGCTGCAAATAATCTTTATAAAATTGAAGTTACTGGTGCTAACGTAATAACTCCTGCATTAGCTACTGACAGTTTTCAAGCAGATTCTAAAGTAACTATTTACGGTAATGATGGAAAAATCAATATTGCAAATGTAACATCAGCTACTAAAGTTAGTGTTTATAACGTATTAGGATCATTAGTAAAATCTACTGAAACTAGCGGAGATGTAAGTTTACCAATCAGTACTAGTGGAGTTTATATAGTAAAAGCTCAATCTGAAGAAGGTGCTAAAACTGTAAAAGTATTAGTGAACTAATTAAGTTTTCAACGATATAAAAAAGGAGAATGTCAATTTGATGTTCTCCTTTATTTTTTGAGATAACTGTTAAGTTGCAAATTTTTAGCTAAAATACAAACTTACATGACTTAAATGTTTAAATTAAGGAGATTTAGTTTTTGTTATTGTATTTAAAGTGTTTATCCGTAATCATTGTCGAAATCGTTATAATTCGAACAAAAAACCTTAAACTTTAAACTTTAAACAAAACTTTATTCCTTATTTTTGCAACACTAAAAATAAAAATCAAATACT
>NZ_DATIDY010000265.1:0-18637 GCF_035456085.1 Flavobacterium sp.
GTGGGCTCTCAGGGACAGTAATCGAACACTTAATACCAATTTTGACGTTTTTTGAAAACCTAAAATAGTATAAATGTGAAAACAAAAACGCCATTGTCTCCCAATGGCGTTGTTTGTCTTTGTGTGGAGTACTAGGGTTCAGAATCGAACACCTAATACGAATTTTGACTTTTTTGGATAATCTAAAGTAGGTTTCTGGATGGTTCAAATCCCTCCATGATCACAAGTATATTATATTAATCTGCGAGGTGGTAATTTTACAGACTTTTTATGGTTCGATTAATTTGCTTTATTTTTTATTCTATAACATATTTAATGCATTAACAATCAATATTATTATAAATCCTAACAAGTTGTCAAATTTTAATTGACAATTCTGGATCTTAACATATAATCTTTTAATTTCCTTTTTTAGAAGGTCAATAGAGAAAGCCTCCGTTATTTCGTTTCGGGCATCAAAATACCTATTGTTTTGTCTTTAGTTAAATATTTTTGGGCTACTTTTTGGATGTCTTTTGCGGTAATTTTGTTAATTTTCGCTTCGGTATTAAAAACTTCTTCGGCACTTTCGCCATTTATAAATGATCCCGTAAAGTTATTGAGCCAAAACCAATTTTCTTTGCTGTTCTTTTTGTATTCAAGCAATTCAGCTTCTTTGAATTTTTTCAGGTCTTTATCTTCGGGGCCGTTGTCTGTTATTTTTTGCAATTCTTTTAAGGCAGAGGCTATTAATTTTTCGACGTTTTCTGGACCGCATGGAAATCCAATTGTAAAATTATATTTTCCGGCTGGTATTTTATTAATGCTTCCCTGGGTATTAATGCCATATACTTCGCTTTCATTTTCCCTTAGTTCCTCTGTTAATTTTATGGCAAGGATTTCGCCAAGTGCTTTTAGGGCTAATGCTTCTTTACCAGAATATTTTGTATATCCATAATAATTAATAGTTACTGTACTTTTAGGGTCGGTACCTTTGTTGACTACTTTTTTTAAATCACCTTTGATCCATTTGTATTTTGAATCGACTGCTTTTTCATGTTTGTCATTATTCGAAGGCAGTGAGGCTAAATATTTACACGAGAAATTTTCTATTATTTTGTCCTCTACGTTACCTACAAAATAGAATTCAAAATCGGCAGCATTGGCAAAACGTTCTTTGTATTTGTTATAGGCTAGAGTGTAATCAGTTTGTTTCCATGTTGCCTCATTTGGGATTCCGATATATCTTGGGTTGTTTTTGTTTAAAAAAGAGTCAAATTCTTGTTGAAAATACACGTTGGGCTGTGAGGCTATGTTTTTTAAATAGGAATCCATTTTTTGTTTAAAACCATCAAATGCTTCTTGATCAAGATTTAAGTCGGTAAAATAGGCATGAATAATTTGGAATAGGTATTCAAAATTATCGGCAGTCGCACTACCTTTTATTCCTTCTGTTATATCTGATATATAAGGATTGGCAGATGCAATTTTACCAGCCATAAATTGACTGATTTCGTTAAGATTCATTCCTGAAAAACCGGCTTGTGTCAAACCAAAGTTTGCCAATTGTGTCTTTTTTAGTTCATCATCCGAATACAAATTGGTCCCTCCAAAACTGATGCCTTCCATAATAATATCGGCATTTTGAAAATTGGTTTTTTTGTAAACAACCTTTGCTCCATTAGACAAAAAAAATGTTGTAGTATCCATTTTAGTATTGGTTTCTTTTTTTATGATAGTACCTGGTTTTACTTCATTTCTCAATAAGCTGGTAACAACTTTTTTTTCTGCAGAAGGGGTTATTTCATCGGGATTCACTTTAAGGGTATTCAAAACTTCTTGTTCGGTAACTTTTTTGAGACCTTCTTTTTCGGGTGCTGTAATTACGACGACTCTATTTTCTTCTTTGACATAATCTTTCATCAAAGTATTTATGTCCATCAAATTAATGGCTTGTAATAATTTTTCGGTAGTTTTAGCAGCCCACTCTATACTAGGAATAGGCGTTTGGGTTAAAAAATTAGATTGATATTGTCCTACATAACTATCCGAATTTTGTTTATCACGTTCGTTATAGGTCGCATCATAAGAAGCCTTAGTACTTGCTTTTGCCCTATCAAGTTCAGCTTGGGTAAATCCATATTTTTTGGCTCTTTCATTTTCATTAATCAATACTTTGAGGCCAGATAATTGTTTGTCTTCTTGCACCATTGCTACTGATTGATAGGTGTCTTTGGCTCTGTTTAATACTCCATGAAAAGAATATCCGTAAGTGAAAGGAGGTGTAGGAGCGTTTGTTAATTCATAAAAACGAGTGTTTAACATCGTAGCTATTATACCCTCGGTTAATTTCTTTTTATATTGACCTACTGTTTTTGTTTTTTCTGGCAATCCACTATCTTTATAAATTAAACTGACCATTGTATTGGTTGCCTCTTTATCACTTTCTATGGCTACAAAGGTTTCGGAATGATTGGGAACATCAGATAATATTCGTTTTTTCTCATTTTTTGGATTTCCATGATTTTCAAAATGTGCTTTTATTTTTTGCTCCATTAGATTGACATCAATATCGCCTACAACAATAACACTCATTAAATCGGGACGATACCAATCTTTATAAAAACGTATGATTTCGTCGGCTTTAAAATGTGCTAAAATTTCTTTTTTACCAATCGGCATTCGCTCTGCGTATTTGGATTTGTAAAATAGTTTCGACCAGTATTTATCTCGCATTCTTGCGTCAGCTCCAAGGCCTAATCGATATTCTTCCAGCACAACTCCTCTTTCTTTTTCTATATCTTCGGGAGTCAAGTTGGCATTAAAGGCCCAATCTTCAATAATATTGAAGCCATTTTCTAGTTTTTCGGGGCTGTCCGAAGGAATAGGAAGAAAATATACAGTTTCGTCGAAACTTGTATAGGCGTTCAAATGTTGTCCAAATTTTACGCCTATTGTTTGTAAATAATCTACCAGTTTGTTTTTAGGAAAATGCTTGGTACCATTAAAATTCATGTGTTCCATAAAGTGGGCTAGACCTTGTTGATTATCATCTTCAAGAATAGATCCGGCATTGACAACGAGTCTTAAATCTACTTTATTTTCGGGCTTTCCGTTTTTCCGAATATAATAGGTCAGACCGTTTTTGAGTTTTCCAATTTTTACAGTGGGATCGATAGGAATCGAATCGGTTTCTTTTAATTCTTGTCCAATAGTTATTATTGGAAACAGTGCTACCAGTAAAATGGTTTTGAATAGGTATTTCATTTTTTTTTATTTTTAATCGCTTAACCTAATAAACCTATTTTGTTGAGTCGCATTTTACCATTCCACCTCTCAAACGAATTATCCCTTTTTACGTGAGCTGCAATTTATTTTTTCAATTTCATCAAAACCAGAAAGTATACTCAAATAGGCTTATTCACTATCGTCTGTATCAGTACTTTATTTTTCACAAAACATAATCCCCAAAAAACTGACCTAATAAATAAATAGAACCGATTGGTATTACAATAGCACCAACAGCTTTTAGCCAATTGATTTTATACAAATACTTGATAATAAAAATGGGAAGGATAAAACAAAGCGTAGAACTAATGGAAATTATCCAATTAATGAGAATCATAGATTTATTGGAAATAAAAAATTCTTGTAGGTCTTCTTTAGGAAAAACAATACTGTTAAATAAAACAAACACTACGCAAAAACCGATGGAAGGCAATATGTAACATAGTCCAGTATATTTTTGAAAATCTTTAAAATTTGCTTCTCCTCCTAACAAAATAGCAAACAGATGAAACAAAAAACTAGATATTAACCAAATCACAATAACTATCAAAAGAGTCATTATAAAACTAAAAGATTGGACATAATTAAAAATAGGATTAGATATAAGCCCTAAATTTTGAATTGTAATTGTTTTTAAATTTAGAAGATATGTATATTCAGCTAATAGTAATCCATAAATTAACATTATGCCCATTATCCAAAAGGATGATATGTTTTCAGGATTTATTATTCTTTTTATCATTTTTTTTTCTATTAATTAATAAATTAAGGGCGAAGGTTAAAATATTGTTACTGTTACTCCAATATCAATTACCTTCTAATCTCCCTTTCATTTGTTTCAGGGAATTATCGATAATTTCTCCTGTTTTGTTTTATTTAAAACTAACTTATTAAAGTATTAACTGCTTCAAAATAAATAAGTTTTGTAACTTTTGTTTTGTTCAATTTGACTAATATAACAAATGTGAGGTCAAAATAAATTTTAAGTCAATAGTTAATGTCATGCCAATAATTCTTTCGTTGGTATGAAATAGAGTATTTTGAAATTTGTCTGATGAATTAATTGAATTACAACAATCAATTATTTCCTCAGCTATTCTTATGATATAGTTTAGAGTTTCATTTTGAACTTTTTATTTAGATTAATCATTATACAATAGATGACATACTAATGTAAGCCTCAACAAAAGCAGCAGATAAAATGATTAATAATATTAGTAAAGAAAACTTACCTAAAAACTTGAAATGATCGCTATTTGGAAAATCTTTTCCTCTCATAAAATCAATTATCAGTTTTGCTATACTAAAACCAATAGCCCCTGAGAGCCAAATACCTAGTAGTTCAAAACAATGTGGTAATGTATGTTTTAATATCTGACCTATCCCCATGCCGTTTTTATGAATGGTAGCAAAAGTATCCGCAGCAAAAAATCCATTCATTATTAGATTTGATGCAGTAGCTACTCCTAGCATTATACCACCGCCAATATTTATGAGACAACATTTTAGATTGTTTATGAAAATTAGACAAAATACTGATGAAGTATCATTTTTCAAAGCATGAGTTGTTATTTTACTAACTATATCTATACTCTTTGAAGAAGATATTTTAATTTCTACAACATTTATAAAAAATAACCGAATTATAAAAGGTAATACCCAAAGTAGAAAGGATAAGAGCAGAAAGAGCCAAAACATTCTTTTTGCTCCTATGAAATTGTTATAGTGTGACATTATTTTTCAAATTAAAATTTTTATTTTTATTTTTTCTTCTAAAAATAATTCTATTGTGTTCATATACTTTTATAATAAATTTCCAAGAAAACACGCATATAAGACTATTAAGAAAAATCAGTAAATAAAGAAAATTATATAGAAAGGAATTGTTCTTAAAACAATACTGAGCATTCCTATGATTTTTTTTTATTTAAATATAAGAGATAACACTATTACTTTTAACTTGAATTATTCATTTAATTTTTTATTTTTATTATTTAATAGATGAGCAAGTAATGTTAAAAAAAACATTATTATCATGATTATTGTAACACCAATTGCACTTACGATACCAGCTTCCTGTTTTTCCTGCGGGATATCTATTATTTTTCCAGTTAAGAAAGCTGTAATTATAAAACAGGTAAATACGGTAAAAACTGCATTTATATAATATGTTTTAGTGCTTGAATTTTTATTGTTAGTATTCATTTTAGAGAATTTTTAAGTTAATAAATAACATAACAAAGAGTAAAGTCTAAACTGTTACTCTTTGTTATTAATAATAAAATTTAAACTAAATCATTTAGAGTGCGGCTACGCCCACAGATGTCCATGCTACCCAACCGGCAGGATTAGTACCTGATACAAACCATGTAGTTGCTAAGCCACCACCAACAGTGGTTGCATATCCCCCAGTCATTGCTGAGACAGCAACCCAGCCGCCTGATGCACCACCTTCAGATGCACCAGCCATATAACCAGCTCCAACTGAAACCTGTTGCACACTAATATCCTGTTTTGTACTCTTCATACTATTTGCTTGCATAAAAGCTAACGAAAAAACCATAGCTACTGCAAAACCTAAAACTGCTTTTTTATTTGTTTTCATTGTTGTAAAATTTAATGTTTATAAAATTGATTAAAATTATTGTTTAGCCCTTGCTAGGCAATTGTAAAATTCTGATGTTTTTTTTATATACTCATAAGCTTTTTTTTAAGGATTTCACATTTGGTTTACTATATCGATCGATCAATATTTTTATTTTTGTTTTTATTTCAGTACCAGCTGTTGTGGTTTTTTTTTCTTTTGCTTTCATAATAGCTTTAGCCATTTTTAAGGCTTTATCTACTTGTTGCATATCTATATATAATTTTGTCAATAGGTATTTTGGGTACAATTTTGCGGGAGTTATACCTGTAACCATAAGGTAGGCTTGCTCTGCCTGGTTGTACTGTTTGTTTTTTTGTAGAGCATTCCCTAAGATTAAAAAAGCATGTGGGTCACTGTTTAGACGTACTGCTTTTTTTAAATGAATAATACTTACTTGGTAATCGTGATTTAAATACAAAGCCGCTCCGTAATAAAACTGGAATTCACCACTGTTGTTTAAAAAGAGATTCGCTTTTTTATAATCATTTATTCCGTTCTTCAAATCGTTCTTTAAAACTTTAGCATATCCATTCGTGAAATAATACATTCCATATACTTGTCTGCTACCAAAATAAGTTAAAGCTAAGACGGCTAAAAACCAAATAGATACTAGCAATTTGTTGTGTTTTGATATTGTAAATGTCTTATACTGTTCTGTTCTGAAAATAACAAATAGACAAATTACAAAAAGTAACATAATAGGTAAGATATTAAAAGGATAGGATACAGTACTCAAAACTAGCAATGCAATTAATGATGCTTTTGCTGCGATGTTATATTTTGTACTATTCTCGTTTTGTTGTTTTGCTAATGCAAAATAGAGAATGGCTACAAACAGTAAAAGTCCAATAATTCCCAATTCTATAACCATTTCTAGAAACTCATTATAAGCACAAGTAACATAATCGGCAAGCCGTACTTCGTTTTCTGAAAATTTATTATTCAAGAAATAAGAAGCTTGTATTTTGCCATAATCTGTTCCAAAAGATCCAGAACCACTCCCAAATAAAGGGTTCTTAATAATCATATCTTTACTGATTTTCCAAATGAGTAAACGCCCTTGAGCAGATTCTTTTTTATAATGAAACAGTGCAATGCTAACAACAGTAATAGTAACCAATAGAAGAACACTTGTGATTATTTTAGAACCTTTAGTCTTCAACAAACTTTGAATTGTATTAGTAAACCTATATTTTTGATTCAAAATAAATGAAAAACTGATACAAATAGCCAACCATGCACCACGAGAATCACATAAAATAATAAGACATATAGCGCAAAAAAAGCTAAATAAAATGGCAAACAGAAAGTTTTCAGATTTAAATAGGTCTTTATAAAAACAAACAACTGCCAATAGAAATGTGGAAAAAATAGCTAAATAGCCTGCAAAAGCACCCGGATTTCCGAACAAACCACCCATAACAAATTTAGAATCAACATTTGGAATAACGCCAAACAATTGACCATAACCTACGATCAGTTCTAGTGAGAATCCAGCAAACAAGCCCAAAAACATAAATCTAACAATCCCCTTATCACTATTGTATAAAAACACAAAAGAAAAATAGAGCAGACAGAAAATCAGATAGTTAAATAGGCTACCATTTCCCAATAAAGTTCCATTAAATACGTTATTTAAACACACATAAAAAACAAATAGTGAAAGCAAAATTTCTGGAATGCTTATTTTAAGTAATTTTTCACTCTTCCAAAATTGAATTACAGATACAATAGATAGCAGTGTAACAACCAAATATAAAATAGCAGACGACCACACAAAAAGTGCTGTGACAATAAAATGGCTAACAATCAAAAGTATAATAATCAATATTCTTGCTGTTGTTTTCATTGTGTTAGTCTTCGATTGTTTTAAATTTTTCGTTTTTTCTCAAACCTTTTAGTATCTCGATGTTAAACCCATCGGATAGTCCAGTCGTTAACAACCGTTTTTCTTCTTTGTTTTCTTTATTAATGACTGTAACATAAGTCGAATCGTTTTGAAATTCCAGGAATTTTTCTTTTATAGCCAGAACATTTTTCTTTCTTTTTAAAATCATTTCCGCATTAGCAGTATATCCTGAACGGATTACAAGAGAGTCATTTTTTAAATCAAATTTAGCTTCGACATAATATTTCATAACACCTTGTTCGCTGATTCCTTTTGACGAAATTTTATTAACAATAGCTTCCCGTATTTGATTTTTATAGGCATTAAAGCTGAGCTTTAGTTTCATTCCTTGATGCAAATAAATCATATCTGTTTCGTTAACATTACCTTTAAAAACAAAGGTGTCAAGCCTTGCTACAATGGCGATTGTTGTACCATCATTAAAATTGTTTCGCTCTGTTATTGACGAACCTTCTTTAAGGGGTAAATCAATGATAGTTCCTGCTGCTGTTGCTCTAACAACATTAGAAATAGTAGTGTTTTTTACAAAACCTTCTTCAATAAGCATTAGTTGATTTTTTGCAGATAAATATTGTTCCTTACTTAATTCATATTCTTTTTTGTGATTTTCAAATTCAGTTGGAGCAATAATCTGCTTATCAAAAAGTATTTTGTTACGTGCAAAATTCTTTTGTTGATTTTCAAAATTAATTTCAGTTGAAATTAAATTACTCTTTGCTGACTCTAGTTTTGATGCGTCTGGAACTAATTTAATTTGGGCTATTTTGTCTCCTATATTAACTTTATCGCCAATTTCAACAAATACTTTATCCAATGTTCCCGAAATTGGAGATTTAATATCAATTTCGGTTAATGGATATAAGTTCCCCGGAATAACTCTTTTTTGTTCTATTGTTGTAATAAATGGTTTTTCCGTTTTTATAAGTAATGATTTGTCATTCTCTTTGGCATTATTCCAAATAATAAGCCCCAAAATTGTTGCTATAAGTAGTACTAAAAATATATTTGAAAACTTCATTATTAAAATTGTATGTTAAATAGTTGTTTTATTTACTGCCTTAATGCTTCTATAGGATCAATTTTAGCCGCTTTTTTTGCGGGTAAAAAACCCGATAAAAAACCCGAAAAGATTAAGATTATCAAACAAAAAATGATTACTGGAAAATCTACATTCGCACTAGTAAATATTGAATCTTTATCATTAAAAAAAGAACTTAATGCACAATTTATTAATTGGATAAACAAAAAACCTAAAAAAAGACCTACGATACCTGCTGATGATGTAATAACAATTGACTCTGATAGTATTAACCAAATTATTGATTTTTGTTTGGCCCCTACCGCTTTTCGAATTCCAATTTCAAAAGTCCGTTCTTTTACTATAACAAACATTATGTTACTAATGCCAACAATACCACTCAATAAAAGACAAGAGCCTATAAACCACATAAAAACATTAATTCCTGTAAACAATTTATCAAATGCCTTGACTTGATTTTCAAAATTCAAGATGAATATTGCTTTTTTGTCTTTACTACTAAAACCCTTTAATTTAGACAGAAATGATGTTATTTCATTTTCAAAAATAGACGCATCTGTCTTTTTTGAAAGAGATATAATAAATGTATTAAACTTCTGACCCTGATTGAAGCAGTCATAAAATGTATTGTAAGGGATGTATATTACATTTTGCTCATTTTGTGTAAAAATGGATCCTTTCTCGATAACACCAATTATCGTAAAATAGGTACCTGCAATATTTATGGCCTTACCAATGGGTTTTTCATTTGGAAATAACACATCAGCAACTTGTTTGCCAATCATCGCGATCCTTCTGTATTCTTTATTGTCTAATACATTTATCAATCTTCCTTCATCCGTCTTTATTATTTTTACATTGAAATAATCAGGTAAAACTCCCTTAATTTGTGGATATGTTATATTTTGCTCGTGGCTTGTCAATGTATTTCCTGCATAATTTAACTCTGGTGATATTGCTTCAATAGATTTAAATCTATCTTTGATTATAATAATATCTTTGATATCAAAAACTATAAGTTTTTCAGCAGCCGATTTTTTCAAATCCGTTTCTGACACTTGTCCTCCATAAATCCAGAGACTATTTTTAGCAAAAGAGTTGAATAATTGAAATATCCCGTCTTTAAATCCATTCCCTACTCCCAGTAAAAGGATTAAAATAAAAATACCCCAAATAACACCTAAACTCGAAAGAATACTTCGGCTTTTGTTATCTTTTATTGAATTTAATGCTTCTGTAATTGGGTTAATCAAAATAGTCTATTTTTTAATCAGGTATAAAATTTTTAAATAATATCTCAAATGAGAATTAGCAATAGTACGAGCATTTACCAAAAAATTTGCTTTGAATAGGTCTCGTTCTCCTTTTCATAAATAAAAATTCTTTCCTGAGATCCCTGTGATAAGTTTTTCAATAAAAACAAACAATTATTAGGTACACTTGCAAAATCTATAAATGAATCTTTAGCGGTTTTTGAACTCAAACTTTTCCATCCAAAGTCAAAATAAAACAACTCATAAGTATTATCTCTTTCAATTAGATTACATGTATTTCTAGGAATTACTTTTACTGCTTTTAAATTTTTAAATTTACTTTTAGACCTATCGATTCCTATCCAATTTTTTTTTGACGATGAAGTATAATATGTTTCGATACTATTATCACATAAGTATTTAATTTTTTTAAACTGTGAATCAAATTGATAATAATTTTTCAAATTTTGCTTTTCTTTATCGTCGCTAAAAATAAATTGCAATTCAGCTAAATTTATTTGACCTGCTGTATTTGGTAGATATCTATAATAATTGAAATTGAAGTTATTTTTAAATTCAACTTTATCAGTATTTACAGGATATCCTTTAAAAAGGAAAACATCTTTTTTAGCTCTAAAATCTTTAAAATTTGAACCTTGAATTTTAGCTCCTATAAGTTCATTGTAAAAAATATCTTCTACAAAGTTATTCATAGGATATTTTCGATATAGTCGAATGTTTCTGACTGTATTTTTTGTCGGAATTAAAAAGGTTAAATTTTTTGTCCAGTTATGCATTATGAATGGGTTTTCTATTGGAATTACATCAAGACCATCGTAATAACCAAGAAACAAAATTGATTCGCAGTAAGATACATTCTTGAAAATTACTTTTGATTCTTTAATTTGTCCTTTTTGCAAACAAACAAACTCTTTACCTAGTCCAAAAGCAAATAAATATATTTCTTTTGATACAGGCTGATTTAACTCTAATATTAAATTACCTATATTTCTATCCACATACTCTTTACTAACATCTATTACATTAGGATTCGACAATGGACTTTTTTCAGATGTGTTTTTTTGAGAATTAGAATAAACATTTCTAAAATATTTGACCCCTCCAAATGTAGAGGGTTCCCATTTTTCACCAGCGTTAAAAGAAAATTTATTTTTTTGAACTAGAGTAACCCAACTGTGTGATCCTGGATAATTACCATATTGTGGCGTGAAATCAATTGCAACTGGTAATCCAATACTTCTTGCCAATGCAGTATATAATAGGTATCGCTGTACACATTTACCTATTGGGTTTTGATATAGCCCTATAAGATTAGTATAAGGTACTTCAAGGTTATCGTAAAATTTATATTTTTTTATCAAGCTGTCATTTAAAATTTCACAAACAGTTGTAGGGTCATTAATTTTATTCTTTAAAAGATACTCAATTAATTTTTCGTTTTTCTTTAAATAAAACTTGCGCCAATGCGACATAGGTTCATTCAAAATTCTGTGAGGCAAAACAAATTCACAGAAATCCCTAAAAGAAGTTTTCTTTGCCCAAGGGAATTGATATGCTTCAAAAGCTAAATCAATATTCTCAATCAATTCATCTGCCTTAATCAAATGAACTCCTAAATCAACTATTTTAGAAGTTTTAAAAATAATTTTAGACTTATATTTTTTATTAAAATCAAATGTGTCTGATAAACTTGACAGGTACATTTTCTCATAAATTGGTAAAATCTCCTTATCAGCCATTGAAGTCAATTCCATTTTGTTTTCGAGATTATTTATTAAAAAAACCAAGGCCTTTCTTTTTAGCGAATCCTTTGGAGCCTTATAGTGCTCTAATGCAATTTTTAACTCGGGATATTCACTAGTTTTTTCAACCAATGTTTTGCCATTCGAATTTTCACTTAAATTGGTCTCAAATGTTTTATTTTTTTTACAATTTATTTGTAATATTACAATGAAAAGTAGAAAGAAGCGAAGACAGTATTTTTTATAGGGCATAAAATTAATTTTGATATTTTGAGAAATATTTAATTATTAAAATCTAACTTATAACGATGTAGATTTTTTTATTAGTTGTAAAATTTTCAATTAAAATAAGCAGCTTTAGAAGCTTTTTCTTAATAATTAATATTTTTTTGTATTTTTTTTCTCAAAAATAAATGTTTAGTTTTCTATTTTGTAATACTATTTTCTCAAAACAAGATGTTTTTATAACACTTTGTGAAAATTAAATATATAGAGTGTAGGATTTTAAAATAAACTTAAATTTTATAGTCCTAATTGAGAGCATTTAGAAAAATTTATTTCCAAAAATCCGAAATGTATAAAATTGTTAATTAATTGGATTATTGAAGGTGGCTTACTCTCAAATTTTTAACAAGATCAAAGAGATAAGTGAATAGTGCTAACTACAATCTTTATTTATAATTTTAAAAAACATAGCGACTTCGGAGGTGTTTTCCAGCACCCTGCAAGGGCAAGTTGTTTTGAGATGCTGAATTCATTTTAAGCATCTCAAAACACAACTTGCTATTTTCCTGCGAAAATATTATTAGATGTGGTTTTAATTGAAAGGGCTTGATGCCCTTTTTTTGATATAGCTAAACTGGAAGCAAAATTAATTCAATAAATTAATTTAAAAGCGTTCGATTTCAATTCTCAGACCAGTATATTCATCGAAGTATAAGGATTAAGATTGCTTTTCACACTTTTGTTTGGAAATCAAACTTACCTAATTACGTATTTACATATTTATGTATTTACACTTGTCACCCTATAAGTATAAAGCTATGTAGTTACGCACTCTTTTACAAAAGTAAATATGTAAGTATAGTTGTTGATGGTTACAGATTGAAATATATACATATGCTTTTAAAACTGTATTTATGTACATACGCTTTTATATATAAATATAAATGTGGACATGAGTAAATATTTAAGTTTTCAAATATTGCTGTATGTGCATATTTAAAGCCATAAATATAAATTCAAAAGAAAACAGAAAAACCGTAAAAAAGAAAAAGAAAGCAATTTAACAGGGCTGGCATTAAACTTAGCAAAAGGAAACGGAATAAGTCCCGTAAGGGTGGCTTGTGAGGAACGAGCAAGACATTATGCCGTAGTCTTTTGCTAAGTTTAATGCTTGGCCTAACTTCGTTTTCTTTTTATTTATTTGTTCGTAAGAATGGCTTATAGTCTAAAAACTAGATCCAGTGGTAGGGTTTATCCTTACGGTTAAGATAGCAGTACATCTCTTCCTTTTTAAGTTCAGGAAACAATTTTAAAGCCTTGTCAATGGCATAATTAGGGAGAAAATAAATTTCGTCACGAATAGCTTTTACCACCTTTTCAAGGCCATAGAAACGAACAATTTCGTCGATTTCTTCCTGTCCTCCACGCTCTACGATACGGGCAATAATAGTTTTATAGGCTCTCTCAAAGTCCATTGCATCTATGTCGAAATCCCAAAAAAATACTGGGTTTAGATTTGGGATTGCCTTATTTTTTTTAACTCGTGCCATGTAGTAAATATACAATTTTTTATCTTCTTATTCAAACGCTTACCGTCTAAATCCACGACCTTTATTGGGTGGAGGAATTTGATTTTTTGATTCAGAAAATGAAATGGAAGGATTGAAAACTGCTTTTTTTAACCGCTGAGTCATTTTGTACCAATTGGTTTCTTTTCCTTTGATGAGTTTGACTTTTTCTTCTTTGTCTATATTGCTATGATCCAGTAATGCATGAGCAGCCAGTCCAGGATTTCCATCATATTTGTTTTGGTAAGCTTCTAAATAGGTCTTAAGGGGATGGTGTTCCAAAAGAAAATACATATCTACAAAATCCTTGATCCTTGTACCGTTTTGAAAGATCGCATGAAGCTTCATGGCACCGATGTCATATAAAGATGCCAGACGTACACCTTCTTCAGTCCGAATTGGTTCCTGCCATGGATATTTATGGGCGAGAATGTCTACCTTGACACTGCCTATATCCAAAAGCATGGTGTTTTCAAGAATCTGCCTGATCTTTACCGAATGCTGATTTCCTAAATGGGTAAGTATGGCTTGCTCGTCAAAATCTTTCGTGGTGAACAGATCCAAATCGATACTTAATCTATGGCCAATCATTAGGCTGAGAGCTGTTCCTCCTACAAGGTTAAAATCTTTCAATTTTTCATCTTTCATGAGTCTTTGGAGAAGTTCCCACATTTCCTTGGTGACTGTTTCTTTGTAGAGCATAATTTCACGTTTTTCATGAAATTAATCCCGAAGCGGGGCACTCTTGCATACTGTCCTGTCATGGCTTTATTTGGCAGAGGTTGTCCTTAAAGTGAAAATCCACATGCGGAAATAATAAGCCAAATGCTTCCATATTCTGCAATATCCAGAGGCCATCATTAATGATAAAGTATATTGGTTTTAAAATTATTTAGACGAAATCAGTAAAAATGGTTATGGAAGACAAAGGCAAAACCACCCCGCATAAAGGAGGCAGGCATCCCAAGAAAGATCCCGCCGTTCACCGCTATTCCATAAGCCTAACTGCTGATGAAAATGCACGATTCCTTTCTCTTTATGAAGCTTCACTAATGGAAGTAAAGGCGCATTTTATTATCGCATGTGTTTTCCAAAAAGGGATTACGACAGTAACGGTTGACAAGGCAGCCATAGATTACTATATGCGTCTGACCACTTTATTCAGCCAGTTCAGGGCTGTAGGAACAAATTACAATCAAGTGGTGAAAATACTATACCGGAATTTTTCCGAAAAGAAAGCGGCAGCCTATCTCTACAAACTGGAAAAACAGACAGCAGAAATGGCGGTGTTATGCCAAAAGATTATTCAGCTAACCGAGGAGTTTGAAGCAAAACACTTGAAAAAATGATAGCTAAAATAGGAAGAGGAAACAATCTGTATGGCGCATTGGTGTACAATCAGCTCAAAGTGGAAAAGGAAAACGGGCAGGTTTTGTATACTAATAAGATAATTGAGACTCCTGATGGCAGTTATGCCGTCAGCCAGCTGTTGCGTTCTTTTGAACCGTACCTGCTGGCCAATCGAAAGACTGAAAAACCAATATTACATATATCTCTCAATCCTGATCCGAAGGATAAGGTAAGTGATGAACAGTTTGAACAGCTGGCGCAAAAGTATATGCAGAAAATGGGTTACGCTGAACAGCCTTTTGTGGTATTCAAGCATACTGATATTGACCGTACCCATATTCATATTGTATCGGTTTGTGTTGATGAAGAAGGCAGGAAAATATCCGATAAATTTGAAAAAAGGCGTTCAATGGATGTCTGTCGAGAATTAGAAAAAGAGTTCTGCCTGATATCAGCAGTGGAGAAAAAAAAGAACCCACAAAATCAAATATTCAAACCTGTTGATTATAAGGCTGGGGACATAAAGAGTCAGATGGCTTCTGTAATCCGTCATTTGCCAAGACACTATAAATTTGAGGGTTTCGGAGCATACAATGCCCTGCTTTCCCTTTTCAATATTACCGCCGAAGAAGTAAAGGGAGAATATAACGGAATCTCAAGGCAGGGATTGGCATATTTCGCATTAAATGATAAGGGAGAAAAAGCGAGCAATCCCTTTAAGTCTTCTCTATTCGGTAAACAGGCAGGATATGTTCCACTTCAACAACACTATGGGAAGTCCAGAGAATTGTTGAAAAATGAGCCATCCAAAGCTTCGCTTAAGACTACCATTGAGAAGTCCTTGCAGACGGCATCGGATGAAAGGGAATTCAAAAAACGGTTGTTGGAACGAGGTATTAATACCGTTGTAAGACGAAATACTGAGGGACGAGTTTACGGAATCACCTTTGTAGACCATGCTTCAAAATCCGTGTGGAACGGTTCACAATTAGGCAAAAACCTTTCAGCCAACGTATTCAATGACTGGTGGAATAATGGCACTAAAATGGAGCAGCCTGTACAGGGAAATCTTGCTTCAAAGAACGATGCCACTATAAATCAAGAGGTCAAACAACCAAACAATCTGTTTGGCTTTTTGGATAAGGAAGATCTGTCCTATAGCCACGAAGAAAACAGCCTTATTGAAGTCTTTGCAGGGTTATTACCTAATGCAAAAGGAGATGACTATGATGAAGGATTATTTGCCAACCAAATGAAAAAGAAAGCCAGACGCAAAAAAAAATAGTGCATACTATCAATTTTAAGCACTAGCCTTTTTGTTGATTCACGACATAGGAGTGATTCATCAAATTGGCTGTACAAACTATTTTTAAAAACAAAGACTGTCCCGACAATAAGGAGGGATTGTCTTTGTTTTTTTATAACTGTTTTTAATATTGCTTTGAGACTAAGCCAGCCAAAGAGTTCCTTGGTGAGACTGTAATCAATCCTAAACTATCAGATGTATTAAATTCATAGACATATTAAAAATTATTGTTTTACCAAAAGGAAAAGGAGGTGCAGAATGAAACAGGAATTTATCAAACATACTGATATAGAAGAGTATATCTTGAAAAATTATGAAGATATAGAACTGGAAAAAGAACAAAAATTCGTAGATTTAATGATTGAAATTATTGTATCATTAACATTGAAAGAATTATATGAAGAGGGCGATTAGATATTTAAGATTTAGTCAGTTAGGGCAAAGTAATGGCTCGATTGAAAGACAGGAATTGTATACCGACCAATACCTGCAATATAATAATATACAGTTGGTGGATTCCTTCATCGACAGGGGTAAAAGCGCTAAGACTTTTGACCGTCCAGATTTTATAAAATTACAGGCATTCATTGCTAAACATTATAAATCGGTAGATTACCTGCTTGTAGACCAGCTTGACCGCTTTAGCAGGGATGCTGGTGAAGCTATGAACATGGTCAAACAATTCCAAAAAAAATATAGTATTCAGATTATCAGCGTGACCGAAGGGATAGTCTTTGATTATGATACGCCGGGAAGCTTTTTCAGAGCAGGCTTACAATTGTTGTTAGCTGAAGAAGACAATATCAACAGGAGTATAAAAGTACGTGGCGGACTCTATACAGCTCGTGCTAAAGAAGGTCGTTTCCTTACTAGAGAAAAACCTTTCGGTTACAGTAAGGTTGGAGAAGGAAAACAGCGCCACCTTGAAGTAAATGAGATAGAAGCTAAAATTGTCAAAACAATTTATGATATGTATCTGCGTGATGTGCCATTATATAAAATCAAAGAAATAGCTTATCAATCAGGTTTTGACAGGAAAGGCAACATGGCTATTGATCGTGTGCTTGCAAATCCTGTTTATGCAGGGCTTGTCAGAGTTGAACCGTTCAAAGATCTGCCGGGAGGTCTTTTTCCAGCCATTCATGAGCCAATAGTTGATAAGACAACATGGACAATGGTACAGTCCAAAATGAAGAAAGTTGATAAAGTAAAGGTGGTTATCGATGATGAAATACCGCTACGGGGCGTTGTAAAATGCCATTGTGGAACTCCGCTTACTGGTGCGCCTTCTCGTGGTAAATCAGGAAAATACTTCTACTATTATAAGTGCAAGCATTCAAAGCATAACAACATTAGTGCTGTCAAAGCACATGAGCAATTCTTAAACGTCTGCGATCTCATGAGCGTTCCCGAAAGACAAATTAAAGAGATAAGAGATGGTAGTTACGCCTCAATTGAACAGGAAATAAAGGCAAACAAGAAAAAAGTAGCAGACAAAAAACATGAGCTAGAGGAAGTACTGCAGCTGTTAAATGCAGTAGAAGAAAAATGGTTTAAGGATGAAATAAACAAGGATACCTACGAAAGATGGTATTCTACTTATTCAGATCATATATTAACACTTTCTGCTGCAATAGAAAGATTCAGTATTAATCAAGGAAAAGCCTTTGATATTTTAGACAGCAAGCTGGATTTATTGGGTGATATTAAACACATTTATACAAAGTCAGACATTTTAAAGAAACGTGAATTTGTAAACATGGTGTTCGATGGCAATTTATACTATGAACAGGGTATCTATCGAACACCTACAATGTTGGATATATTTTCACATAATGCCAGTAAAATGGAGGAAAAGGGGTATCTTATATACAAAAAAAAGAGGGATAACATTTCTGTTATCCCTCACAGTGGGCGATGAGGGGTTCGAACCCCCGACCCCCTCGGTGTAAACGAGGTGCTCTGAACCAGCTGAGCTAATCGCCCTATTTTACTAGGCTGTTATCATTTCGTGATTGCGAGTGCAAATATACAACTAGAACTCGGAATTGCAAGTAAAATTTCAAAAAAAATAAATAAAAATTAATGATTTTGTTTTTTATCACTCATTAACAGTCTTTTATTAGTCGTTGAAACTCTTTGTTTTTTTTGGTTATCAACTTCATATAACCTTACATTTGTATCATAAAACTTTTATAATGGCAAGATTCCAAGAAAATGATTTACCAAAATCAAAAATCACAGCAAATTCACTACAGAAAGCAGTTCTTATTTTCAAATACGCCAATAATCACAAATGGAAATTCTATC
>NZ_DATIDY010000266.1:0-5131 GCF_035456085.1 Flavobacterium sp.
TGCCCAAATCCGTTGTAGTGGCTGTTATGCCCAGTTATTCTTACGTCCATTGTAATTCAATATATTTTGAACAGTCATTTTTCAGATTTTCAAAGCCGTCAAGTAAAATTGCTGAACCACCATTTTTCACTACATCTTTAACTATTTCATATGTTTCTTCGGCTCCTTTCGGGTCTTGCGTAACTAAGTCAAATACAATATTGTTTGTTTTGGAAAGTGTTGCATATAAACTTAATAGTCGTCTTGGATTTCCAGGAAGTGTATTGACCTTTGTGTTTTCATTTATCCAATCAATTTCATAAATTTTTGTTGCATACGGATTGTCAAAATTCGCATTCTTTTTCAAGTATTCTCCGACTGTGACTGGATAAAAAAGTCGTCTAAGTTTCGGTTGAATAAAATGCTCTACAAATGTCAAGCTTTTATGAACCACAACATTTTCGTCTTTCGTTTTTCCGCCAAAAATGTCTTTTAGAAACATTTCAGTTTGGTAGAAGTGCTGTTCATTGAATAAATGCAAAACAACAATTTCTCCAACGCTCAACTCGAACGGTGGTACGTAAAAAGTGTTTGTCTTTATTCCCTTATTTTCAATTAACATTCTGTCGGTTTATAATTGGGCATAACGTTCTGGCACTACAGCGGGTTTGGGATTAAATTAAGCCCTATTTTCGGATTTGCCAAATCTTCCAAATACAAAACCAACTTTCCATTAAGCCAATTGCCCAAATCCGTTGTAGTGGCTGTTAGCTGTAGTTTTTTTTATTTATTATTATAAGTAAGTCAGAAATTGGATATGCTAAAGCTACAATGATTGCAAATATTCCTTCTATAATTTTCCCTTCCGGTATCATAAGTGTAAGCGCTAACCAAATAAGAATTACACAAAATGGATAAATTAGGATTCTTGACATTATCTTTGAAAAAGACCATTCATTAACTTTTTCATTTTCTGAATTTTGGTCTTTTTTCTGTTTGGAAGTATTTAATTCATCTAAATTATTTATTGTTTTTTTTAACTCTTCAATCAAAATTTTAGTTTCAAATATTTTAGATTTTGCAAGCAGTAATCGCATTAAAAATCCAATTATAGTAATTGCAAGAATTGCAAAAAATGTAGTTTTTAAGTTAGTTGAAATAAATACTGTTATTATTAATATAAGTAATACTAAGATAGTTACTCTGTCTAAAAAAATATTAAATGGATTTTTTTCCATTTTGATTTCTTTCAATTTATTATTGTCGTCAAAAGTTAAATGAAATATTGGGTAGTCACCTCTAATAAAGTATGCAGATCTCCAAATTAATATTTCTTTATCTCTAATTTCGCCACTGTATTTTGTAGTATTATACGATTGCGAATCTTTAAAATGAGTTATAAGATTGCTTTTTTTATTTTGAATAATTAATTTTTCAATATCTTTCTTATCGACCATTTTTTTTCTAAAATT
The DNA here is from genome assembly GCF_035456085.1 of Flavobacterium sp. Lineage (GTDB taxonomy): Bacteria > Bacteroidota > Bacteroidia > Flavobacteriales > Flavobacteriaceae > Flavobacterium. The sequence goes on from NZ_DATIDY010000266.1 coordinate 1,452, forward strand.
ACAGCTAACGTCTTGGCACTACAGCGGGTTTGGGACTAATTTAGCCCTATTTTCGGATTTGCCAAATCATCCCAAGTACAAAACCATCTTTCCATTAAGCCAAATGCCCAAATCCGTTGTAGTGGCTGTTATGTGAGGTTATTCTTGAAATTTATTTAAAAATTTTTAATTTATCCAATTTTCCATTTTTAAACCAAATTTGCAAATCACCTTCTGCACCCTCTTTTTCTGAATAAAACATTGATTCACCACCCATATCATCTTCTAAAAAATATTTTTTATTAAGGATTGCTAAACAATTTTCTTTTGTCATTCCTAGATAAATTCCTTCTTCAGAAATCCCATCAAAACCTTTTTCAACCAAAACCGCGTCAACTACACTCATATTTACATCTTCTCTTTCAAAAATGAGCATTATTCCATTTTTTAGATATTTGACTAATTTGTCTCCTCCCGAAATATGTCCGTTGTAAACTTCAATTTTTGTTTGGTCGATAAAATCTGGTTCTCCCATAATTGCTTTAACTTCATTTAACGAAGTTTCTCCAGGATAGATATCATTAACATTATCAAAAAGAACAATAGTGTTTTTTATCGTTTTATTTTCAACTATCGATAATGTGTCGACGCTTTTCTCGCTATCAACCACTGGTGACCCCGAACTTATGACATCTACGGCATTGGATTCGAACCCTGTAGTTCCTTCTTTTTTGGGTTCAGTTAAACAGGAAACCATAGTAATTGAAATAATTAAAAGAGAAAGATATTTCATAATCAGCTAAATTTTATATTAAAATTGGAAAAAAATGTAAAAATCCCAAAAATAATGAAAGAAAATAAAATACCATATTTAGAATCCTTTTTAAAAGCTTCTGTTATATAATAAAGTTTATTTTTATAATTATAAAATTCGCCACCATTATATCCAACGTCAATAACTTTGAAACCATTTCCACCTGTAGTTATGGTTTCTCCAAAATAAGATTCAAAAGATATTGATGCTACGTTTGCATCACCACTAACATAAGAAACTAAAGAAGGTTTTTCATTAATATTTCTTTCAACTTCAGGAATATAACTAAACTTTCCTAAATGTTCTACGCCAAACAAAACTCCAAAACCTATCAAAAATGATAAAAATAAATTTTGCAAAGCTGTCTTCTTAATTTCTATAGTTTTACTCATTATATTTGTGTGTTTAATATTTTTTTTATGATTTACGATAACAAACAATTAAAAGTTCCTTACAATTCTTATGTTTCAGCAGACAATCAATTTTTTAATGGTTTATGTTTTTAGCACTTCGGTTCTGAAATAATCTCACATAACGTTCTGGCACTACAGCGGGTTTGGGACTAAATTAAGCCCTATTTTCGGATTTGTCAAATCATTCCAAGTACAAAACCATCTTTCTATTAAGCCTAATGCCCAAATCCGTTGTAGTGGCTGTTACCAGTAGTTCTTTATATTAGTCCGTTCAAAGTAGTTTCTTTTATTTTTTTCGCTTCGTCATTAAGGTTAGGATATATAAAACCTTTATTTATTTTAAAACGAACATCAATTTTTCTCTTCAAATATTCAGCTAAGTCTTTATGAATGTTAAAACAATCAAAAGGTGTTAATGCTAAATTCCAACCGCTCTTATTGAAGTCTGGATTAAAAATTTCTTCAAGTGTCTTTCCACTAAAAGGATTGAAAATAAAAAGTCCTTCTTGCGGAATTATATTCTGATTATAAATGGATGTTAGAGGTTTTCTAGTTCTAATCTTTAAACTTCCATAAGGGTTTGTCTCTCCCGAAGATTCACCTTTTCTTTCAAAGTCTGAAATGTAAAAAATACCATTTGATTTAGGATTTCCATTATCGTCACCGAAGTCACTAAATGTCTTTATGTCGGGGTAAAGTTCTTTGGGTATAAAATCAATAATATTTAGTAATTCTTTTTTGTATTTTCTTTTATTTATGCGATATACAGAAAAATAATCGTCAATTTGTTCTTTTGGTTCTTCTTTCTTTTTAAGTCCGTCAGTTGCGAAAAAGAAAGCAACATTATTATTATATGACCAATCCATTAATGGTGTCGGTGCTCCATAATGTTGGAGTAAACTTAAAATCGGAAATTCTCTATCGCTTCTTGAATAACTATAAAGGTCAAACACTTTTTTGATTAGTGTATTTCCATTTGCTTTGTTTACTAAGTCACTAATAAATTCAATGTAACTTTTATTTGCCCATTGTTGCATTTCATTCGTAATCCAAAGTCGTTGAGATGAAGTCAAAAGTTTATATTTCGCTTCCGTCATTCCTCTATAAATCCAAGCAGTAGCATCAATTTCAGTTTCTTGTTTTTCTTCTTCTTGAACATCGGTAAACCATTTGTCCAAAGCTGTTTTTGTATCAATTATAAAACTTTCTTTGTTTCCATTGCTGAAGAAATTACGCTTTTCTTCAAGGTTGTTATATATTGGTAACTCTGCCATTTGTTATTTCTTCTTAATGTTTTAAAATAAATTATTTACAATTTAAGTATTTCTAATTTTTACCAAATTTCTACTTTCTTTCGTTAGCTGAGAGAGTCTGTTTTTAACCGTGAATATTTGGAATTACTGGTAACGTTCTGGCACTACAGCGGGTTTGGGACTAAATTAAGCCCTATTTTCGGATTTGCCAAATCATCCAAATGCAAAACCATTTTTCCATTAAGCCAATTGCCCAAATCCGTTGTAGTGGCTGTTGGCAGTAGTTGTGTTTTATCGTAGTTCGTATTGATGTATATAGAAAGATTCATCTGACATATATTTTGATAGACAAATTCCAGTAATTAAGCCATTCAGAAATAAATTGGGGTCTTTATCATCAAAATAATTATGCCAGCCATTTTCGCTTTTTCCAAATAATGTAATGTCTAAAGAAAAAGGATTTCCGATGCTGTAATTAAACGCAAAAGAATAGTCATGTCTTGAAGCGATAAAGGTTGACTTTGAATCCAGTATTAAATTATTATTTACACGAGCTTTATTTAATACTTCCGAATTTAAATTCAAATGAGACACAAAGTTTGAAATATCAAAAGTTTTATCATTTGCAAGTAAAGTAACCGAATCTATTGTTTGATTGTCTTTTGATGTTATTTTTATATCAGCATTTTTAAAAATATAAATATATGAGTTGGTTTCAATAATATCTTCTTGATAGACTAATTCGTCTTTTATGAATTTTTTTTGAGGTATACCTAAAACATCAAACATTACTGCAAGGTTTGTTCCGGGTTTCAAACTATTAAGCATATTCTTATCGATGATTTTATCAATATGATGAGCTTTAATTAATTCATTATTTTTACGCTCTTTTTTATTTTGATATAATTGCTGAATTAACCAAACAATTAATCCACCAATAATTGCACTAATAAAATTAAAGATGTATTCCTCCATTTGGTTTTATTATTATCAATTTTTTCGTTGCCCGAGGGTCAATTACTGCCAACGTTCTGGTACTACAGCGGGTTTGGGATTAAATTAAGCCCATTCTTCGGATTTGCCAAATCTTCCCAAATACAAAACCATCTTTCCATTAAGCCAATTGCCCAAATCCGTTGTAGTAGCTGTTACTGGAGGCTTGTTTTGTCGAAATTACGTTTGTTAACCACAATTAAGCCAATTGACCATATCAATTGTAGA
>NZ_DATIDY010000267.1:0-13579 GCF_035456085.1 Flavobacterium sp.
CGTTTTTTATTGAGTTTGAATGTAATGTCATTTTCTGTGGTGAATAAAAGTGCCGTCAAAAACGGATTATTCATATACGGAGCTAAAATTAAATAAGCTTCATCAAGACTGTGAAAGCTTTCAATCTCTTCGGTTTTATAACGGGCAATAATTGAAAGGGCAAACACATCATTTTCTAATAAAACTGGGCGTACATAAATATTTTTTAAATCTGTATCGCCTATGGTTTTGGCCAAAGTTAATTTGGCATAAGTTTTATTTGCAATGCTTTCTTTTACTTTTTCCCAAAATTCAGCAAATACGGGTTGGAAGGACATAGGTTTATTTTTAGTTTATTTTAGAAATGTAATATAATATTTTTGGATCAGACCTAACAGTTTTTTAAAACCTGTTAGGTCTGCGTTGGATCATCAAATCTAGAATTAAGGCACAAAATTAAGCGAAGCTTTTTGATATTTTAAATAGAAAAGAATTATTTTAAAGTTATAATTATACTTTACAATGTTACTTTTAAGAGTTGTTTCGTGGTTCCTTTTTTTCCTAAGAAAAATACGGAGTTACCTACTGATATACCGTTTGCAACCATAAATGGCACTTCATTTTCTTCATCGTCCAGAATTTTTTCATATTCGAAATCTCCGTTATTATTTATTCTGATAAGATTGAGATTTGATTTGTCAGAACCTTTAAATTCTATTCTATCGTTTTTTAATTCTTTTATTTTTTCATCAGTATTAATAAAATAATAAGATATGTCACCATTAATTGTTGTGGTATAAGAAGCATAATTCTTATCTACTGCAAAGTGAAAACGTTGTTTTTTATTAATATTTCTGGCCCAAATTAAATCTCCTTCAATGCTTAATTTGGCTGATACAATGTCATCACGGTGATGTATCGTTTGGTTATTACTAATGCCATTCATTGAATTTGATCTATTTAATAAAGAAGTCTCTGAATACTCTTCTTGTGCATTAAGTATAAGGTCATTATTCGCGGTAAAAAAACAATTCTTGAAAGTTAAAAATTTTAATTCTTTATCTTTTGCTTCTCCATATTTGTCAATCATAAATTGTTGTGAAAAGGGATTGTGTTTTTCCTGTAAAATTTCTAATGAATTGGTATCCAGTTTAAAGCAACTAATTCCTTTGTACCTTGAATCATTGATTTCAGAATAAAATCCGATGCAAATAAGTTGATTATTGTGAAAAATGGATTTTAAAGAGCTGATAAAATTTTCTTTAGTATCAATAAATTGAGATTTTTGATTTTCGGAACTAATTTTTGTTAGCTCAAATAAATATTTTCCACCCACATTTTTTTTCTTTTGGCTGTCAGTATATGTTTTTCCTAATAAATAGATTGAGCTTCCATTTGGATCAACCTGTAAATTTTGAAAGACATATTTTTGGTCTTGAATGTTGTCTCTTGAAAATTCAGTTTCTATTTTTTTATTCAGCTTATTGTCAAACAAATACAATTTTAAATATTCTGCGTTTCTAACATTATAATCTATTGCAATCGCAAAGGCATTATTTGCTTCATTCACAGTCATTATAATTTCTGACTTCCCTTTCTTAGACATTAATGACTGATTATTAACGACAGAAAAATTATCTGTTTCACCATCAAACATTCCAGAATTGTCATTTGTCCATACTTCATCCATACGGTTATAAAATGTTGACTCTAAAGTAAAAGATCCATTTTTTTCTATTTCTTCATTCGTTAGCTTAAATAATTCTTTTTTTGTGATTTTAAAATCTTCATCAATACAATTTGATTGACATATATAAAGTTTTTGATTTGAATCATAATAGATTTCAATTATTTGAATTTCATTTTCAAATGAACAAATTCCAAGAACAACATTAAATTTCTGATTCTTAGGATGCTTCATGTCAAATTCAAATTTTTTAGTTTGAACTAAATTTGAATTATAATTTTCAATATAAAACCCTTCACTGCTTGAAAAACTAGATCCACTAAAGGAACGAACTATTAATATTCCTCCATCATTGTTTTCTTTTGTAAAAACAATAGTAGAGTTTTTATACTCATCTTTAAAAAGTTCACTTTTTTGTATTTTAAAAGGAATACTTTGGGCAAAAGTTGAATAGGAAATCGTTAGAATTCCAAAAAATAAAACTAATTTATTCATACAGATTAAGATGTATCGATATTATTTCCCCTTAAAAACTGGTTTCCTTTTCTCTAAAAAGGCTTTTGTTCCTTCGGTGAAATCTCCTGTTCCAAAACAGCGTCCGAAATTTTTGATTTCTATTTCGTAACCATTTTTGCCTTCGGCATAATTCGCATTGATAGATTTTATCGCTCTACCAACTGCAAAAGGTGAATTTTTTATGATTTTTTCAGCAATCGAAATGGCAAAATTAATAAGTTCTGTTTGTGGTACTACGTGGTTGACTAAACCGTATTGTTTTGCTTCATCAGCAGTAATCATTCCGGCGGTCATAATCATTTCCATTGCACGACCTTTTCCAACTAATTGTGGCAAACGCTGCGTTCCTCCATATCCTGGAATAACTCCAAGAGAAACTTCTGGAAGTCCCATTTTAGCGTTATCCGAAGCTATTCTGAAATGACAAGCCATGGCTAATTCTAATCCACCACCTAATGCAAATCCGTTGATAGCTGCGATAACAGGAGTTTTTAGATTTTCTATATAATTAAAAAGCAATTCATGACCTTGAAATGCTAGTTGTGTTCCTTCTTCAACAGTAAAATGTGCAAATTCCGAAATATCGGCTCCTGCAACAAATGCTTTTTCGCCGCTTCCTGTGAGTATAATAACCTGAACTTCTTTGTTTTTACCTAAAATTTTTATCGCTTTATGCAAATCATTTATGGTTGCAATATTCAAAGCATTAAGTTTGCTCGGTCTATTGATTACGATCGTTGCAATGCTATTTTCTATAGTAATTAAAAGATTTTCGTAGTTCATTTTGTTTGTGTTTAAGAGTTAACAATAGGAAGTGTAACTGTAAAAATAGTTCCTCTTCCAAATTTAGTTTCAAAGGTAATTGTTCCGTTGTAGTTTTCTATGATGTTTTTTATAATTCCAAGACCTAATCCCATTCCGCTATTTTTGGTAGTGAATTTTGGTTCAAAAATATTATCAATATGTTCTAATTCTATTCCTGTTCCGTTATCTTTTATAGTGATAATAACTTGATCGGCTGTTTTATCTACGTTTACCAAAATTATTTTGGTTTCTTGGTCTTCTGGAATTGCCTGTGTGGCATTTTTGACCAAATTTGTAATAACTCTGATAAGTTGCGTTCGGTCAATTTTTGAAATAATTTCTTTTTCAGAAGTTTCAAAAACAATATAATCTTCATTAAAAATATCCAAAGTAAGCTCAATGACCTCTACTACATTTAGTATTTCATTATGTTGAGCAGGCATAGTTGCAAAATCCGAAAATGCCGAAGCAACAGAACTCATTGTGTCAATTTGCTGAATTAAAGATTCGGAAAAGTCATTTAATTTTTGTCTAATATTTGGCTCGCCTGGATCAAATTTTCGCTGAAAACTTTGAATCGTAAGTCTCATTGGCGTAAGCGGATTTTTAATTTCATGCGCGACTTGCTTCGCCATTTCTCTCCAGGCCAAATCCCGTTCGTTTTGGGCCAAAACTATGGCGTTTCTTTCGAGTTCTTCGGTCATTCTGTTGTAAGCTTGCAACAGCATATTGATTTCTTTAATTTTTGCTGAAAACGGAATTTTTTCATTTTTCTGATTCAAACTGGTTTCTCTCAATTTTTCCGCAAAATCATAAATAGGTTTGGTGATAAATGAAGAAAGGATATAAGCCAATCCGAATGCAATTGCAATCATTAGCGAATAAACCTGAACCAACCGAATTAAGAAATTGTTTAATTCTTTTTCATAATAACCGTCATCAGGGATATTGGGCAATTTTAAAATTGCAATGGGCTTGAATTTTTTATTTTTTATAAGACTATATGAAGATCTGTATTTGATTCCGTTTATGGTTTTAACCTCAAGAAACCGCTTGTCAATTGACGAATTGACCAATCGGAGAATAAATTTTGAAACGGTAGGCGAATGTTTTTCTACCGAAAAAGACTCTTTGGATGATTTAATAAGTTTACCATCCAGCGAATAAATTTGGATTTCGGTATTTTGAATGTCTGATATTTCGTGAATTTTATCCTTGAAAATTAATTTAATATTCTCATCTGTCAATGGAAAAGTTGTGGTCGAAAGCATATAATCGATATGCTTTTTTACATAATTTTCCATATTCTCTATTCGCCTTTGATTGTATTTTTTGGCGACATTTTTGTATTGGATAAATGAAATGCTTATGAGTAAAAGGGAGGTGGCAATGATTAATACAACCATTGAAATGAAGATTCTAAAACGTAATGAAATTAAAGGAATCTTATATGTTTTAAACATAATTATGATTTGTTTTTCTCCCTGATTTTTTTGTAAAATTTAAAGCCAAGCATAATAGTTATCGAAAAAAGAATAATGCCTACAACTCCATAAACCCAATTTACGGCATTTTTTAAAATGACTAAAAATACGACAGCAAATAAAATAATAGTCGCTACTTCATTCCATAAACGCATAAAATTGGTAGAATATTTAACTTCATCCCTTTGTAATTGAACGAAAATCTGCTGACATTTTAATTGATATAAATATAGCACAAAAACAAAGCCAAGTTTTACGTGCATCCACGGCATTTGTAACCAAGATTTTCCTAAAGGTGTAAAAAACAGCATCCAAAATGCAAAAATGCTAGCCAGAACAGCACTTGGCCAAGTAATAATATACCACAATCGGTAGCTCATTAACTTGTATTGTTTTTGCAAAATTTCTTTTTCGGGCGAAGGTTTATCAGCAGCTTCGATTTGGTACACAAACAAACGGACAATATAAAAAAGTCCAGCGAACCAAGTAATTACAAAGATGAGGTGCAGGGATTTTAGGTAGTTATAAAGTTCCATATTTTTCGTTTAAAGTTTAAAGTTTAAGGTTCAAGTTTGTTAGTTAATTTTAAACCTTAAACTTTTAAACATTTTTATTTAGCCCACTCATTAATCCAATTCCCAACTGTTTGACACCATTCGTCCTCATCATTCAGACATGGAATTGCCAAGAAATTTTCACCTCCGTTTTCTTGGAAATCTTCTTTAGCTCGCATTGCAATTTCTTCCAGCGTTTCTAGGCAATCTGAAACAAAAGCGGGAGTCACAACTGCAAGATTTTTAATTCCTTTTGCAGGCATCTTATTAATTTCAACATCAGTGTAAGGTTCCAGCCATTTGTCTCCAGCCAATCTTGACTGAAAAGTCAAACTGTATCTTTCCTGAGGAATATTTAGCAATTTTACAACTTGCCTTGTAGTTTCGTAACATTGATGACGGTAGCAAAAATCATGTGCAGGTGAAGGTGTGTTACAACAAGACCCATCAATTTTGCAATGCGATTTCGTTACATCAGTTTTGCGAATATGGCGTTCCGGAATTCCATGATACGAAAACAATAAGTGATCGTATTCAAATCCCGATAAATGTCTTTGGATAGAGTCAGCTAAGTTTTTAATATAATCGGGTTTATTGTAAAATGCGGGAACATCGGTAAATTTCATGTTTGGAAATTTCTTCTTGCGAATTCCTTCGGCTTCAACCAAAATAGTTAACGTAGAAGCCATTGCATATTGAGGATATAAAGGAAAAAGCAATACTTCATCTACGCCTTGATCATGTAATTTCTGTAAGCCTTTTTCAATAGACATGCTTCCATAACGCATCGCCAGCGCCACAGGAACATTAGCCAAAGGCTGTACTTTTTTATGCATTTTTTCTGAAAAGACAATTAAAGGCGAACCTTCCGGTGTCCAAATTTTTTGATAGGCATGAGCCGATTCTTCTGGGCGTTTTCTTAAAATAATACCGCGAACCAAAAAAGCACGCAACAAATACGGCACATCTATCACGTATTTGTCCATTAAAAATTCGTCTAAATATGGTTTTACATCTTTTGGTTCAGGGCTTTCAGGAGAGCCTAAGTTTACTAATAATACGCCTTTCATGTGTAGATTTTAATTTTAACCAAAAGTATAGAAAGCTACTTTTTGGAAATATGATAAATGTTATTTTTTAGTTATGTTTCAATATCTTAAAACAATAGTTTTTTACACATTTGTATTTATAGACATTAAATATTTTTTGGGAGTTGTTCCAAATTTCTTTTTGAAAGCGGCTATGAAATGACTTCCGGTGCTGTAGCCAATTTTCAAACCAACTTCGTTTACGTTATAGGAACCGCTATCGAGCAATTTTCGGGCATAATCCATTTTATAATCAAATAAAAAACCATAAACGGTATCGCCGTAAATTTGTTTGAAACCCATTTTGAGTTTTTTTAAAGTCAAACCTATTTCGTCTGCTAATTCTTGTAAACCTGGAGGTTCAGCCATATTAGCGATGATGATTTCTTTGGCTTTTTTGATTTTAAAGACATTGTCTTCATCAATTAAAAATGGGCATTGTTCGGCGTTTGGATCTTCAGTTCGATTAAAATACAAACTCAATAATTCGTATCCTTTTCCTTTGTAATATAAATTTTTGATCGATGGATGCAGGCTGTAATGAAACAATTGTGTTAGGACAATTGCCATTGACGGACTGATATCATCTTCTTTATAATACTTTTTGTCCCGATTGTCATCACTCAAAAAAGTAATATAATTGGCTTCATTTGAAAACAAAGCATGAAATTTTTTAATGGAAATAATGACCGAAATCACCCAAGAATTTGGTGCTAATTCTAAATTTAATGGCAATTCCTTTTGCGGATTATACAATAGCAATGACTTTTCATCTTTCAATTCCAAAGCATATGTTCCTTGGTTGAATAGAAATTTTGCATTACCCTTTAAACCAAAATGAAATTGAATCAATCCGCTATTTACTTGATGCTCAGCCTGAAAACTGACTTCGCTGTCATTTTGAAAGCGAATTAAAGTAAAATCATCTTCGATAGTTATAATTTCTTGTGAACCCATAGCGATATTTTTTTAAAGACAAAAAAATCCTTTATTTAGATTGGCTCTAAATTATTGCATAAAGAACCCTTTTTAACACTACAAAATTACTAGTTTTTATTAAAAAATAACGATTTAAATCCAAAAAAGCATGAAGCGATACAAAAAGTACTTTTAGCGTTGTTTTTATCAAACTCATAGTAATAATTTTGTAAAACTTTAAGGAAAGTGAATACTATGAAAAATCATAACGTTTCGAAGCATCTCTATTTTTACTCAATTGGCCTTAGTTACAAAAAGGCAGATGCTGAGATAAGAGGTAAATTTAGTTTAGACGCTTTGGCACAAACGAATTTATTGAAGCAAGCCAAAAATGATGGAATCGAAAGTTTATTTGTGACATCCACTTGTAATAGAACTGAGATCTACGGCCACGCCGAACACCCTTTTCAACTTATAAAATTACTTTGTGATAACAGTAACGGTACTGTTGAAGATTTTCAAAAAGTAGCTTACGTTTATAAAAACCAAGAAGCCATTTCGCATTTATTCCGTGTTGGGACTGGTTTGGATAGTCAAATTCTAGGCGATTTTGAAATTATCAGCCAAATTCGAAATGGGTTTGCCGAGGCCAGAGCAATGGGATTGGCCAATGCTTTTATGGAACGTTTGGTGAATGCGGTGATTCAAGCCAGCAAAAAAATCAAAAATGAAACTGAAATCAGTTCAGGTGCCACCTCGGTATCTTTTGCTTCGGTTCAATATATCATTAAAAATGTTCCAGACATCGGGAACAAAAATATTTTACTTTTCGGAACAGGGAAAATCGGAAGAAATACTTGTGAGAATCTGGTAAAACACACCAAAAACGAGCACATTACGTTAATCAACAGAACCAAAGATAAAGCGGAGAAATTAGCGGGAAAACTGAATCTTATTGTTAAAGATTATTCGGAATTGCACATCGAATTGCAAAAAGCAGATGTTGTAGTTGTGGCTACGGGTGCTCAAAATCCAACGATTGACAAAGCTATTTTGAATTTGAAAAAACCATTGTTGATTTTGGATTTATCAATTCCGAAGAATGTCAACGAGAATGTTAAAGATTTAGAAGAAGTTACTTTAATTCATATGGATCATTTGTCGCAAATGACAGATGAAACATTAGAAAATAGAAAAGCTCATATTCCAGCCGCCGAAGCTATCATTGAAGAAATCAAAGAAGAATTTTTGGCTTGGACCAAAGTAAGAAAGTTTGCGCCAACGATAAATGCTTTAAAAGAGAAATTAAATTCTATTAAAAACTCAGAATTGGATTTTCAAAGTAAAAAAATATCCAATTTTAATGAAGAGCAAGCTGAAATTATCAGTGCCAGAATCATTCAAAAAATCACTACTCATTTTGCGAATCACTTGAAAAACGAAGACACAATGGTGGATGAGAGCATTGAATGGATCGAAAAAGTATTTCAATTAGAAACGGTTACTAAATAAATTTTGCGCCTTTGCGCCTTTGCGAGAAAATGGCAGAAAAAACAATAAGAATAGGAACACGTGACAGCGAACTCGCTTTATGGCAAGCCCACACGGTAGAAAAAAAACTAAACGATTTGGGTTATAAAACCGAAATCATTGCCGTAAAATCCCAAGGCGACATCATTCTCGATAAACCTCTTTACGAATTAGGAATTACCGGAATTTTCACCAAAACATTGGACATTGCCATGATTAATGGTCAGGTAGATATTGCTGTGCACTCAATGAAGGATGTGCCAACGGCTTTGCCAATCGGCATTGTTCAAGGTGCGGTTTTGGAAAGAGCGAACACTTTAGATATTTTAGTTCATAAAGGAAACCTTGATTTTCTGGAAGAAAATGGAACAATAGCTACAGGAAGTTTGCGTCGTCAGGCGATGTGGCTTAACAAATATCCTAACCATACCGTTGTCGATTTGCGTGGAAACGTAAATACGAGAATGCAAAAGCTAAATGAAAATGATTGGAATGGAGCCGTCTTTGCTTCAGCAGGCTTGGAAAGAATCAATTTGAAACCAACAGAATTTATCAATTTGGACTGGATGATTCCTGCTCCCGCTCAAGGAGCGATGGTGGTTGTGGCAATGGCAAATGACGAATATGTTTTGGATGCCGTATCTCAATTAAATGATGTCGAAACCGAAGTTTGTACGCATATCGAAAGACAATTCTTGAAAATCCTTGAAGGAGGTTGTACCGCACCGATTGGCGCACTAGCAACGTATTGCGAGTTAGAAGATACTTTTACTTTCAAAGGTGCTTTGTTGTCTATTGATGGAAAACAAAAATTAGAAATTGAAAAAGTGGTACCCGTTGGAGAATGGAAAAAATTAGGTTTTAATTGTGCCAAAGAAATTCTAGAGAATGGCGGAGCCGAATTGATGGCAACAATTAAAGCAGCTTTGAAAAAATAATTTCGATTTAGCAAAATCATGAAAATACTCTCGACCAAAATACTTGCAGAATATCAAAAACAACCACTGATTGAAGCGGGTTTTGAGGTTGTAGAAAATGATTTTATTGCAACCAAAATAAAGTCTTTTGACTTAAAAAACATCAATGAAAGTTTGATTTTTACCAGTCAAAATGCAGTTGAAAGTGTTTTGCAACATCCCGATTTAGAGCAATTAAAATCTAAAAAAGCATATTGTGTGGGTTTAAAAACCGAAAGTTTACTTTCTGACAATGGCTTTGAAGTTGTTGCTTATACAGACTATGCATCCGATTTAGGCGAAATCATCACTTTGATTTACAAATCAGAAAGCTATACTTTTTTCAGCGGAAACCTTCGCAGAGAAACATTGCCAAAAGCTTTAAAAGAAGCTGGAATTGTTTTTAATGAAATCAATGTTTATGAAACGACATTAACTCCTCATAAAATAAAGAATCCAGTAGAAGCCATTTTGTTTTTCAGCCCTTCGGGAGTAGAAAGTTTTTTGAAAGAGAATACTATTAAAAAAGAACTTTGCTTTTGCATTGGCGAAACCACGGCATCAGCATTAGAAAATAAAACTAAAAATATCATCATCGCTGAACAACCTACCGTTGAGGACGTGATTGAAGCAGTAATCGAAGAATATAAATAACAATAACAAACCTAACAGATTTTCAAAACTAGTTAGGTTTTAAATAAAAACTATGTTAAAGAACGACCTATTTTTAAAAGCACTAAAAGGAGAAACAGTACAACGCCCACCAGTTTGGATGATGCGTCAAGCGGGAAGATATTTGCCAGAATTCAGAGCATTACGTGACAAATATGATTTTTTTACTCGTTGCGAAACTCCTGAATTGGCAGCTGAAATCACCGTTCAGCCAATACGAATTGTAAAACCTGATGCTGCGATTTTGTTTTCAGATATTTTGGTAGTGCCAAGGGCAATGGGTATTCACGTAGAATTGAAAGACAATTTGGGACCGATTATTCCAAACCCAATTCGCACGATGGAGCAAGTGAATCAGGTTTTTGTTCCAGATGTAAATGAAACTTTAGGTTATGTTTTTGATGCTATCAAATTAACCAAAGAAATGTTGGATAATGAGGTGCCATTAATTGGTTTCGCAGGTTCTCCTTGGACAATTTTTTGTTATGCCGTTGAAGGTAAAGGTTCTAAAAGTTTTGACACTGCCAAAGGATTTTGTTTTTCAAACCCAGTAGCGGCTCACACTTTATTGCAAAAAATCACCGATACGACTATTTTATATTTGAAAGAAAAAGTAAATGCAGGCTGTAATGCCATTCAGATTTTTGATTCTTGGGGAGGAATGCTTTCTCCAACTGATTACCAAGAGTTTTCATGGAAATACATCAATCAAATCGTTGAAGCATTGGCAGAAATCACTCCGGTAATTGTTTTCGGAAAAGGATGTTGGTTTGCTTTGAATGAAATGGGTAAAAGTAAAGCTTCAGCTCTTGGAGTAGATTGGACATGTACGCCAAGAAACGCCCGTTATTTATCTGGTGGGAAAGTGACTTTGCAGGGGAATTTTGATCCGTCGAGATTGCTTTCTCCAATTCCGACCATCAAGAAAATGGTTCATGAAATGATTGACGAATTCGGAAAAGACAAATACATCGCCAACTTAGGCCACGGAATTTTACCAAATATTCCTGTGGATCACGCCAAAGCGTTTGTGGATGCGGTGAAAGAATATGAGAAAAAATAGTTGACTGTTGTTAGTTGATAGTTGTTAGAAAATCATTCACACCTATTAACTAACAACCATCAACCAACATCCAATAAGAACATGCTCAACAAAAGTTTAAGAGACCAAGAAAGTATTCGGATTGACAACATACTCAAAAAGTTGATGTCAATAGTTTATGTGCCAAAATTTTGGAATCTTGAAGACTTAAATCAGATTGAAGAGCAATTGAAAGGGTTTGGACTGAATATAGAAACTTTAGTTGAAATGCCAGCTAACGATTTGATTACTTTGCTAATGCAAAATCATTTAGACTGGGCGCAACTAGAGCAATTTGCTGATGTTTTGGTTGTGCTTTCTAAAGAGAATCAGTTTGAATTTACTGAAAAAGCTCTTGTTATTTACAATTACATTCAACAAGAAAGCAAGACTTTTTCGTTTGGAATTTTTAATAAAATAGCTTCTGTTAAAAATAAATAGAAATGAGTTTTACAGATTGGAAAACAGACCGAATTGAAAATATTCTTCCCGAAGAGTTTTACAAACTAATTGATAAGAATAGAAATTTTATTAGAATGACTTTTCCAGTAACTTTAGCCAATTGTGCTACTGATGAAAGGACTGAGGATTATATCGCTCACTGTGTTGAGGTAGAGAAAAACAAAACAGGTTATTATTTTTATACCAGAAATTTAATTACCAATGACTTGATTGGTTATTTATGTATAAAAAATATAGATATCCGCATTTCTAAATGTGAGTTAGCCTATTTTATTGATGAAGATTTTCAGGGTAACGGAATTACATCAAAAATGGTTGCTAATGCACTTGATTTTTGTTTCAATGAATTACTGATGAACAAGGTTTTTATTTGTACTTCAGAAATTAATTTGGCAAGCCAACGAATTGCATTAAAACACAACTTTAAGCAAGAAGGAATTTTAAGGGACGAATTTAGAAACGGTGAAGGTGAATTACAAAACTCGGTTTACTTCGGCTTGCTTAAATCAGAATATTATAAAAATGAAAGATAAATTTTATTCCTACATACAAAACCTTCAAGACCAAATAGTAGCCGGATTAGAAGCAGTTGATGGTCAAGCCAAATTCAAAGAAGACCTTTGGAAGCGTCCAGAAGGTGGCGGAGGAAGAACCCGAGTAATAGAAAATGGAGCCGTTTTTGAAAAAGGCGGCGTTAATATTTCTGCCGTTCATGGAAAATTACCTGATTCTATGCAAAAAATGTTCAACGTTGGTGAAGCCGATTTTTTTGCCTGCGGGTTGAGTTTGGTTTTACATCCAAAAAGTCCAATGGTACCAACGGTTCATGCCAATTGGCGCTATTTCGAAATGTATGATGATAACGGAAATGTGATTCAGCAATGGTTTGGCGGAGGACAGGATTTAACTCCTTATTATTTGTTTGAGGAAGATGCAACGCACTTTCATCAAACTTGTAAAACCGCTTGCGACAAACACAATCCTGATTTTTATCCAAAATACAAAAAGCAATGTGATGCTTATTTTTGGAACGCACACCGCAACGAAGCCCGTGGAATTGGTGGTTTGTTCTTCGATTATTGTAAAGCAACCGACTCTATGTCAATGGAAAATTGGTTTAACTTTGTTACAGAAGTTGGGAATAGTTTTCTCGAAGCGTATGTTCCAATTGTTGAAAAAAGAAAAGCATTGTCATATACTGATGAACAAAAAACTTGGCAGGAAATCCGCCGTGGCCGTTATGTAGAATTTAATTTGGTACATGACAAAGGCACACTTTTTGGATTAAGAACCAATGGTAGAATTGAAAGCATTTTGATGAGTTTGCCGCCACATGTTCAGTGGGTTTACGACCATCATCCGGAAGCTGGAAGTGAAGAAGAGAAATTAATAAAAGTATTAGAATCACCAATTGATTGGGTTTAAAATTCAAGTAAGAACTCACAATCAAAGCTCCAGAGGAGCAATATATTTATAGCATATCATATCACAGTCAAAAGAGCTCCATTAGGAGCGACATATTTATAGATTTATTGAAATATTTATAATGGCAAATACCTATACACAGATTTACATTCATATTGTTTTTGCGGTAAAAGGAAGGCAAAATTTGATTTCCAATAATTGGAAAGACGAATTATATAAATACATCACAGGAATCACCACCAATGAAGGTCAAAAATTAATAGCTATTAATGGAATGTCTGACCATATCCATATTTTGGTTGGATTAAAACCCAATAAAGCACTGTCTGATTTAGTTCGGGACATTAAAGCCAATTCTTCCAAATTCATCAATGAAAAAAGATGGATAAATGGTAAATTTGAATGGCAAACAGGATTTGGAGC
>NZ_DATIDY010000268.1:0-3352 GCF_035456085.1 Flavobacterium sp.
AATGATAATGGTAGCTTTTTTAACTCTAATATTGCTCATTCCTCTGGCATTTGTCAATGAATTAATACGGGAGCGTTCTACTCGTCAACAAGAAGTCATTTCCGAAATCAATGATAAATGGGGAGAAAGCGTCTATTTTTACGGACCAATCTTAAAAGTTCCTTATACCGTTTTTGAAGAAACATTATCAATCAATCAAAAAACAAACGAAACATTCAAACAGCAAAAAGCAATTACCAAATACGCTTACTTTTTCCCTGAAGATTTAAAAGCCAAATCCAATGTAATCACCAAAGTGCTTAATCGAAACAATTACGAATCGGTTGTATATAGTTCCAAAATGAATTTTAATGGTCAATACATTCAGCCTGATTTTAGCAGTAAAAATATTTCTCCTGATGTTATTCAATGGAACAAAGCCACCATTTTAATCAAAACAACAAACCTAAAAAGCATAAAAGACGAAGTAAAGATCAATCTCGGCGGAACCAAATTTACTTTCGAACCGGTTTACAGCACAAATTTAAACGACTCTACTCAGGCTCTCGAAACTGGTTTTATCGACTTAAAGAATATTTTGAAAGCAGATAAAACCAACTTCAATTTTGACATCACTTACAACGGAAGCAAGCAAATCAAAATGGTTCCGATTGGAAAAATCACTCAGCTAAAAATGCAATCCAACTGGACTTCGCCAAGTTTTACAGGGAATTTTTTACCAGATGATAAAACCAAAAAAATCAGCGACAACGGATTTGAAGCTAATTGGAAAATTCTTCACATTAACCGAGCTTTTCCACAACAATTCTTCGAAAATTTACCCGATTTAGGCACTTATGCATTTGGAGTTGATTTTATCATTCCTGTTGATCAATACCAACAAAACGAAAGAGCCTCAAAATATGGTTTTCTGGTAATTGGCTTGACATTTTTAATTTTCTTTCTAATCCAATCCATCAGCAAAATCAAAATCCATATTTTCCAATACTCGATGATTGGTCTGGCACTTATTTTATTTTACACACTGCTTATTTCAATTACAGAGCACAGCAGTTTCACAAAAGCTTATTTCATCGCAGCCATCGCGGTCATCACGCTAATATCGCTCTACTCCGTTTCAATTCTAAAACAGCGCAAATTTCCAATGTTTATAGCCGCTGCACTTACAGGATTATACACCTTCATCTACGTCATCATACAATTAGAAAACTACGCTTTATTAGTAGGAAGCATTGGTTTATTTGGCATATTGGCGGCTGTAATGTACTTCTCCAGAAAAATTGATTGGAATAAATAGGGTCTACTAAAAAACTATTAAATAGTGAATATAGATCCTGTTTTGTCATTCCGTAGGAATCTCAACGAGGAGTTCCATAATCAAAAGCGTCAATCTTTGTGGAGTTTCTTACGGAGATTCCTACGGAATGACAAGATTGTGGATAAATGATTGGAAATTTGACTATCCGTAACTCATGCTAAATTCAAAATAAACTTTGCAGCTTAACTTAATAACATTTGCGAGTCATTTCTAAGAACAAAGCACCGAGTGAAATCATTGGAGCGCTAACTAATCACATTTAGTATATCCGTTCCAATGATTTGTTGGATTTGCTTTTGTTAGTGAGATTGCTTCGTTCCTCGCAATGACTTTCAAAAAACACAAATGGTTTGAATCAAAACTCCCCCAAAGTTTAGTATTTTTGAAGCCTGAAAATGAAATGATGAAAAAATTTATAATTCTAATAATGGTTTTAGCTATTGGTGCTGCACTTTATGAGCAATCACTTGATGATAAAAACGTTTATATAATGGTAGCTGCCATTGTTGTTTTCATGATGGGAATGATGTGGTTAAGTAGTAAAACTCCAAGTAAAAACCAAGATAACGACGAAGACAATGTTCAATAAAGGAGATAAAGTTTCGGTGCTCGATGAAGCAGTAGACGGTGTAGTTGTATCGGTAAAAGACAAAGTCATTACCGTCGAAACAGTAGATGGTTTTGTGATGAATTTTACCGCTAACGAATTGATAAAAATTGGCGAATCTTCAACCAACTTAATGGATGGAATCAAAGGCATTAATATCAACGAAATAAAAAAAGAAAAGGAAATTCCAAAACCTCGCAGTTTCGTAAAAGAGAAAAAAGACAAAAACGAATTGCCTGTTCCTGAATTTGATTTGCACATCGAAAAATTAGTTCCTAACAAACGCGGAATGTCTAATTATGATATTTTGACTTTGCAGGCCGAAACTGCTCAACGCCATATCGAATTTGCAATTCGCAACCGAATTCCGAAAATTGTATTCATTCACGGTGTTGGCGAAGGAATTCTCAAAGCCGAATTGGATTTTCTTCTTGGACGTTATGACAATGTCGTTTTCCAGGATGCAAATTATCAAAAATATGGACAAGGTGCTACCGAAGTTTATTTTAAACAAAACAATAAGTAGCTTAGCTTTTACCCATAAAAAAACGTCAATATTTATAAGTATTGACGTTTTTTTTATATCTTTTATTTATTGCTTAACCGTTTGCAGTTCACCATATTTGTAATTATTACCCAATTGGAAATTGCTATTTCCTTTTTCCATAGTTACATTTTTAAGAACAATTGTATGCTTAAAAACGTTTGGACCTGTTGTCGTAGTAGAAACTTCGATCTCTCCTCCTACTTTCCCTAACCATTCTTCTTTAACAGTTGGTAATAATGGATCTGTTGGCTGGCAGAAATATTCTGGAGGAACCACACTGTTATATAAATGATAAACTAATTTATTCTTAGCCAATCCTATAGTTCCTTTTCTTGGCTGATCTATCGGAGTAACCTCATTTACAATCAGAGCTGGATCAATATTGAGTGTTAAAGATTCCCCACCACTAAATTCGTAAACAAGTCCGCTGGAACAAATAAACAACAATTGATTAAATGCAAACGGCAATGGATTTTCAACAGGTCTAACATATTCGCCAAAAACAAAAGTTTCATAAAACTGAGTCGTTTTATCTTCTTTCTCGAAAGTAATATTTCTAAAAACAATACTGTTTTTATATCCGGTTATTCTAGTGCTTTTGTCAGCATCGTTAACTTTTTTTACCGCTTCAGTAGCAATTTCTATAACGCCAGACGCTGCTTTCCATTGCGTTTTTATACTGGGAGTAGATGGAGGAATCAAATCGCAAATATTAGCTGTTGACACTTTACCTGTATAGAAATTATATACCACTTGATTCGTCGAATTAACATTTAACTCTATTGGCTCATTTACATCAGTTGCTTCTTCTTGGAAAGTTTCTTCGGGAATGTTCAAGATCAAAGCTTCAGCTTCTTTTAGCTTAAAAAGTAAGTGATTT
>NZ_DATIDY010000269.1:0-3316 GCF_035456085.1 Flavobacterium sp.
TTGGTGTAGTAGTGTAAACACGCGTACAAACCCCTCTTCTTTGAGGACAAGAATCTAAAGCAACCGATTTACTCTTCTTAGTTATCTGAGTTCTTCCTGTTCTTACTAATTGTTGAATTGTTGGCATAATTAATACTAAAATTTCTTATTATATTAAAATCCCGCTTTTTACGGGGTTGCAAATGTATAAATTAATTTTCACTCTACAAACCATAATTGATTTATTTTCAAAAACTAGCGATTGATTATAAGTGATTACTAATTAGTCGGTAGTAATTAGCAAAAAAAATTATGCCGTTTGTCAGGCAATCTTTTACTTTTGTATACATTTAGCTTTCAATAAAAGTCAAATAAATTATTTCATGTTATTTTATCAAAAGAAATCAAAAATTGAAATCAAAAATCCTTATTGTGTTTTTTTTATTTATTCATTTAACCTCCAAAGGCCAGACGCTTCAATTGAAAATAATTGGAAAAACTACAATTGAAACAAGAACGATTGATTCGATAGGTTATTCAACCAAACAACAAAATGCAAAAGAATTAAATGAAGAAATAAAATTGGTTAGCAAAAAACTAACAGAGATCGGCTATATAAACAATCGAATACTTGAAAAAAACAAAGAAAACGACAGTACTTATATCGCCAAGATTTCACTTGAAAAAAAAATAAAAAACGTACATATATATATAGGTATAAAAAACAATCCACTTCTAACCAACTTATTAAAAGCCAATCAGGATTCTATAATCTTACCCTACTATCAAATCGAACGGTTTTTGAATCAAGCATTACATAATTTAGAAACAAATGGTTATGCGTTCGCTAAAGTAAAACTGATCAACATTCAACAGAAAAATCAAAATTTATATGCCGACTTATTAATTTCTTCTGACAGCAAAAGAAATTTAAATTCTATTGAAATAAAATACTCAAATCTACAGCAGAAAAAATTTTTTCCAAAAGGGGCAGAAAAGCAGATCATCAAAAAATACAAAAACAAAATCTTCAATCAAGAAACAGTAAAAAAAATTCATCAAGACTTTGAAGAGTTTGGTTTTGTTAATCAAATCAAATTCCCAGAAATATTATTTACAAAAGACACCACCAAAGTATACGTTTATTTAGAAAAAAGGAAAGCAAATAATTTTGACGGCTACTTAGGTTTTAATAATACAGAAAATAAAAAAATTCAATTCAACGGATATCTCGATTTAACCTTAGTAAACGCACTAAGAAATGGAGAACAAATATCTATTTATTGGAAAAACAATGGAAATAATCAAAAGCTATTTAACGGAAATCTAAATATCCCTTATTTATTCAACAGCCCTATAGCTTTGAAAGCGCAAATCAATATCTTCAAACAGGATAGTATTTTTCAAAATACAAAAACAGCTTTACAATTAGGCTATTTTCTAGATTACAACAAACGAATCTATATTGGTTACGAATCGACTGAATCGAGCGATATTCAAAATTTAAATAGTCAAAATTTAACCGATTATAAAAATTCATTTTATACCACCTCATTCGAATCAAAAAAAAGTAATACAAAAAATAAACTGTTTCCTGTAAAGACATATTTAAATATAACCGTGGGAACAGGAGATAGAAAAACAACAGAAAATACATCTGCCAAACAGAATTTTATAAATCTCAATTTAATGAACGACTTTTATATTAATGAAAAAAATATTATAAATATAAAAAGCCAGAACTATTATTTAAAAAGCGGTGATTATATAACTAATGAATTATATCGTTTTGGTGGAATTAATTCAGTAAGAGGATTTGCCGAAAACAGCTTACAGGCAAATTTAGCAATTGCATTAATAACCGAATATAGATATTTAATCTCTCAAAATTTGTATTTTAATTCAATTTTAGATTACTGCTATTACGAAGATCCAACAATTTCTTCAACTGAAAAAAGCAATAAAAAGCTCCTGGGCATTGGATTAGGTTTGGGATTACAAACTGCAAATGGTTTGTTGAAATTTGCAATTACTAATGGTAATAGTTCTAAACAAGATCTCAAATTCTCAAACAGTATTGTTACAATAAATTACAATATTAATTTTTAACAATACAAAACCACTTTATAATTACATTATTTATAAAAAATACAGTTCAACATTTTTGTTTTTTAACCAACACAGATAAAGTTGATATATAATTTTAAAAAAAGAACTGATCCAAATCCTTTTTATAGATTTCTATATTATACCAGACAATATTTTCTTTCTTTTGTTTAAAATGATTGATTGTTCGAGTGCTTAGTTTTCATGTAGTTTTGCTAAATGTAAATATTATTCTCTTTAATAACGATTTCATGTATGGTTATTTTAGAACGAAACAATGCAAACAACTAGCCCTTTTAACTTATTTATCACACTTATTTATCTGCTGAATTCATTTTTCATAAATTTTTTTATAGAAATAAATTACAAAAAAAAAATCTCCAATTTTCTCGTACGAGATAAGAAAGAAAAATCTTAACATATTGAAAAAAATATATAAAAGAAACAAATCCACTATTACGTTTTAGTAAATCTGTAAAAAAAAAGAAAATACTCTCAAAATAAACAAGTCTATAAATTCTACTTATATAACAATAAAACTTAAATTATTTTTTTATTTAACAAAAAATATAAAAATTCAACAAACTGTTACATAAAGCAATACGCTTTTTTTAGTAAATATTTCTTACTTAAAATTAACAAATATTTAACAAGTAATAGATTAATAAAAAATAATAGTTTATAATTAAAAAATAAATAAGCACGTAAGAAAAACACCAGTATTTATAAGCGTTAACAACTATCAGTCAATAATGTTAAATATCAATTTCAGTCATAAAAAAAAGGAAATCCCATTAGGATAATTAACAAATTATTGTGAGTTTTGCGACACTAATTCAAAATATTTAAAAATGAAACTAAAGTTCAATGGACTATTAGTACTGATTGCAGTACTAATGGCGCAGATCTCTTTTGCGCAAGAAAGAACTGTTTCGGGTGTTGTAAAAGATAATGCAAACTTACCCATCCCTGGCGTAACTGTATTGATTAAAGGAACTCGAAATGGAACACAAACTGATTTTGACGGTAAATATTCTATCAAAGCTACAGAAGAACAAACATTAGTGTTTAGCTTTATTGGGATGAAATCTCAAGAACGCAAAGCGAGTTCAACGTTGATAAACATTAACCTTTCAAGTGCAGCTACTGAGCTTGAAGGCGTAACAGTAACCACAGCAATGGGAATCAAAAAGCAAAAAAGATCCCTTGGTTATGCAACTGCTAGCGTGGG
>NZ_DATIDY010000270.1:0-2032 GCF_035456085.1 Flavobacterium sp.
TTTTTGAAGCAGTTCAACCTGTAAAATATACTCCACTCACAGATTGGATTATGCATGGAAAAGAAAACCATTTTGTAGCTACACGATTGAAAAATGCATCGACGATACTCAATACTTCAACATTACAAAAAATGAAAGCCTTTGCAAAACAGCTAAACAACAAAGACTATGATTTATATTTTGAATGGTCTGATGATAAAATATATTGTTCGGAATTGATTTGGAAAATATATAAAAATGGTGCAGGAATCGAATTGTGTCCACTTCAAAAAATGAAAGATTTTAATCTAAAAGATGCTCGAGTTCAAACTATATTATCTGAAAGATACGGAACCAATATTCCGCTCGAAGAAAATGTTGTAGCACCATCAAACCTGGAACAATCCAAAATTGTAACCAAAATAATAGACACTTACTAAAGATTTGAAAAATATAATTCAAAATATCAATAAAGCTTTTGATCATCGAATCCGACTGGGAATTATGTCTGTTTTGATGGTTAATGATTCTGCCGATTTTAGTACTTTAAAAGAATTACTAGGCGTTACCGATGGTAATTTAGCTAGCCATACCAAAGCTTTAGAACTAGAAAATTACATTGCGATTGAAAAACAATTCATCGGTAAAAAACCAAATACAAGTTATAGGGCAACCAAAGAAGGACGAAAAGCTTTCCAAGATCATATTAATGCCCTGGAAAAATTAATACAGAAACGATAATCTATTTTTTTAATTATAAACTTTGAAATTCAAAGTACTTTTAAAAAGTAAAACAATATTATTCAAATTGAAACAAACTTTTAATACCTAAAATTATGCAACTCATTATTAAACTATTCAACAGCGACCGTAAAATTAATAGCATTTTACTTTTATTCACGACTTACTGTCTTGCTTTACTTGCCATAAGAGGAAAACTGACCAATTCCGGATACCATCTTTTCTTGGTTTGGAATTTGTTTCTTGCTTTCATTCCTCATCTATTTATTAGCTATTTAAAAGCTCATATTAGTATTCAAAAAAGTAAAATCATAACACTTTCATTACTTTTTCTTTGGCTATTATTTCTGCCAAATTCATTTTATATACTGACTGATTTAATTCATTTAACACAATCAAACAATAACTTATTTTGGTTTGATTTGGTGGTTATAAGTTCCTATGCTTTAATAGGCTTTACACTTGGAATCATTTCATTAATTGAATTTGAAAACATTATAAAAACCTATACTTCTCCCCTAATTACCAATTTAATAATGCCTTTGATTTGCATTTTATGTGGTATAGGAATCTATTTAGGCAGAATTCTTAGATACAACAGTTGGGATATTTTGAGTAATCCATTAGAACTTTTTCAGGCCGTGTTTACTTCTCTAACATCGGTTCATGCGCTATTGTTTTCCTTTTATTTTGGAGTTTACATCTATTTATTTTATTTCTTAAAAAAAATCTACTCAATCATAAACTAATAACAAACTATGCAAACCACCTTAACCCAAGAAGAACCTTTTGATGGCAGAACCGCTATCGAACTCGCCCTTGGTTGCTTTACTATCGGCACGTTATTTTTTATTTTATTACTAACTCTAAAAGATCCTTCTTTTGTTTTTATCATAGGATGCATCTTTATTATTATGGCTTTGCCGCTCAATATTATTATGTTTTTGCACTTACTTCATTACTATTATATTTTCCCTCAAATCCGAAAATATATTGCACAAAAAATTATAATTCTTTTAGGCAACATCCCCATAGCAATCTTGTATTACACCATTCTACATTCTTATCAATTACTATAATATTTAAACTAAAAAACCATGGAAACAACAGAAAATCAAAACCCTGCTCCTCTTTCTTTTCTTCAATCTCTTTTTCAATCGACAACTGCCAAAATGATAATGGTAGCTTTTTTAACTCTAATATTGCTCATTCCTCTGGCATTTGTCAATGAATTAATACGGGAGCGTTCTACTCGTCAACAAGAAGTCATTTCCGAAATCAATGATAAATGGGGAGAAAGCGTCTATTTTTA